>JAQGLT010000056.1 GCA_028292745.1 Polaromonas sp. | reverse complement strand
TATTACCGCCTGCGCAAGCGCCGCACCGACCGCAAGGCCGGCAACGTGGCCGACTTCTGCCGCCGCTGGGGCAAGGACTACCGCTACATGGTGGTGCTCGATGCCGACAGCGTGATGAGCGGCGACTGCCTGGTCTCCATGGTCAAGCTGATGGAAGCCAACCCGAAAGCCGGCATCATCCAGACCGCCACCCAGGCCATCGGCCATGTCACGCTGCATGCCCGCGCCCAGCAATTCGCCTCGCGCGTCACCGGCCGGCTGTTCACGCTGGGCATGCAGTTCTGGCAGATGGGCGAGTCCCACTACTGGGGCCACAACGCCATCATCCGCGTCGAGCCGTTCATGCGGCATTGCGCGCTGGCGCGCATCGAAGGCACGGGCGGCATGGCCGGCAGCATCATGTCGCATGACTTCGTCGAGGCCGCGCTGATGCGCCGCGCCGGCTACCACGTGTGGCTGGTGGCCGACCTGATCGGCAGCTATGAGCAGCAGCCGCCCGATCTGCTGGCCGAGCTGCAGCGCGACCGGCGCTGGTGCCAGGGCAACCTGCAGAATTCCCGCCTGATCGCCGAGCCCGGCATCCATCCGGTGCACCGCTCGATGTTTGCCACCGGCGCCATGGCCTACCTGTCAGCCCCGCTGTGGCTGTGCTTCATGACCATGGGCACGGCGCTGTGGCTGTCGGGCTCGCCGATGGTGGGCGACTGGAATGTGCTGCCTGGCGAGCTGATGTCGCTGTGGGCCTGGACGCTGTGCATGCTGTTTTTGCCGCGCATCCTGGGCCTGGCCGCCGTGCTGATCAATCGCCAGCAGCAGGCGTATGGCGGCACCGCCAGCCTCCTGCGCAGCGCCCTGCTGGAAACCCTGATCGCCCTGCTCCAGGCGCCGATCCGCATGCTGGCGCACTCCCTGTTCGTCGTCATCGCCCTGACCGGCCTGAAGCTGGAATGGAAATCGCCGCCGCGCGAAGCGGCCGCCGTGCCTTGGCGCCATGCGCTGCAGCAGCTCGCGCCGATGAGCAGCGTGGTCGCGGTGCTGGCCGCGGGTATTGCGATGATCGATGCCAGCGCACTGGTCTGGCTGCTGCCGGTGGGCCTTCCGCTGCTGCTGTCGATCCCGATGACCGTGCTGACCAGCAAGGTCGGCGTGGGCACCGCGATGCGGGCGCAAAACTACCTGTTGATCCCGGAGGAGACCCGCTCCCCCGCCGTGCTGCGCCGTGCCTGGCTGCATGCCGGCCAGCCGGCCAAGCCGCAACTCAAGGCCGCCTGACAGCAACCCGGCCCTGAGCTGCCAGCGGGCGCAACTTGCTATTTTTTAAATAGCAGCTTGCGCCCGTGCTTATTGCGCTGCAGGCTGTTTTGTTTAATAAACACCGGTTCTCAAGGATTGCGCGGGTTATTGGCGTACGCTTGGGCAGCCGTGAGGATCAGCCGGCGCTTTGGGCACCCTGACGCATCAAGCCCATCCACCCCGCCCCCCAACAGCCCAGCGCTGACAAGTCCATTGAGCTGCCCATGAAACTCTCGCTCTTCATCACCACTTACATGGAGGACATCCTGGTCGCGTGGGACGTCTTTGCCAAGACCCTGTTTCCGGTCTCGCCCACGCCGCCGCCGCTGCTGCTGCGCGACCATGCCAGGGAAATCCTGCAGGAGCTGGTGCTGGACATCGAGCAACACCAGACCGCGGCCCAGCAAAAGGAAAAGTCCGAAGGCCAGCCCGACCACGAGGTGGACCGCAAGAGCGCTGCCGCCATCCATGGCACGCTGCGTCAGGCCAGCGGCTTCAGCCTGATACAGCTGACGGCCGAATACCGGGCGCTGCGGGCCACCGTGTTCCGGCTGTGGGCGCCGCACATGGCGCCGTTCACGCCGGAAGTTTTCATGGACATCACCCGCTTCAACGAGGCAATGGACCAGGCGCTGGCCGAGTCGGTGGTGACTTATTCCGAAAATGCCGACCGCACCCGCGACACCTTCCTGGCCATCCTCGGGCACGACCTGCGCAGCCCGCTGTCCACGATGACCATGGCGGGCAGCTACCTGACGCGAGCCGCTGTCGGCAGCGACGGCACCCGGCTGATGGGCGCGCGCGTAGCGCGCAGCGCCGCCACCATGACCGCCATGGTCAACGACTTGCTCGAATATGCCCGCACCCAGCTCGGCGGCGGCATTCCGCTGGCGCGGCGCTGGGAAAACCTGCACGACATCTGCCAGGCAGCGCTGGACGACGCGCAGGCTGGCCATCCCGATTGCCCGTTCGAGCTGCAGGCCAGCGGCGACCTGTTCGGCGCGTTCGACCGGGCGCGGCTGCAGCAGCTGGTGTCCAACCTGCTCAACAATGCCGCGCAGTACCGCGCCGACCCCCATCCGGTGGTGCTCACCGCCCACGGCGAGGCCGATGCAGTCAGGCTGGAAGTGCGCAACCTCGGCCCGGTCATTCCGGCGCAGTCGCTGCAGGCGATTTTTGATCCGCTGGTTCAGCTGGCGGTGGAGGACGGCCAGCAAAAAGGCGCCCCCAGCAGCAGCCTGGGGCTGGGCCTCTTTATTGCCCGCGAGATCACCAGCAGTCACGGCGGCAAGATTTCGGCGGCATCGAGCGCGGCATCGGGCACGGTGTTCACCGTCCTGCTGCCGCGCATGCCGCCCACGGACGCCCTGTGAGCACCTGAGCACTGCCGCGCAGACCGGGCATGCGGCAACTCCGGCCCTGGTGCTGTTGCTGCCGCTTCAGCTGCCAGCAGGATGCAGGGCTGGATGGCCTGAAAGAATGCCCTGGTACTGGGTCAGCGCCTCGCCGATCCTGATGCTGTCGTCCTCGATATCGAAGAAGCGGATTTCCTTGCTGTGCGCGCTGGCCCGCACCTTGACAACGCAAACCACGCGCCTGAACTGGCCGGCAAGTTCCACATAGCGCAGCAAAAGGATGGAATCGGTCAGGAACGCATTGCCGTACGAAGAAAACCGCAGATCGGTGTAACGGTCTTCCAGTTCAGCCGTCATCAGCACCGTCACCCCCATGCTGGTCAGCACCGAGACCAGCCGGTACAAAGACTCGCGGAAGTCCTCACGAAAAATCGATGCCAGCGCCAGCTCGAAACCGGACAGCGAGTCGATCACCACCCGCTTCGCCTTCATTTTCTTGATGAGCTGCACCAGGTCATGCAGGGTTTCGTCTATCGACAAATCCAGCGAACGGGTGTCAATGACCCCGACATGGCCGCTTTTGACCAGTTCATGCAGACGGTGGCTGAGCAGCTGGTTGGGACTTTTTTCAAACGCCGCAATCACGCCCGGCTCTCCCAGTCGCGCGCCTTCTGCCAGAAACTCGGTCGCAAGCACGCTTTTGCCCGAGCCCGTGGGGCCGACCACCAGCAGCGAATAGCCCGCCGGCAGCCCGCCGCCCATCATCTCGTCGAGCAGGGGCACTCCCATGGTCAGCCGCAGGTTGCTGGACACCTGAACGTCGCCGGTGGAGTCAGACTTGAGAATGGCGCGCGGAAATACTTCAAGCCCATGGTGGGTGATCCGAAAAGTATGCAGGCCGGGCCGCTGCGCCTGCCCGCGCATCTTGACGACCTGCAGCTTGCGCACCATGGCATCGCGGTGGACATGCTGCGACAGCCACAAAATGCCGTCGGCGACCGTGAAGACCGGGCTGGATTCCTCTTCCTGCGCCGGATACTCGCCGATCAGGAAGGTGGTGGCCTGCCAGCTCGTCATTTCCACGCCCAGCGTCTGCACAAAATGCTGCAGCCCGAACGCACTCGGATCCGCAGCCGACCTGGCCGACTGCACCACCGAGCGAAAGGAGTCAACGAACACCAGGCTGGGCGAAAAGCTTTCCACCTCCTCGATGATGCGGGCCAGCACCTGGTCGAATTGGCCCACCAGCAGGTCGGCCGCCAGATTCACGAATTTGATGGAGGCATTGATCTTGTCGAAATCAAAAAAGGAAAACTGCTGCTGGTAGCGCAGCATCTTGAGCGGCGGCTCGCCCAAGACGGTGAAGAAAAGGGCGCGCCGCTCAGGGTTGGCCAGCGAAAACATGATCTGGTGCGCCAGCGTGGTTTTACCGGAGCCGGGCATGCCGGCAATCAGGTTGAATGAAAACTCCGGTATGCCGCCGCCCAGCAGCTCATCCATTCCGGGTACTCCGCTCGGCAGCCGACGGATGGTTACTTTTTGAGTCATGTTGGAAAATCCTTTGCCGGTATTTCAAAAGCCTCTTGGCGCCAGGCCGAGTGCAAAAGATGGGTGGTTAGCGCCTCGCCTATCAATGAGCCGAGCAGGTCCAGAAAAATATTGAACAAAGCCCTGCTGCCGTGCCCGGCCTGCGCCGCATCCTGCGCCTGCAGGCAGGCGTGCAGTTCGGCGAAACGCTGATCCGGGACAGGGGGCTTGCCATTTTTTGGCATCCAGGGGTGTTTCGCGCCAGCCAGGCGGACGCTTCTTGAATAAAGCGAGTTGAAACCACCCTCTCCAATGATTGAAATCAGCTCGGGGGCGAGTTGCTCCCAGAGGCGGATGGTGGTGGCCACGATGGCGTCAGGCTGCCGCTTCAAGGCCGCCTCGATCATTTGACGGCGCGGGTAGTCAGTTGTTTGCATCATCCGGTCAGGGCTGCTGAGGAAAGGCTTTGGAAATAATGCTCTGCAGCACGCCCATCGAGACGGGCTTGACCAGGTAATGGTCGAAGCCCACCTCCAGCGCGTGCGCCCGGAAGTCCCGCTGGTCATAGCCCGTCATGGCAATACAGCAGGGCATGGACGAAAGCCGGAGCAGCCGCATCTGCCTGAGCACCTCGTAGCCGTCCATGCCCGGCAAGCCGATGTCGCAGACGACGAGGTCGTAATGCCCGTTGACCGCCATGGCAAGCCCGGCCGGGCCGTCAAACGCCGAGTCCACGGTGTGCCCATCCAACCTCAGGCAAAAATTCAAGGTTTCATTGGCATCGGCATTGTCTTCCACGACCAGTATCCGGCAAGGCCGGGCCGAGTCCGCGGACACGGCCACGATGGCTTCGGGCGCCACGGACTGGTCGGCGGACACCGGCAGCAGCACCGTGAACTCGCTGCCGCAGCCCAGGCCTTCGCTGCGGACATGAACCGTTCCACCATGCATTTCCACCAGGCTGCGAACCATTGCCAGGCCGATGCCCAGGCCGCCTTCGGAGCGTTCGAGCGTGCGCGGCGCCTGCGTGAACAGGTCGAAGATGAAAGGCTGGATGTCCGGCTCGATGCCGACGCCCCGGTCTGTCACGCGAATCGCCAGCGAACCATCGGCCTGGTGGCAGGCTGACAAGCCGATGGGACTGCCCGGCAATGAGTATTTGCTGGCGTTGATGAGCAGATTGGAAAACACTTGCGAAAGCCGCACCGCGTCGCCGTCAACCACAACCGGCCGCTCCGGCAAGTCCAGGGTCAGCTGCTGGCGATTTTTGTTCAGCAGGGGCTGGCTGATTTCGACCGCGACCCGAACGAGATCGGTCAGCAGCAAGGGGCTTTTCCTCAACGTGATCTTGCCGCTGCTGACCCGTGAAGCATCCAGCAGGTCCTCAAGCAGGCGCTTCATGCTGCTTACCTGGCGGGCGATGATCTGGTGAATATTCGGCAGTTGAGGATGCGCTGCGGAAATGCTCTTCAGTAGGTCGGCCGCCATGGCGATAGGCGCCAGCGGGTTTCGGAGTTCGTGCGCCAGCATCGACAGAAATTCCGTCTGGCGTTCAACCGCCATTTCAGCCTGATCCTGCAGATCCTGCGCCTTCAATGAGGCAATGACCAGGTTCTGGTTGGCTTCGCGCAGCTTGTGAACTAGCGCTGCGGAGGGCTGCCGCTGGTCGTTTGGGTTTGGCATGTTTCCAATACTGCACTGGCTGCCTGGACAGGCCAGCTCTTTGTTGCTTAAGAATTTGAACCCTGCCTACTCGATTCAGCAGACCCATCAGGATCGCTGTAAGCAGCAGTAATAACCTGGAAACCTTGTTTTCCAGGGGAGTCAAGCCCGACTTTGACCTTGACATATTGCAAAGTCAAGCAACCATTTTGCCTGCCTGCCGCTGCGTTAGCGGCTTGAACACGGCCAACATCCCCAGGAAGAAGCCGGGAAGCACTACGCTTTTAATAGCACAATACCCATACCCTCATTGCGCTAGAGCCTTTTTTGATCCAAAAAAGACTTCAGAACTTCGGCATGCCCTTCATGCCGCCCATGCGCTTCATCATCTTCATCATGCCGCTGCCCTTCATTTTTTTCATCATGCCCTGCATCTGCTCGAACTCGTTGAGCAGGCGGTTGACCTCCTGAACATGCACGCCCGAACCGGCGGCGATGCGGCGCTTGCGCGTGGCCTTGATGAGGTCCGGCTTGCGGCGCTCCAGCGGCGTCATGCTCTGGATGATGCCTTCCTTGCGCTTGATGTCCTTTTCGGCCTTGTCCATGTCCACCTGGCCGGCCTTGGCCATCATCTGCGCCGGCAGCTTGTCCATCAGGCTGGACAGGCCGCCCATTTTCTTCATCTGCTGCAGCTGGCCCAGAAAATCGTTCAGGTCAAAGCCGTCGCCGGACTTGATCTTGGCCGCCAGCTTTTGCGCCTCCGCCATGTCCACGCCCGAGGCCATCTGCTCGACCAGCGCCACGATGTCGCCCATGCCCAAAATACGGCCGGCGTGGCGCTCGGCGTCGAACACCTCCAGGCCGTCGATTTTCTCGCTGGTGCCCGAGAACTTGATCGGCGCGCCGGTGATCTGCCGCACCGACAGCGCCGCGCCGCCGCGCGAGTCGCCATCGGTCTTGGTCAGGATGATGCCGGTCAGCGGCAGCGCTTCCTTGAAGGCCTTGGCGGTGTTGACCGCATCCTGGCCTTGCATCGCATCGACCACGAACAGCGTTTCAATAGGATTCAAGATGGCGTGAAGTTCCTTGATCTCGGCCATCAGCGCTTCGTCGATGGCCAGGCGGCCGGCGGTATCGACCAGCAGCACGTCGAAGAAGTGGCGCTTGGCGTAGTCCAGCGCGGCGCGGGCAATGTCGGCTGGCTTTTGGTCCGCCGTGCTCGGGAACCATTCGGCGCCGGCCTGCTTGGTGACCACCTTGAGCTGCTCGATGGCGGCTGGCCGGTACACGTCGCCCGAAACCGTTAGCACCTTTTTCTTGCGCTTTTCAATCAGGTGCTTGGCCAGCTTGGCGGTGGTGGTGGTCTTGCCGGCGCCCTGCAGGCCGGCCATCAAAATCACGGCGGGCGGCTGCGCGGCCAGGTTGATGTCGCTCACGCCCTCGCCCATGGTGGCGGCCAGTTCGCGGCTGACGATGCCCACCAGGGCCTGCCCCGGGGACAGCGACCCCATCACTTCCTGGCCCAGCGCCTTGTCCTTGACCCGGGCAATGAAGTCGCGCACCACGGGAAGGGCCACGTCGGCCTCCAGCAGCGCCATGCGGACTTCGCGCAGCATGTCCTGCACGTTGGATTCGGTAATGCGGGCTTGGCCGCGCATTTCCTTGACGAGGCGGGATAACTTGTCGGTAAGGGCTGTAGCCATGAAAAGGGTCCTGAAACGGGGCGCTGCAAGGGAGCCAACGGCCATGAAAGACCTGGCCAGGCGCTAAACTGTCGTCATGATTTTAGCTTTCAGCGATGGATGGGGATTGGGTGCGGCCACGGCCGCGGCCATCGCCTATGGCGTACTCGCGCTGGCAACCCCGCGCCTGAGCGAAGGCACGCTGCGCAGCCTGCTGCTGGGCGCCTGGCTTTTGCATGCGCTGACCCTCATCGAGGCCCTGCTGGGCACGCCGCCGCGTTTTGGCTTCGCGCCGGCGCTGTCCATGACCGTCTGGCTGGTCCTCACCGTCTATGCAGTGGAACGCCGTCTTTTTCCGCAGCTTCAAGCCCACTGGTCACTGGCGGGGCTGGGCAGCGCCGCGGTCATTCTGGCCGTGCTTTTCCCGGGCACCAGCTACCATGCGATTGCCTCCCCCTGGCTGCCCTTGCACTGGGCCTTGGGCATTGCCTCTTATGGGCTGTTTGCAGCTGCCGTGGTGCATGGGTGGCTGATGCTGCGCGCCGAGCGCGCCATGCGCCAAGCCCGTCAAAACGACGCCGGCATTCCCTTGCTCACGCTCGAACGCCTGACCTTCCGGTTTGTCGAGGCGGGGTTCGTGCTGTTGTCAGCGACCTTGCTGGCGGGCGTGTGGTTTGCCGAAACGCTGTATGGCCCGGCACTGGCTTGGCGGTGGGACCACAAAACTGTTTTTTCACTGTTGGCCTGGGGGGCTTTTGCCAGCCTCCTGATCGGCCGCGCGCGCCTGGGCTGGCGAGGGCTGAAAGCCGTCGGCGTGCTCTACCTGGGCGCGGCCCTGCTGCTGCTGAGCTATGCCGGTTCGCGTTTCGTT
The DNA here is from genome assembly GCA_028292745.1 of Polaromonas sp. Classification (GTDB taxonomy): domain Bacteria; phylum Pseudomonadota; class Gammaproteobacteria; order Burkholderiales; family Burkholderiaceae_C; genus Polaromonas. The sequence continues at coordinate 86,453 of JAQGLT010000056.1, read as the reverse complement.
CTTGAAGTCATCTTGAGGCGGGCATGAAATACCTGTTGATCATTGCCCTTGTCCTGGTGGTCTTCTGGCTTTGGCGCCAGAACCGTCAAAATGCAAAGAAGGCGGCATCGCCACGCGCGAACGTACCGCCGGTTGCCAGCGCCACGGAAATGGTGGCCTGCGACCTGTGTCATGTCCATCTGCCCAAATCCGATGCGCTGATCGGCCGCGAAGGTTTTTACTGCAGTGAGGCGCACCGCCGTGAGGCCGGGGATTAAATGAAGCTGCCAGGCCCTTTCTGGCGAAACCCTGGAGCAAAAATGGCGGGTGCCTGGGATGCGGAATCCACCCAGGGTTCCTTCGGGCGCCTCTGGCTGGTTTTCATGAGTGCCCGCGTCACCATCGCCATGGTGCTGGTGGCCTTGCAGGGAGCCCTGCAGGCGCTGGGCAACAGCATCAACCACTGGACGCTGGGGGTATGCCTGGCCTATCTGTGCGCCACATTGGCGGTTCGGCTCTGGGCGCATCCCCGGCCCCACCGAAGCACCTTTGACGCCCAATGGCTGCTTACCATCGGCGTAGACGTGATTGCGTTTTCACTGCTTAACTTTTTCCAAGCCAATGGCCTGAACTACACCCCGCTGTTTGCGTTGCCGGTGCTGCTGGCTTCGATATTGGGATCAATCCTGCTGGCGTTCGGCACTGCAGCCAGCGTGACACTGCTGCTGCTGGCCGATGCTTTCTGGAGTTCAATGCATGGCGGTTTCGACGCCAATGCCCGGTTTCTGCAGGCAGGGCTGAGCAGCTCGGGATTTTTCCTCGTTGCCCTGGTTGCGAATCAGCTGGCTCTGCGTTTGGCCCAGGAGGAGAAACTGGTCCAACGAAGCCAGTCCGCTGCCCTCATGCAGGTTCAGGTCAATGAACTGGTGATCGCTGCCATGACCGACGGAGTGCTGGTCATGGATATCAATGGCATCGTGCGCTCGGCCAACCCGGCGGCCAGACACTTATTGGCAACGCAAGACGCCCTTTGCCAGGCACCGTTCCGCCTCAAGGCGCAAGCCGCCTGGCAACCCCTGACCGAGCTGATGCAAAAGACCTTCATGCTGCAGTCTGCGCAGCAAGCCGACATCAGCCTGGCACATCGGGGCCTGAGCACCAGAAGACTGCATGTTCGCTCTCGCCTGACAGTGCCGCAGGGCCATCTGAACGAAAGCCTGTGCGTGATGTTTCTGGAAGATCTGCGGGAAATGGAGGCGCGTGTGCGCATCCAGAAACTCGCCGCCATGGGCCGCATGTCAGCGGCGGTCGCACATGAAATCAGAAATCCCCTGGCCGCCATTTCTCAGGCCAATGCGCTGCTCGAAGAAGATTTGCATGACCAGGAGCAGCGCCAGCTCACCGGAATGATCGGCCAGAATGCCCGGCGCCTGGCAAGAATAGTTGATGAAGTGCTCGATATTTCGCGCGCCCAGCAGCAGATCCCGGCAACGCAGACCACCGAGCTTCTGCTTGACGAAGCCGCCACGCGTATCGCAACCGACTGGGCCAAACAGAACGCCGCAGCAGGCTGGCTGCGCATCAACACCGACAGCGGCAACGCCGCCGTCTGCTTTGACGACGAACATCTGCGGCGCCTGATGATCAATCTGCTGGACAATGCCTTGCGCTATGCCAGTGGTTCTATCCACGCCATGGAGGTGACCACCCGACTGGTGGCACCGGGCCAAGCCCGGCTGGCCGTGTGGAGCGACGGACAACCGCTGGAGGAAACTGTCCAGTCTCACCTGTTCGAGCCTTTTTTCTCCTCCGAGAGCCGTTCCAGCGGGCTGGGCCTTTACATCTGCCGTGAATTGTGCGAACGCTACGGCGCGCTGATTGGCTATCAGCGCCTGCTGCGCGATGACACCGAGGGAAACGAGTTTTTTATCATGTTCAGGCCGGCTTCGCAGTTCCTGGGCGTCGAGATGTCTTATCTGGATTCTGTCCTCCTATGAATTTTCTGAGTTTCCTGAACTGTCTCCATCCATGAATCCGCAAGCCCCCGCATCCGCGCCCGCCCGCATCCTCATCATCGATGACGAGCCCGATCTGCGCACCTTGTACGAGCTGACACTGCTCAGGCAGGGTTATCAGGTCGAGGCGGCCGGCGATCTGCTTCAGGCCCGCGAACACCTCAAGGCGGATCGTTTCGACGCCGTCATCACGGACATGCGCCTGCCCGATGGCTTGGGGCTTGAGCTGCTTCGCGATCTGGCAGCGCAGCAGCGAGCCGAGCGGTGTGTCGTCATCACTGCGCATGGTTCTGCCGAAAATGCGGTGGAAGCGCTCAAGGCAGGCGCTTTTGATTACCTGACCAAACCAGTGGACCTGAAACAGTTCCGCAGCGTCGTGGCATCCGCTGTAAAAGAAACGCAAAACGTGGCCCTGACCGGCACGAAAAGCACCGCGCGCTTGCCGACACCGGGCGCCCCCGCCCTTGCTGCGGCCTCGTCCGTCAGCGCTGATTCAACAGCGATATTGCAAAAACTGGTCGGTGAATCACCCGTCATGCGGGCAGTGAAGGCGCGCATTGTCAAGGTGGCCGGCAGCATGGCGCCTGTGCTGATACGGGGCGAATCGGGGACCGGAAAGGAACTGGTAGCGCGCGCGGTCCATGGCTGCAGCCACCGCATGGCCAGTCCGTTTGTCGCAGTCAATTGCAGTGCGATTCCCGAGAACCTGCTGGAGGCCGAGTTCTTCGGTGCGCGCAAGGGTGCCTACACCGGCTCGGCGCAAGACCGGCAGGGTTATTTCCAGGCGGCAAAAGGCGGCACCCTGTTTCTCGATGAAATTGGCGATCTGCCGCTGGCGATGCAATCCAAACTGCTGCGGGCCATTCAAGAGCGCATGGTGCGCCCCCTGGGCTCGCCGCAGGAAGACCAGGTCGATGTGCGCATCGTCAGCGCCACGCACAAGGATCTGGCAGCGGGTGTCGAGGCAGGCACGTTTCGCCAGGATTTGTATTACCGGCTCAATGTGATCGAGATTGTGGTGCCGCCATTGCGCGACCGGCTTGACGACCTGCCCGCGCTTTGCAATGCCCTGCTGTCAAGAATTTGCCAAGAGTCGGGGCTTGACATGCCCGTGCTGAGCGGTGAGATCATGGCGCAGTTGCGTTCGCTGCCCCTTAACGGCAACGTCAGGGAGCTTGAAAACATTTTGCATCGGGCGGTAGCGCTGGGGGAGGACAGCTTCCTGCACGCCGAATCGGCACCGGAGCAGCCGGTGGCTGTGCCTGAGAACCTGCAAGATTTTCTGGACCAGCAGGAGCGCAACATCCTGGTCAGGGTATTGCAGGAAACCGGGTTCAACCGTACCGCCGCAGCCACCAAGCTGGGCTTGACGCTACGCCAGATTCGCTACCGGATTGCCCGCCTGGGCATCGTGACACCGGGCCAGGACGACAGTGCTGAAACCCTTGATGACCTTGCCTGAACAGCCGGCCTTCCGGCAAAGTCCGGCTTTGTGGCAATCCGGCTGGTACCGCTATGCGCATGCACTGGCGTCGCCCAATTGCGGCCCACGCCCCGCAGGCGCGCAAATTGACCTGATCGTGGTCCATTCAATCAGTTTGCCGCCAGGGGAGTTTGGCAATGGCAATGTGCAACGCCTTTTCAGCAATCAGCTGGAATGGGACGCGCATCCCTATTTCCAAGGCATACGGGGGCTGCAGGTTTCCTCGCACTTTTTCATCACGCGCACGGGCGCGCTGTGGCAATTTGTTGCTTGCGGTGATCGCGCCTGGCACGCGGGCGAGTCTTTTTACCGGGAACGCGGTCAATGCAATGACGACTCGATCGGCATCGAACTCGAGGGCCTTGAAGGCAACACGTTCGAGGCGCCTCAGTACGAAACCCTGGCGGGCCTGTGCGCCGCGCTTTTGCAAGCCTACCCGGTGGCGCATATTGCCGGGCATGAACACATCGCCGCCGGGCGCAAACATGATCCTGGCGCAGGCTTTGACTGGATTTTGTTACAAAATTCACTTGCCTTGCCTGATCATTATTTTCCTTGGCAGCGTTAAAAAATTTCTTTTTTCCAGCGTGCCAAGCTGGCGCATTGTTCGCGCAGCGCTTTGTCACTGGTGCCCACGTCACAAGTCCCGGCGAGGGTTTGCAGGCCAAAACCTGTGGCAAGCCGCGTCAGTGCTTGGCCCGGTTTCACAGAAGTCGATTTCATCAGGCGCGCACGGCCATTTCAATGAATTGGCTGTCTCTCGCAGCCGAGCCACGTCATTAAAACCACTTTTGACATCAACAATACTCAACGCCGAGATACACTACCTGTAGTGGTTGCGACACCAAAAGACCCTAGGTATAGTGTCCATACCGGCTTTACGCTGCTACGGCGCGGTTGATGTGATATGAGAAATCAGCGTAGCTACGCAACCGATGGTCAATACAGTCAAATTCTTTCTGACTCTACAAATCCGTTGTCCGACACAACAAAACACAAGAGGAAACCCATGCAAACAATCCCCTATGCCGTTCCCCTGCCATCTGCAGGCACCAGTTCTGCTCACGCCCATTTGCCGTCAACCTCATCAGGCACGCTTGCCCATTACCAGATCATTCGCCGCAACGGCTCTGTAGTGGCGTTCGAGCCGCACAAAATAGCAGTGGCCATGATGAAGGCGTTTTTGGCGGTTCACGGCACGCAGGGCGCCGCTTCGGCCAGCGTGCGTGAAACCGTTGACAGCCTGACCCAGGCCGTGGTTCGCGCCCTGATGCGTTCGCGGCCCGGAGGCGGCACGTTTCATATTGAAGATGTGCAGGACCAGGTCGAGTTGGGCCTGATGCGCGGAGGTCACCATGAAATTGCCCGGGCGTATGTCTTGTACCGCGAAAAGCACAGCCAGGAACGCGCAAAACAGCTGCAGACACAGGCGCCGGCCGCACCCGTGCTGCATGTGCTTGACGGCGGTAAAAAAGTTGCGCTGGACATCGCCAACCTGCAGGCGCTGATTGAAGCCTCCTGCGCCGGTCTGGGCGCCGATATCAAGCCAGATCCGATCGTGCAGGAAACCATGCGCAACCTCTACGACGGCGTGCCGATTGACGAGGTGTACAAGGCCTCCATCTTGGCGGCCCGCACGCTGATTGAAAAAGATCCCGACTACACCTATGCCACTGCACGGCTGCTGATGCATACCATCCGAAGGGAAGTGCTCGGTGAGGAAGTCAATCAGGAAGCCATGGCGTCTCGTTATGCCAGCTACTTCCCGGAATTCATTGCCAAGGGCATTAAAAACGAATTGCTCGACGAAAAACTGCAGCAGTTTGACTTGACCCGCCTGGGCGCAGCACTTAAACCCGAGCGTGATCTGAAATTCGATTACCTTGGCTTGCAGACCCTGTTTGACCGCTACTTCCTGCACGTACGCAAGCAACGCATCGAACTGCCACAGGCGTTTTTCATGCGTGTTGCCATGGGCCTGTCGCTGAACGAAAAAAACCGCGAAGAACGCGCCATTGAGTTCTACGAAATCCTCTCGTCGTTTGACTTCATGTCGAGCACGCCCACGCTGTTCAACGCTGGCACACTGCGCTCGCAACTGTCCTCCTGCTACCTCACCACCGTGGCCGACGACCTGGGAGGCATTTACGATGCCATCAAGGAAAACGCCCTGCTCTCCAAATTTGCCGGCGGCCTGGGCAACGACTGGACACCGGTGCGCGCCATGGGCGCCCACATCAAGGGCACCAACGGCGAATCGCAAGGCGTCGTGCCCTTCCTGAAAGTCGTCAACGACACCGCCGTGGCGGTTAACCAGGGCGGCAAGCGCAAGGGCGCGGTCTGCGCTTACCTGGAAACCTGGCACCTGGACATCGAGGAATTCCTGGAACTGCGCAAGAACACCGGCGACGACCGCCGCCGCACGCATGACATGAACACGTCGAACTGGATTCCCGACCTGTTCATGCGCCGGGTGATGGAAAAAGGCACCTGGACGCTTTTTTCGCCTTCTGACACGCCCGACTTGCACGACAAGTATGGCAAGGACTTTGAAAAGGCTTACACCGCCTATGAAGCACGGGCCGCACGCGGCGAACTCAAGCCCTCCCGCACCCTGCAGGCTACCGACATGTGGCGCAAGATGCTCTCGATGCTGTTTGAGACCGGCCATCCCTGGATCACGTTCAAGGACGCCTGCAACATCCGTTCGCCGCAGCAGCATGCCGGCGTCGTGCATTCGTCGAACCTCTGCACCGAGATCACGCTCAACACCAGCGCGACCGAAACAGCGGTTTGCAACCTTGGCTCGATCAACCTGGTCCAGCATCTGAAGGACGGCGCGCTCGACCACGACAAGCTGAAGAAAACCATCACCACGGCCATGCGCATGCTGGACAACGTGATCGACATCAACTACTACGCGGTGGAAAAGGCACGCCACTCGAACATGAAGCACCGCCCGGTCGGCCTGGGCCTGATGGGCTTTCAGGACTGCCTGTACGAGTTGCGCGTGCCTTACGCGTCGCAGGCGGCGGTCGAATTCGCCGACACCTCGATGGAAGCCATCTGCTACCACGCCTACTGGGCCTCGACCGAGCTGGCCAGGGAACGCGGCCAGTACGAAAGCTACAAGGGTTCGCTCTGGGATCAGGGCATCTTGCCGCTGGACACGCTGGACATGCTGGCCGAGGAGCGGGGTGGGTATGTGGAGGTGGACCGTTCTGCCACCCTCGACTGGGACGCGCTGCGCCAGAAGATCGCCAGGGACGGCATGCGCAACTCCAATTGCGTTGCAATCGCGCCCACCGCGACGATTTCCAACATCATTGGTGTCGATGCCTGCATCGAGCCTTGTTTCGGCAACCTTTCGGTCAAATCCAACCTGTCCGGCGAATTCACCGTCATCAATGGCTACCTGGTCCGCGACCTGAAACGCCTGGGCCTGTGGGATGACGTGATGGTGGTTGACCTCAAGCACTTCGATGGCTCACTGCGTCCGATCGACCGGGTTCCGAATGACATCAAGGCTTTGTACGCCACCGCTTTTGAAGTGGAGACGTCCTGGCTTGTCGAAGCCGGCGCCCGCCGCCAGAAATGGATTGACCAGGCACAGTCACTCAACATCTACATGGCCGGCGCCTCAGGCAAAAAACTCGACGAGACCTATAAACTGGCCTGGCTGCGCGGCCTCAAAACCACTTACTACCTGCGTACCATGAGTGCCACGCACGCTGAGAAGTCAACCGTGAAGGCAGGCAAGATGAACTCGGTGTCATCAGGCCCGGAAACGGCGGTGGTGGGGCTGAGCGCGCTGGAAAAGGCGGCCGCCGCGGCGCAGGCTCAGATGCATGCATCGCCTGCAACCGACATTAAATTCTGTGCGATCGACGACCCGGGATGCGAGGCTTGCCAGTAAAAATCAGTCGATCGTGCCATGCGAAATTCTTGGCGCGATTTGCTGACTGCCTGAGGCAAAAACTCGATGCAATCGAGCAACAAAATCCGTGGCGATGCGAATGAGCACTTTTCATTTTTCATCGCTCCTTTCATAATCCCGAAGTATTGGAATTCTCTATGTTGACCTGGGACGAAGAAGTCACACCATCGTTGCAGCCCCCTCCCTCCAGCGCCCTGCCAGCCAGCCGCTCAGCGGACCTCCCGCCGCCCTCTTTTAGTGCCCCTCAGTCATTGCCGGATGTCCCGGCGCCCGCCAAGGCCAAACGGGTGAAGGCTTCCGACAAGCGCATCATCAACGGCCAGACCGATGTCAACCAACTGGTGCCGTTCAAGTACAAATGGGCTTGGGAAAAATACCTGGCCTCGTGCGCCAACCACTGGATGCCGCAGGAAGTCAACATGACGCGCGACATCGCGCTGTGGAAGGACCCGAACGGCCTGACTGACGACGAGCGCCGCCTGGTCATGCGCAACCTGGGCTTTTTCGTGACGGCCGACTCGCTCGCCGCCAACAACATCGTGCTGGGCACCTACCGCCACATCACCGCACCCGAATGCCGCCAGTTCCTGCTGCGCCAGGCGTTTGAGGAAGCCATCCATACCCACGCCTACCAGTACATCACTGAATCGTTGGGGCTGGACGAAGGCGAGATTTTCAATGCTTACAACGAAGTGCAGTCCATTAAGGACAAGGACCAGTTCCTGATTCCCTTCATCGAGGCCATTTCAGATCCCAGCTTCAAAACAGGCACCACCGAGGCGGACCAGACCCTGCTGAAGTCCCTGATCGTATTTGCCTGCCTGATGGAAGGTCTGTTTTTCTACGTCGGCTTTACCCAGATCCTGGCGCTGGGCCGCCAGAACAAGATGACTGGCGCGGCCGAGCAATACCAGTACATCCTGCGGGATGAGTCGATGCACTGTAATTTCGGTATTGACCTGATCAATCAGCTCAAGCTGGAGAACCCGCACCTCTGGACGGCTGAATTCAAGGCGGAGATCAATGCTTTGTTCATGAAGGCCGTTGAACTTGAATACCGTTACGCTGAAGACACCATGCCACGCGGCGTGCTCGGGCTCAATGCCTCGATGTTCAAGGGCTACCTTCGCTATATCGCCAACCGGCGCGCCACACAAATCGGTCTAGAAACCCTCTTTCCAAATGAAGAGAACCCGTTCCCATGGATGAGCGAAATGATCGACTTGAAAAAAGAACGCAATTTCTTCGAAACCCGTGTGATCGAGTACCAGTCTGGCGGCGCCCTTTCCTGGGATTGACAGCGCAAGATTGACAAAAAGCACAAGGCCAACATAACAATGATTTTTAGATTCGCAACATTCCATGTCGGCACGCTCCAGTGCGTGTGGAATGTTGCTCCTGTGTTCGCGGCGCTGGGCCTGATTTTCAAGGCCCAATGCTGCGAATCGCTTCGCTTTCTACATCCAAGCGAAGTGCTTTTTGCAACCTGATCGAGGAGAAAACCATGGCAACTGCGAAAAAACCAGCGGCAAAAAAAGCCGCTCCTGCAAAAGCACCCGCTAAAAAAGCAACGTCGGCGGTGGCGGCACCAGCACCTGCTGAAAAGGCACCGTCCGCAAAGCCGGCTGCCAAGCAAGCAGCGGCGCCAGCGAAAACGGCGGCTAAAAAAGCACCCGCCAAAAAAGCGGTAGCTGAAAAAACTGCGGCACCCCAGCCGGCAGCCAAGCAAGCAGCGGCAAAAGCGCCCTCCAAGGCAATAGCCAAGAAAGCACCGGCTCAAAAAGCCGTCGCTGAAAAGGCAGCGGCACCACAACCGGCCGCCCGACAAGCACCTGCCAAAAAGGGAGCCGCCCAAAAAGCTGCGCCTGTAACGGCGTCGGCCAAGAAAACGCCTGCTGAAAAATCAATCACTGCCCAGCCAGCTGCAAAGCCAGCAGAGAAGGAATCCAGCGCTAAAAAATCAGCCACAAAAAAAGCAGATACTCAGGCAGCCGAGACCGCCAAAGCCGCCGTAAAAAAGCCTGCGGCCAAGAAAGGCGGAAAAGTGGACAAGGTCGAAAAAGTCGAGAAAAACGAGAAGAAAACTGCTGCCAAAGCGCCGGCAGTTGCTTCAACGCCTACTGCCCAGACCACGATCAACCCACAGGCTTCCTGGCCCTTCCCAAAAGGCAGCAAGCCTTAATCAGCGTTGAACAGGCATTAACGCAAGCCCGATGTCGCAAGAGGTCGGGCTTTTCATTGCCGACACCGCTTCGGCCCCCGGTTGTCCGGCCTTACCAGCTTTTTTTGTGTGGCAGCGACTCTTCCCAGCGAAGCCTGGCAGCTGGCAACCAACCGGAATGCGTTGATTGGCATCCATGCCGGTGATAAGGCTGAACCGATGAAATAGACCAGCTCCTGTCAGGACGACATCATGATGACATCCTGACGACTTTGCTGCAAAATTAATAGCATACTATGCATATAGCACCTGCGCTAACCACTGATTTGTGCTTGATTCAGCGTATAGTTTTGCCCGCCGCGGCTGGCGATCTTGTGTGCGCCTACGCGGTTGCCCAGCGCGGCGCAACGGGCCAGCGGCCATCCCTGCTCCAGTCCAAAAAGCAGCGCGCCACGAAAGGCATCGCCGCAGCCCGTAGGATCAACCACTGCCTCGGCCCTGACCGCAGGCACCAGAGTTTTATTGCCCTCAATCCAGACTTCGCATCCCTCAGCCCCCAGCGTGACGATCAAGCCCCGCACGCGGCGCGACAGCTCGGCGCACGACAGGCCTGTGCGGTCGCACAGCATCCGGGCTTCATAGTCATTGACGGTTACCCATGTGGCCAGTTCGACAAACTGCGCCAGTTCAGGGCCGTCAAACATCGGCAGCCCCTGCCCTGGATCAAAGACAAATGGAATGCCTGCGGCCTTGAACTGCTCGGCATGCTGCACCATGGCATCGCGGCCGTCGGGCGAAATAATGCCTAGGGAGATGTCGCTGCGCGCCTCTATCCGGCTGATATGGGCCTGCATCATCGCCCCTGGATGAAATGCCGTGATCTGGTTGTTATCGCGGTCGGTCATGATCATGGCTTGCGCGGTATAGGCGTTCTCCACTTCGCGCACGAACTCGGTGCTAATGCCCTGCGCCTGCATGCGCGCGAGGTAGTCGGTGCCGTCACTGCCTACCGTTGCCATCGGCAAGGGTGATCCGCCCAGCTGCTTGAGGCTGTAGGCAATATTGCCCGCGCAGCCGCCAAATTCCCTGCGCAGCGCGGGGACCAGGAAAGACACATTCAGGATATGCAACTGCTCAGGCAGTATCTGTTCGGCAAAACGCCCCTCGAAACGCATGATGGTGTCAAAAGCGAGCGAGCCGCAAATTACAGAAGACATTCGGTTCTCATTTCAATTCAAGGATAAAAAGCCACGATGCGGTAGCTCGCCACCGGCAAAAGTTCAGCAGGCTGCCGGGAGGCGGTGCCCTGGCCGGGATCACTGGAAATTTTTAGCATCAGGGTGCCGGTCAACTCCGAATAGGCCGCCAGCGTGGCAGCAGCGGCGCCGAACTGCGCAGGCATGACCACTCGCCGCACCAAAGCCTCGTCCCGGCTGTCTGTCAGCGTGACTTCCAGTGCCGGGATTTCAAGCGCAACGGCGTCCACATTCTTCAAGACGAACGCGAGGCGATAGGCATTGGGGCCGGTTTTGGTGAAGTTTGCGCTTTCAATCAGCAGCGACTCGATGCGGCGCAGCGGACCAACCACGCACCCCAACGGGCGGCAAAGCGCCTGGAGCACAGGTGCCAGCCTAGGCTCCTGCGCCGCCAAAATATCTTTTTGGCGCAGCACCCACTGCAGGGCCAGCGCAACCAGCAGCATGATGCAAACAGCGCCCAATACAGCACGAACCGGCGACGATGCCCAGAATGCGCCGCTATCGGCATCGCGCACAAAAGAAATGTCGGTTGCGGCCTCGCCTTCAAGGGGAAAAAGTGGCTCCTGTGACTCCGGCTGCGCTGGCAGCGGATTTACAGGCGCTTTGCCAGTCACCAAAGAAACGTCCAGCGGACTGCCGGCACCCGACGGCGTGGACTCCAGCGCCTCTGCTCCGACCTCATCCAGTTCCAAGTCGCGGGGCTCAGGCGCCATTCCAACGGGTGGATCTGCCGAGGCCGTCCCCACGGCTCCTGGTGTCACGTTGTCAGAAAAACCCGTTAAGGGCTGTTCTGGCGGCATCCCCTGCAGCCTGCCTGACTGACCGGGGGTTCCCAGCCCTGGCGGAACAGACGCCAGTGTGTCCGGCCAGGTGGCTTCGGCTATCACCTGTTGGCGGGCAGCGTCAAACACTTCGCCGCACTGCCCACAGCGCACCCAGCCTTGCGCCACCTTGAGCTGGTCAGCAACGACCTTGAACATCGTTGCGCAACCGGGGCAGCGTGTGATCTGACTCATTTGGCGCAATGATCAGACGTTGATTACGACAAAAACAGTCATCAAAAAAGTGAGGGGTTTCTCAAAACCGCGCGGTCATCAGTATCCAGCCCTCTTGGGCATCATGAACCTGAAGCTGGCAATAGGGTTGATAGGCTGCTGTCAGCTCATCGGCCTGGCGTTCCAGAATACCCGCAAGCACCAGGTTGCCGCCTTGTTGAACATGGCCGCAAAGCAGCGGCGCCAGCACCCGCAAAGGCGTGGCCAGGATGTTGGCAAGCACGGTCTGGTAACTGCCCACCGCCTTGTCGGGCAAGCCGGCTTGCAACTGCACATGGTTGGCCTGGGCATTGGCGCGCGTTGACGCGACCGCGGCCTCGTCAATATCCACCGCATCAATCGCCAGGGCGCCAAACTTGGCCGCGCCAATGGCCAGGATGCCGGAGCCACAGCCATAGTCGAGCACGCGACCCAGCGATTTTCCTGCCGCAGGCGCCTGCGAACGCAGTGAAGGGCCGCCCAGGGCAAGTTCCACCCCTGCGGAGGACGACAGCACGTGGCTCGACGTGAAAAGCCTGGGCGTGCCATTCTCGGCAATCCAGCGCAGGCACATGCGCGTCGTTGGATGGGTGCCGGTGCCAAAGGCCAGACCTGGATCGAGGCGGATCACCTGCCTGGCCTGCGCCGGGGGCTCATGCCAGGTCGGCACAATCCAGAATTCTGGCGTGATCTCGACCGGCGTGAACTGCGACTGCGTCAGCCTGACCCAGTCCTGTTCGGGCACGGCCTGAACGGCCACCAGCTGGCAGCCGGCAAAGAAATCCTGCAGCCCGAGTACCGCGGCGGCTTCGCGGGCCAGCGCCTCGGTGGCAAACAGCGCAACGACCCGCGAGCGCTCCCAGCCGGGCTGGGGTGGCGGCATGCCGGGTTCGCCAAAGAGGGCCTGCTCGGCCGGGGTGTGCGCATCGGCATCTTCGACCGACACACTGAGCGCATCCAGCGCATCCAGCGCGTCGCTGAGCATTTCCACCTGAGCGACAGGGGCTAAAAGAATCAGTTCAAACATCATTGATCCACAGCAGTCAGCTCAGGCCGCGGCCAAAAGCCTGGCCTTGCCAGGCTGCAGGCGCACCACCTCGGCGGAGGGAGTACACGCAGTGAGCGACCGTGGGCCATACCTTTAGCGCTCACGCTTTGACAGCCACTCTTCCAGGTAATGGATGTTGGTGCCGCCGTTCATGAACTTGGCGTCCACCATGAGTTCGCGGTGCAGGGCGATATTGGTGTTGATGCCTTCCACCACGGTTTCCCCCAGGGCCGCGCTCATGCGGGCCAGCGCCTGTTCGCGGGTGTCCGCATGAACAATGATCTTGCCAATCATCGAGTCGTAATTAGGCGGCACAAAATAGTTCGCGTAGATGTGCGAGTCCACCCGCACGCCGGGGCCGCCCGGGGGGTGCCAGGTGGTGATGCGACCTGGCGAAGGCGTGAATTTGTAAGGATCTTCAGCGTTGATGCGGCACTCGATCGAATGGCCTTTGATCTGGATATCTCGCTGGGCAAAAGGCAGGCGTTCTCCGGCGGCCACCATGATCTGGGTTCTCACGATATCAATGCCGGTGATCCACTCGGTGACCGGATGCTCAACCTGGACGCGGGTATTCATCTCGATGAAATAGAACTCGCCATCTTCATAAAGGAATTCAAATGTGCCCGCGCCACGGTAACCAAATTTCTTGACGGCGGTCACGCACCGAATGCCGATCCGCTCAATCAGCTTGCGTGGAATCCCGGGAGCTGGTCCCTCCTCGATCACTTTCTGGTGACGGCGCTGCATGGAGCAGTCGCGCTCGCCCAGCCAGACTGCGTTTTTGTACTGGTCGGCCAGGATCTGGATTTCGATATGCCGGGGATTCTGCAGGAATTTTTCCATGTAGACCTCCGGATTGCCAAAGGCCGCACCCGCCTCGGCCTTGGTGGTCTGCACCGCGTTAAGCAGGGCCGCCTCGGTATGCACGACGCGCATGCCGCGTCCGCCGCCGCCTCCGGCCGCCTTGATGATGACCGGGTAGCCGATCTGGCGGGCAATGCGCTTGATGAGGGCCGGATCAGCCGGCAAGGCTCCTTCCGACCCTGGCACGCAGGGCACGCCTGCCTTGAGCATGGTTTGCTTGGCCGACACCTTGTCGCCCATGAGGCGAAGTGATTCAGGCGATGGGCCGATGAACTTGAAGCCGCTTTTCTCGACCCGCTCGGCAAAATCGGCATTTTCGCTCAAGAAGCCGTAACCGGGATGGATGGCTTCGGCATCGGTAACTTCAGCGGCCGAAATGATGGCGGGCATGTTGAGGTAACTCTGCGCCGAGGGGGCGGGGCCGATGCAAACGGCTTCGTCGGCCAGCTTGACGTATTTGGCCTCACGGTCGGCTTCCGAATAGACCATCACGGCCTTGACGCCGAGTTCCCGGCAGGCCCGCTGGATGCGCAAGGCGATTTCTCCGCGATTGGCGATCAGTATTTTTTTAAACATGCGTCGAAGTACCTGGTCTGGCCGATGGGGCCGGCCGTCCGGCCGGACTTTCTGTCAATAGGGCTGCAGGCCCGCTCACTCGATGATGAAGAGCGGCTGCCCGTATTCAACGGCCTGGCCGTTTTCGGAAAGAATCTTGGTGACGGTGCCGGACTTGTCGGCTTCGATCTCGTTGAGGATCTTCATGGCCTCGATGATGCAGATGGTGTCGCCTTCCTTGACCATGCTGCCGAGTTCGACAAACGGCGTGGAACCCGGACTTGACGAGCGATAAAAGGTGCCGACCATTGGCGACTTGACGGCATGGCCCACTGGCTGGGCGGCAACCGCATCAGGGACGGCAGGACCTGCGGGCGCGGCTGCAACGGGCGCGGGCATGGCCATAGCCGGCTGGTGCATCATCATCGGAACACCACCGGATTTCACTATGCGGACTTTGCCTTCCGCCTCGGTAATCTCAAGCTCAGACACGTTGGACTCGGAAACAAGGTCGATCAGGGTTTTAAGTTTTCTTAGATCCATAGATTCTTTCCAACAAGGGAGAAATGCTGGCGTGTGACGGGTATAACGACCAGCAAAAAGGGAAGAAGGCGAATTGACCAACTTACCTCTTTTTGCATTTACTTTGTGCTATTACACCTTACAGTGCCTATCGCCTAACGATTACGCGGGAACGCAAGCTTGCCCGATCCCGAAAAAGGCAAAGTGTACCTGAAGGCAAGGCAATAAAAAGCGATCTTATATGCACGGCATGATCGCTTTAAGTCATTAAGAAAGCGTTCTTTAGCGCCAGAAGCGCCTACCTTACGCCAAGAAGCGAAAGCGCAGCTAAGTTCGCAGCTTTCTGCAAACAACAAATTCAGCTCAACTGCGTCCACTGAACGAGTTCTTCGGGCAGGATTTTTCCGACCTTGCGATGAAGCAATTGCCCGGAGGTGCCAAAAACCACCGAAAACGGCAAACCGCCGGAACTGTTGCCCAATGCCTTGCTCAATTCCGTGCCCTCCAGCCCCGCCATGCCAACCGGGAAATTAAGCGGCCGGGTCTGCAGCCAGGTCTTGACGGCACTCGGTTGATCGACAGCCAGCCCCACCACCTGCAGGTTTTTATCCTTGTTTTCTTGATAGAAAAAATCCAGCAGCGGAAGCTCTTCCACGCAGGGCGGACACCAGGTTGCCCAGAAATTGACAAGCAGCAGCTTGCCGTGGTAAGCGCTCATTGGCAGGGGTTTCCCGTCAGGGGTGTCAAAACTCAGCGTCCAGAAGGCTTTTGCCGCTTCTGCCGTCTTGGCCGCCTGCGCCGCCCCCCCAGCAGACGGCGAGCCATGCGGCCGGGATGTCCACCAGGCTGCACCAGCGCCGGCCAGGGTTGCCGCAACGGCAGCGCCGCCATACAGCATGTTTCTACGATTCACTTTTCAACTCCAATGGGACAGACAGCAATTTTTGCACGGCAGCCAGGTCGCCGCGTGGCACACGGCCTTTGGCATCGGGGCGCAGGGCGCCGCGCAGGTCATCGTGGTCATAGACCATCAGGTGGATGCCGATGGTTTCATTGAGCGGCCTGCAAAGGCTGCTCAACGAGAGTGCTTCGACACTGCCGCCCGTGAAGCCGGTCACGGTGCGCGGCTCGTAATCGACGTTGTGTTCAATCAGGGCAATCTCAGCCGATTTCGGGTCGTCGCAAAACAGCTGGATATAAATATCGGACAGCCGCGTCGCGGTGCCATGCCAGACGGCGCCGGTCAGATAGGGCCGAAAGGCCGCCAGGCGTTCCATCCAGACCAGCGCCACACCGCGCAGCGCCAGCAGTTCGCCCGGTTGGGTGTCGGCACAAAACAGGGTGAGGTACTCACGCACCGCATCTTCCATCTGGTCGTTGTCAGGCAGGGCGGTGCGGGCGGGCAATGCCAGTTGCTTCAGCGCGCGGCGTTTGGCTGGGCCGTATTCCAGCCCTTCTTCAACCACCAGCGCGGCGGCAGTGGCGGCAATTTCTGATTTAAGGGTAGGCAAGGTCAAGGTCGGCTGGCGCCGGGGCGCACGGTTAAAGGTTGGGTTCAGGTCAGCGACAAGGCGATGCAGGCCAATTGTGCCGACATTAGGCACGCTGGCGCCACCAAAGTTGCACGGGTTTTGTAATTGCTATGACATTTATAGCTAGTGACGCTCATGCTCAGGGCGGCTACTGCGCTTTCGAGGCAGAAAAAAAGCGTACGGCAGCGCTTGCCTAGAATACAGAGGATGCACATACATATTCTGGGAATTTGCGGAACTTTCATGGGCGGCCTGGCCGCCCTGGCCAGGGAGTCGGGTCACAAAGTGACGGGTTGTGACACGGGCGTCTATCCGCCGATGAGCGATCAGTTGCGCGGGCTGGGCATTGACCTGATTGAAGGCTACGGCGCCGACCAGATGGCCCTGGCACCCGATGTGTTTGTCATTGGTAATGTGGTGTCGCGGGCCCGCTTGGCTAACGGCCAGCCGAAATACCCGATGATGGAAGCCATCTTGAACAGCGGCCAGCCCTATACCAGCGGACCGCAATGGCTCTCGGGCCACGTCCTTCACCACCCCACTCACCATGCAACCGGCCCGCGCCATGTGCTCGCCGTTGCCGGCACGCACGGAAAAACCACCACGACCGCTATGCTGGCGTGGATTTTGGAGCATGCCGGTCTGCAGCCCGGCTTTCTGATCGGCGGCGTGCCGCTGAATTTTGGCGTGTCGGCGTGCCTGGGCAGCGGCAACGCCTTTGTGATCGAGGCGGACGAATACGACACCGCCTTTTTTGACAAGCGCAGCAAGTTCGTGCACTACCGCCCGCGCACGGCGGTCCTGAACAACCTGGAGTTTGACCATGCCGATATTTTCGATGACCTGGCGGCCATCGAGAGGCAGTTCCACCACCTGATCCGTACCGTTCCCGCTGAAGGCCGGGTGGTCGTCAATGCCACCGAAGCCAGTCTGCAGCGTGTATTGACCCAAGGCTGCTGGAGCGAGCAGGTGCCGTTCGGCAGCCTATCTACGCACAGCGAAGGCTTTACCGCGCAGGGAGAGCCCAATGATTTCACGGTATTGAAGGACGGCGACGTTGTCGCCCGGGTCCGGTGGGGCATCAGCGGCAGGCACAACCAACGCAATGCCCTGGCCGCCCTGGCGGCGGCCGAACACGTGGGCGTTGCGCCGGCGCTGGCCGCAGAGGCGCTGGCTTTGTTCCAGAACGTCAAGCGCCGCATGGAGGTGCGCGGCATCGTGCAGCGCGGCGATGGCCGCATCACGGTCTATGACGACTTCGCCCACCATCCAACAGCGATTCAGACCACGGTTGATGGGCTGCGCCGCCAGCTGGATGGCGCGGGCAAAAAGGCCGAGCGTATCCTGGCGATCTTTGAGCCGCGCAGCAACACCATGAAGCTGGGCGCCATGACAGCGCAGTTGCCCTGGAGCCTGGCGCAGGCCGACCTGGCGTTCTGCCATGCCGGCGGACTCGACTGGGACAGCCAGCTGGCCCTGGCCCCACTGGGCGACCGCGCCCGGGTGGCCGATAACCTGGAGCAGTTGCTGGCGCAGGTCAAGGCTGCGGTGCGACCGGGGGATCATTTGCTCTGCATGAGCAATGGCGGCTTTGGCGGCATTCACGCCAAGCTGCTGGCGGCCCTGCAACCGTAGCGCTGTCCAAGCGGCCAGTTGGCTATATTTTTACCTGATTGAATACGTGCTTCAGACGCTTATCCCCTGCGTCCTTGCCGCGAAGGCGGGAAGGACGGTTGCAAGTAGCTGAGGCATGTCTCTACTCAGGCGTTCATTCTCAGTTCAATCCAGACTAAATGAGGATGGCCGGCCCGTCCATGGTCAGTGGCTGCGCCCTGGCCTGAGGCACGGCCTGTTCGCAGCCCTGGACCGGCAGCACCGCCGCTTTATTTCGCCCGACGTGCCTGCACCGCTGCTGACAGGGTGTCGAGCAAGTTCAGCGAATCATTCCATCCCAGGCAGGCATCGGTGATGCTCCGGCCGTATTCGAGTGCGCTGGCGTCGTCCTTGCCCGCAGTGAACTTTTGCGCTCCGGCTGTCAGGTGGCTTTCCACCATGAGGCCAAACACGCTGCGCGAACCGCCGGCAACCTGGGCCGCGATGTCGCTTGCCACATCGAGCTGCTTTTCATGCTGCTTGGCGCTGTTGGCATGGCTGCAGTCCACCATCAACGTGGCCGGCAGCTTAGCGGCTTCAAGTTCCTTGCAGGCGGCGGTGACGCTGGCGGCGTCGTAGTTGGGTGACCTGCCGCCGCGCAGGATGACATGGCAGTCCTGGTTGCCGTTGGTCTGCACGATCGCGACCTGGCCATTCTTGTGGACTGACAAAAAGTGGTGGCCGCGCGCTGCCGCCTGGATGGCATCGGTGGCGATGCGAATGTTGCCGTCGGTGCCGTTCTTGAATCCAATCGGCGCCGACAGGCCCGAGGCCAGTTCGCGGTGCACCTGGCTTTCGGTGGTGCGCGCGCCAATCGCGCCCCAGGCGATCAGGTCGCCGATGTACTGCGGCGAGATCACGTCGAGGAATTCGCTGCCGGCTGGCAGGTCCATCCGGTTGATGTCGATCAAGAGCTGGCGGGCGATGCGCAGGCCTTCGTCGATGCGAAAGGATTCGTCCAGGTAAGGATCGTTGATCAGCCCTTTCCAGCCGACGGTGGTGCGGGGCTTCTCGAAATACACCCGCATCACGATCTCCAGCGTGCCGGCGTATTTTTTGCGCTGCTCGGCTAGGCGGCGGGCGTAGTCGAGCGCGGCCATCGGGTCGTGGATGGAGCATGGGCCGATCACCACCAGCAGCCGGTCGTCTGTGCCGGCCATGATGTTGTGGATGCGCTGGCGGGTCTGGGTGATCAGCGACTCGACCGCCGTGCCTTTGATCGGGAAGAAGCGGATGAGGTGTTCTGGAGGGGGTAGCACGGTAATGTCCTTGATGCGTTCGTCGTCGGTCTGGCTGGTTTTTTCGACGCTCGCATACCAGTTGTCGCTGGTAGAAGTGGCTTTGGGATTCATCACGGGCTTCCTTTTTAGGATTTCAAAACGGGTTCAGGCTGTTTCACTGGATTGAGATAGGCAAAAAAAAACCGCCGGGTGGCCCGGCGGTTTTTGGAGATTCGCTGCGTTTTCTGGTGCTTACGCGAAAGTCTCTCTACCGCCGGTGGCGCTTGAGAACCAAAAGTAAGCAAAAGAAAATTTCGCGGAATTCATCTGCTGGAATGTAGCACAGCTCAAAAAATCAAGGCTGCGGCAGGCAGCCTGCCTTCGCATTAGGCCGTACCGCCCACGGTCAGGCCGTCGATCCGCAAGGTGGGCTGGCCCACGCCGACCGGCACGCTCTGGCCTTCCTTGCCGCAGGTGCCGACGCCACTGTCGAGCTGCATGTCGTTGCCGATCATGGTGACGCGGGTGAGCGCATCGGGGCCGTTGCCCACGATGGTCGCGCCCTTAACGGGATAGAGAATCTTGCCGTTTTCCACCCAAAAGGCTTCGCTGGCCGAGAACACGAACTTGCCCGAAGTGATATCAACCTGGCCGCCGGCGAAATTGCTGGCGTACAGGCCTTTTTTGATACTGGCGATGATTTCATCCGGCTGGCGGTCGCCGCCCAGCATGTAGGTGTTGGTCATGCGCGGCATGGGCACGTGGGCGTAGCTTTCGCGCCGGCCGTTGCCGGTGGGCTTGACATTCATCAGCCGCGCATTCATCGAATCCTGGATGTAGCCCTTCAAGATGCCGTCCTCGATCAGCACATTGCGCTGGCTGGCGTTGCCTTCGTCGTCCACATTGAGCGAGCCGCGACGGTCGGCGATTGTGCCGTCATCGAGCACCGTCACGCCCTTGGCGGCCACGCGCTCGCCGATGCGGCCCGAAAACGCGCTGGAGCCCTTGCGGTTGAAGTCGCCCTCCAGCCCGTGGCCGATCGCCTCGTGCAGCAAGATGCCGGGCCAGCCCGAGCCGAGCACCACCGTCATCTGGCCGGCCGGCGCGGGGCGCGCATCGAGGTTGGTCAGCGCCGCGTTCACGGCGGCATCGACGTACTGGCCGATCTGCGCATCGTCGAAATAGGCCAGTCCGAAGCGGCCGCCGCCGCCGCCCGAGCCGACTTCGCGCCGGCCTTTCTGCTCGGCGATCACCGTCACGCTCAGGCGCACCAGCGGGCGCACGTCGGCCGCCAGCGTGCCGTCAGCGCGGGCCACCATCACCACGTCGTACTCGCTGGCCAGGCCCGCCATGACCTGCACGATGCGCGGGTCCTTGGCCTTGGCCAGCTTTTCGACTTTTTCAAGCAGCTTGACCTTGGCGGTGCTGCCCAGGGTGGCGATCGGGTCCAGGTCGCGGTAGAGCGAACGGCTGCTGGCGACCTTGCGCGCCGGCGTCTTGACCCGGACGGACTGGCTGGCGGCCGAGATGCTGCGCACGGTGCGGGCGGCATCCAACAGCGAAGCTTCGGAAATATCGTCCGAATAGGCAAAGGCGGTTTTCTCGCCGCTCACGGCGCGCACGCCGACGCCCTGGTCGATGTTGAAGGAGCCGGTCTTGACAATGCCCTCCTCCAGGCTCCAGCCTTCGCTGCGGGTGTACTGAAAATACAGGTCCGCATCGTCCACGCCGTAAGAGGTGATTTCACCCAGCGCACGGCTCAAGGCCGCTTCGTTCAGCCCGAAGGGCGCCAGCAGGAGCTTTTGCGCAATAAGCAGGCGCTCGGCGGTCGCGTCCCGGGTGGGGCGCGCCTGCGGGCGGCCTGAAACATTGGTCTGTCGAACGGAGGCGGCGGCGGAGTTGAGTGAGGTCATGGCGGGATTGTAGGCAGTCTGCGCCCAACCCGGACGGCACTGGCGGGGTTCTGCCCCAACCCACAAGGGCGGCTTCCGGCAGGGAATCCTCAGGCCGCGATGTCGTTGACCGTTGCGTTCGGCCCGTTGGCTTTGCACGATTCGATGCCTTTATCGCGTGCGCCTTCGCTGGAATACATTTCGCTTTGGCCAATCACCTGATGGTTGGCAGCGCTCAGCGTGAAGTACGGAGCGCCATTTTTTCCGACCAGCCGGTTGTAGCGGCTGTCGTCGGCGGCGTTTTTCTTCACCGACTCGATGCCGCCCAGGGCACTGGCCTTGGCCGCATACATTTCGCTGGACAAGATGGTTTGGCCATTGCCCGCCTGCAGGCTGAAATGGTATTGGTTGTTGCTCGATTTCTTGAGTTCAAACGTGCTGGCCATAAAGGGATTCCTTCGAGGTTACGGTTTGCTGAAGCGGTTTGCGGCTTGCAAACTGCTTTCTAACCCGTTGACTTCATCAGCGCAAGCCCTATCCAGTCCGCGCCTCGGCTCAGGTCTGCACCAGGCGCCTGGCCTTGGCAATCGACATCAGCATGCCCACCGCCAGCCCCAGCGTCACCATGGCTGTTCCGCCATAGCTGATGAAGGGCAACGGCACCCCGACCACCGGCAAGATGCCGCTGACCATGCCCATGTTCACAAAAGCGTAGGTGAAAAAGATCATCGTGAGCGCACCGGCCAGCAGCCGCGAGAACAAAGTGGGCGCCTCGATCGCGATGGCCAGCCCGCGAAAGATCAGGAACAGGAATCCGGCGATCAGCAGCAGGTTGCCGACCAGGCCGAATTCCTCGGAGTAGGCCGCGAAGATGAAGTCGGTCGTGCGTTCGGGAATGAACTCCAGGTGCGTCTGCGTGCCGGCCATGAAGCCCTTGCCGAACACGCCGCCCGAGCCGATGGCGATCAGGCCCTGGATGATGTGAAAGCCCTTGCCGAGCGGGTCGCGCGACGGGTCAAGCAGGGTGCAGATGCGCTGCTGCTGGTAGTCGTGCAGCACCGGCCAGCGCATGCCGTCGGCGCACAGCTGCGGCTCGAACCAGACGACCAGCGAAATGCCGATAACGCCCAGCAGCACCGGCGGAAGTATCAGCTTCCAGCTCAGGCCGGCAAAGAAAATCACCGCCAGCCCGGCGGCCAGCACCAGCAGCGAGGTGCCCAGGTCGGGCTGCTTCATGATCAGCCCCACGGGCAGCGCCAGCAGCAGCAGGCCGACGGCGAAATCGAAAGGCCGCAACTGCCCTTCGCGCTTCTGGAACCACCAAGCCAGCATCAGCGGCACGGCGATCTTCAAAATTTCGCTGGGCTGGATCACCACCCCGAGGTTGATCCAGCGCCGCGCGCCCTTCTTGGTGATGCCGAACACCAGCACCGCCACCAGCAGCGCCACGCCAGTGATGTACAGCGGTACGGCGAAAATCATCAGCTTTTGCGGCGGCACCTGCGCCACCACGAACATGATGGCGCCGGCAATCAGCATGTTGCGGCCATGGTCGGCAAAGCGGGTGCCGTGGTCGTAGCCCGACGAGTACATGATGAGCAAGCCGGCACCCGCCAGCAGGAACACGGCAAAGGCGAGCAGCCCGTCAAAGCCCTGCAGCAGAGGCAGGGTGCGCTGGTAAAGAGAGGGTTGGTCGAAAGCGGCGGACATGGCCGGGATTATCAGCCAGCCCGCATGAAACCCTGTTCGCCGAAGGAACCGCTCAGCGTCAAAATTGCTATTGAAAACATAGCTTATAACGCTTACCCCGCGTGCGCCAGGAGGCTATTTGATCATCAATCTGGCCTCTGGCAGCAGTCTCGGCCATGCGGGGCTTGCCAGCAGCGCGCTTACTATTCGGGCATGCCCAGCACCCACCTGCTCTACCTGCACGGCTTTCGCTCCTCGCCCCAATCCGCCAAGGCGAAAAAAATGGCTTCCCTAGTCGCGGCCGGCCATCCGGCCGTGACCTGGTGGTGCCCGCAGCTGCCGCCCTCTCCGCAGGCGGCGATGGCGCTGCTGGAAACAGGGCTGGCCGGCTGGCCGGCCGACACCATGGCGGTCATCGGCTCGTCGCTGGGCGGGTTTTATGCCACCACACTCGCGCAGCGCCTGGGCTGCAAGGCGGTGCTGCTCAACCCCGCCGTCGATCCGGCGCGCGACCTGGCGCGCCATATCGGCGAGCAGACCGCCTGGCATCAGCCGGAGGCGCGTTTTTTCTTCGAAGCCCGCTTTGTCGACGAGCTGCGCGCATTGCAAACCGGCGCGCTGAAGAGGCCGCAAAATTACTTCGCCATCATCGCCAAGGGCGACGAAGTGCTCGACTGGCGTGAAATGGCGGCGCGCTATGCCGGGGCGGCCGTCTGCCTGCTGGAAGGCGGGGACCATGCGCTGAGCGACTTCGACGCGCACCTGCCGCGCATTCTGGATTTTCTCGACCTGGCCTGAACGGGCGCTGGCGATGGCGCCCTGATTACACTAGCCGCACCCCCAAGGGCAGATCACCCAGGCTAAAGGATTTCGGTGTGTTTGTATTGTTTGAAGAAACCGGCAAATTTCTGGCCGGCCGGATTTTGTCGGAGGCCGACAGCTCGCTGCAGGTCGAACTCGACTCGGGCAAGCGGGTCAAGGTCAAGGCCGCGAATGCGCTGCTGAAGTTTGAAAAGCCGGGCCCGGCCGACTTCATCGCCGCCGGCCAGAAGCTGTCGGACGAGATCGACCTGGACCTGGCCTGGGAATTCGCCAGCGACGACGAATTCAGTTTCGCCGACCTGGCGCGCGAGTACTTCAGCGCCGACGCCTCCAAGCCCGCGTCGCTGGAGCAGCAGGCAGCGGCGCTCTTTCGGCTGTACGACGCGCCGCATTATTTCCGCCGCGCCGGCAAAGGCCGCTTCAGGAAGGCGCCGCCCGAAATCCTGCAGCAGGCCCTGGCCGCCATTGAAAAGAAAAAGCAGGTCGCGGCCCAGATCGCCAGCTGGGCCGAGGAACTGGGCCGGGGCGACTGCCCGGCGCCGATTCGCGAGCAGCTTTACAAAATCCTGTTCAAGCCCGACAAGAACAGCGCCGAGTACAAGGCCGTCGTCGATGCGTCGCGCGCCACGAACACCGCGCCGCTGGACCTGCTGCAACGAGCCGGCGCCATCGCCTCGCCCTACCAGTTCCACTGGAAGCGCTTCCTGTTCGAGAACTTTCCCAAAGGCACGGGGTTTCCAGCCCTGCAGGCGCCGCCGGTCAAGGAGGTGCTGCCGCGGGCAGAGGTTCAAGCGTTTTCCATCGACGACTCCAGCACCACCGAGATCGACGATGCGCTCTCGGTGCATGGCCTGGCGAGCCAGGGCGGAAATGGCACCGTCACGCTGGGCATCCACATTGCCGCGCCCGGCCTGGCCGTGCTGCCCGGCAGCCCGATCGATGCGGTCGGCCGCGCGCGCATGTCCACCGTGTACATGCCGGGCCACAAGCTGACCATGCTGCCCGACGAGGTGGTGCAAAGCTACACCCTGCAAGAAGGCCGCGACTGCCCGGCGTTGTCGCTCTACCTGACGCTGGATGAAGCCACGCTGGAGATCACCGGCAGCGTTACCCGGCTCGAACGGGTGCCCATCGTCAGCAACCTGCGTCACGACACGCTGGACAACACCTTCACCGAGGCATTTTTTGAAGCCGCGCAGCTCCAGGCCCCTTCCGATGTGCAGTGGGGCGTGGAAATGACGTTCCTGCACCGCCTGGCCCGGCATCTGAAGGCACAGCGCGAAGTGGTCCGCGGCAAGCCCGAGAACTTCAACCGGCCCGACTACAACTTCAAGCTCGACAACCCTTCTGCACAGGAGCCGCAAGGCGACGAGCGGGTGAGCATCAGCACGCGCCAGCGCGGCGCGCCGCTGGACTTGATCGTGGCTGAGGCGATGATCCTGGCCAACAGCATTTGGGGCCAGTGGCTGGCCGAGCACGGCGTTCCGGGCATCTACCGCAGCCAGGCCAGCCTGGCGCCGGGCGTGAAGGTGCGCATGGGCACCAAGGCGCTGCCGCATGCGGGCATCGGGGTGAAAAGCTATGCCTGGTGCACCTCGCCGCTGCGGCGCTACACCGACCTGGTGAACCAGTGGCAGCTCATTGCCTGCACCCAGCACGGCCGCACGGCGGCGCTGGCCGCGCCCTTCAAACCCAAGGATGCGGACCTGTTCTCGGTGATTTCCTGTTTTGACGCGGCCTACAGCGCCTACAACGGCTTTCAGTCGGGCATCGAGCGCTACTGGACGCTGAAATACCTGCAGCAAAACGGCATCACCGAGCTGACGGCGACCAGCTTCAAGGACAACCTGGTCCGGGCCGACGACCTGCCGCTGGTGCTGCCGGCCCTGGGCGCACAGGGCCTGCCGCGCGGCGCCCGGGTGCGCGTCAGGCTGGGGGCGATCGACGAGATCACCCTGGACATCTCGGGCACCGTCATCGAGCGGCTGGACACGGCCGCCGACGCATCGCCAGAGGCCCAGGAAGCGGATCCGGGCGACGAGGGCGAGGAAGAGATCGCAGTCGGACCGATCTCGATCGCGGTGGACCTCGGCGAGCCGGAAACCGCTGCCGAGCCCGCTCCTGCGGGCTGAACCCATGACTTTTGCGCTTGCGCCGAATGCTGGCCAGGCCGTCAGGTCGGCAACGGTTGAAACACCCGCCGATTGCCAGCCGTGAAATCCCCCACCGCCCTGCAAATCGCCCTGGGCGTTTCGATCGCCGTCCATGCCGGGCTGCTCGCCGTGCGCTTTGTGGACCCGGAACGCTTCAACCGCGTGTTCCAGGACACGCCGCTGGAAGTGATTCTGGTCAATGGCAAATCGGCGGAGAAACCCGTCGAGGCAAAAGCCATTGCGCAGGCATCGCTGGCGGGTGGCGGCGAGGCCGAGCAAGGCCGGGCCACCTCGCCGCTGCCGCCCTCCGCCTTCGTGAAGGTCGGCGATGCAGAGGAGGAAGATGTCGAGCAGCGCCAGATCGAGTCGCTGAAGGAGCAGCAGCGCCAACTGCTGCTGCAGGCCCAGAGGGAGCTGGCCGCCCTGCCCCCGCCCGACCTGAGCGTGCCGGCCAGCCTGCGGGCCCAGAGCGAGCATGAGGAAAGGCGCAAGCAACTGGTCAAGCTGCTGGCCGAGATCGAAAAACGCATCAACGAGGACAGCGCGCAGCCGAAAAAGCGCTACATCAGCCCGGCCACGCGCGAAGAGGCCTATGCGGTGTATTACGACGTGCTGCGCCGCAAGATCGAGGACAAGGGCACGCTGAACTTTCCGCAGCTGGCCGGCAAAAAGCTGTACGGCGAACTCACCATGACGATGACGGTCAATTTCGATGGCAGCATCCTGGCAACCGACGTGGTGCAGACGTCGGGCAATCCCACGCTGGACCGGCAGGCGCAGGTCATCGTGCGCGGCACCGGTCCGTTTCCGCCCTTCAACGACGCGATGCGCCAGAAAGCCGACCAGATCGTGGTCGTCTCCAGCTTTAATTTCGGCCAGGACGACAGTCTGGCGACCAAGCTGGGCAGCCGCTGAGCTTGGCGCTGCGGGTGTGCTAAAAACTTCCCCTTTTATGGATGAGACGACTTCAATGGCCAGCGAACGCACGACACCCGACCCCTATTTCGTACTCGGCAACCCGATTGCCCACAGCAAGTCGCCCCAGATTCATGCGCGTTTTGCCGAGCTCACCGGACAGGCCATCGATTACCAGCGGCGGCTCACACCGCTTGACGGCTTTGCCGCCACGCTGGCGCAGCTGATCCGGGATGGCGCCTGCGGGTGCAACGTGACCGTGCCGTTCAAGTTCCAGGCGTTCGAGGCCGCCGCCCGGCAAAGCGCCCGCGCCCAGCTGGCGCAGGCGGCCAACACGCTGGTGTTTGAAAAGGGCGCGGTCTATGCCGACAACACCGACGGCCTGGGGCTGGTCAACGACATCCAGAACAACGCCGGCGTGTCGCTGGCCGGGCGCGATGTGCTGCTGATAGGCGCGGGCGGCGCCGCAGCCGGTGCGCTGGCGCCACTGGTGGCAGCCGGGCCGCGCAGGCTGGTGGTGGTGAACCGCACGCAGGCCAAGGCCGAGGCACTGGTCGCGCGGCACCGCGCGCACGCCTTCTTGCGCCAGGCGCTACAAAAAACAGAGCTGCTGGCGCAGGACCTGTCTGCGCTGGAAGGTGATTTCGATGTCATCGTCAATGCCAGCGCAAGCAGCCTGTCGGGCGGCCCGCCGCCGGTGGACCACCGGCACCTGAAGCCCGGCGCCCTGGCCTACGACATGATGTACGGACCGGCGGCCGAGGGTTTCATGGCCTGGGCGCGCGCGCACGGCGCCAGCCCGCGTGACGGGCTGGGCATGCTGGTCGAGCAGGCGGCCGAAGCGTTTGCCCTGTGGCGCGGCGTGCGCCCCCCCGCCGCACAGGTGCTGCGGGAACTGCGGGCGCAGCCAGCATGAAAGCCCTGGGGCGCCTGCTGGGCCTGGTGCTGCTGGCTCTTTTGGCATTGCAGCTTTATTTTGCGGCGCGCATTGCCTTGATGCGCGTCGTCAACCCCGAATCCACCGCCTTTCAGCGCTCCGAAGCCTACCTGGTCTTGAAAAACACCGGCACGCTTGCCTGGCGCCAGCAGTGGGTGCCTTACGCGCAGGTGTCCGACCATCTCAAGCGCGCCATCATTGCCTCGGAAGACGCCAGTTTCATCGTCCATGACGGCGTGGACATGGAAGCGCTGGAAAAAGCCTGGGAAAAAAATGCCAAAGCCGAGGAGCGCGCGGCCCAGGCCACCAGCCGGCCGGCCGCTGAAAGCAAGTCAAAAACACCCCTTGCCGCCAAGCCGCCCAGGATCATCGGCGGCTCCACCATCACCCAGCAGCTGGCCAAAAACCTGTTCTTGTCGGGCGAGCGGACGCTGCTGCGCAAAGGCCAGGAGCTGCTGCTGACGCTTATGCTTGAAGCCTTGCTGGACAAGCAGCGCATCCTTGAGATCTACCTCAACAGCGTCGAATGGGGCGAAGGGGTTTTCGGCGCGGAGGCCGCCGCCCGGCACTATTTCCACAAGCCCGCTTCCCGGCTGAGCGCTGTTGAGGCCGCCCGGCTGGCCGTCATGCTGCCACGGCCCAAGTATTTTGAAACTCGCATCCATTCCGGCTACCTGGCCTCGCGTGCCCGCACCATCACGGCCCGCATGAGCGGCGTGGAGCTTCCGTGAACGCGGTGCGCAACAGACGCAGGAAAGCCGGTTTCGGCACGGCACGGCATGCCAGGCAACGCGCGCGCCTATGCCGCTTTTATATGCCGTTTCGTGCCCTGGCGCAGACTGCACATGCGCAGTCAGCTACTAAATTAATAGCAAATGCATATACTGGGAATTGATCCGGGCCTGCAGACCACGGGCTTCGGCGTGGTCGACATGGACGGGCCGCACCTGCGCTACGTGGCCAGCGGCACCATCAAGACCACGCATCTGGACCTGCGCGACCTGCCCGGGCGCCTGAAGGTGCTGTTCGACGGCGTGCGCGAAGTCGTGCAGCGCTACCAGCCCGAGGTCGCGTCGGTGGAAATCGTTTTCGTCAATGTCAATCCGCAGGCGACCCTGCTGCTGGGCCAGGCACGCGGCGCCTGCATCACCGCGCTGGTATCGACCGACCTGGCGGTGGCCGAGTACACCGCGCTGCAGATGAAAAAAGCCGTGGCGGGCTATGGCAAGGCAGGCAAGGCCGAGGTGCAGCAGATGGTGATGCGGCTGCTGAAGCTGCCTTCGCTGCCGGGCAAGGATGCCGCCGACGCGCTGGGCCTGGCGATCACCCACGCGCATGTGGGCAGCGCCATGGCGCGGCTGGCGCTGGCCAGCGAGGGAAACAAAAAAGTGGGCGGCAATTACCGGGCAGGCCGAAGCCGCTGAGGAATGACCGGCCGGTGGTGCCTGCCTACCCCACCCGCTCCAGAATCAACACCCCGAAAAATCCGAAGGCAGCGATCAGCGCCCACTTCAGGACAATCCAGCCATAGTGCCGGAAGCGCACCTGCCCGGTGCCGGCATAAAAGATGAAACACACCAGCGCAGCCAGCAGCGCGAGCAACAGCATCCAGCGAAAAAGCAGCATCGGGTGAACTCCTGTTTGTAACGCCAGGGAACCGTGCTACCAGGCCCGCGCCAGCGTGGCAAAGCCTTGCGGTGCGTTTTTCTCGTCGTCGAATGTCACCACCTCATAAGCCTGCGGATGCGCCAGCAACTCGCGCAGCAGCTTGTTGTTCATCGCATGGCCGGAGCGAAACGCGCTGTAGGCTGCCAGCAGCGGCTTGCCCAAGAGGTACAGGTCGCCCATGGCGTCAAGGATCTTGTGCTTGACGAATTCATCGTTGTAGCGCAGGCCTTCGCTGTTGAGCACCTTGTAGTCGTCCATCACAATGGCGTTGTCCAGTCCGCCGCCGAGCGCCAGGCCGTTGGCCCGCATCATTTCCACATCCTTGGTAAAGCCGAAGGTGCGGGCGCGGGCAATGTCCCGGCTGTAGGCTCCCGAGCCCATGTCGAACTCCACGCGCTGGCCGGTGGAGTCGACCGCGGGGTGATCAAAGTCGATTTCAAAACTGAGCTTGTAGCCTTCGTAGGGACTCAGGCGTGCCCATTTCACATTGGCGCCCTCGCCTTCTCGCACCTCCACCGGCTTGAGGATGCGGACAAAGCGCTTGGGCGCCGCCTGCAGTTCAATCCCGGCGGACTGCAGCAAGAAAACGAAGGACGAAGCCGAGCCATCCAGAATCGGCACCTCTTCGGCGGTGATGTCGATGATCAGGTTGTCAATCCCCAGACCGGCGCAGGCGGACATCAAATGCTCGACGGTATGCACCTTGGCACTGCCGCTGGAAATGGTGGAAGCCAGGCGGGTATCGGTGACCGCCTCGGGCGAGATGACGATGTCGACCGGCTGGGGCAAATCGACCCGCCGAAACACGATGCCGGTGCCGGGCGGCGCCGGCCGCAAGGTCAGCTCGACCCGCTGGCCGCTGTGCAACCCGACGCCGACCGCACGGGTGAGGGATTTGAGTGTTCTTTGAGCGAGCATGGGGTATTTTAATTTGTGCAGCGTTCAGGGCAACCCACCCGCAGCCAATGCCCATGGAACAGGCTCGCCTCATAGCGAGAACAGCGCTTTGATTTGGAACCCGCGCCCCGGCCTGCATTCACAGGCCGGGGCAACCTGGCGGCAGGGCCTCAGTCGGCCTGGCGGCGAAGGAAGGCCGGGATTTCAAAGTCATCCATACCGCCCGATGCCAGCGCATCGACCTTCGCTGCCGCCTGGGTGCGGTTGGTGCGCCACACGCTGGGCACGGCCATGTTGCCATAATCGGGCTGCTTCAGGCCTTGTGCGCCGGCAGCCGCGTTCTGGCCCGTGCGAAGCACCTGCAGCGGCGCGACGTTGCGACGCGACTCCTGGCGGCTCAGGCCGGTCGCCACCACGGTGACGCGGATGTCATCGCCCAGTTCGTCGTCGTAGGCCGTGCCGTAAATCACATGCGCATCAGGCGATGCGTAGGCGCGGACGGTGTTCATCGCCAGCTTGGACTCGTTCAGCTTGAGCGAACCCTTGGCAGCCGAAATCAGCACCAGCACACCCTTGGCGCCCGACAGGTCGATGCCTTCGAGCAACGGGCACGCCACGGCCTGCTCGGCGGCAATGCGGGCACGGTCCGGCCCGTTGGCCCGGGCCGTGCCCATCATGGCCTTGCCGGGCTCGCCCATCACGGTGCGCACGTCTTCAAAGTCGACATTCACATGGCCAGGCACATTGATGATTTCGGCAATACCGCCGACGGCGTTTTTCAGCACGTCGTTGGCATGGGCGAAAGCCTCGTCCTGGGTCACGTCGTCGCCCAGCACCTCAAGCAGCTTTTCGTTGAGCACCACGATCAGCGAATCGACATTGGCCTCCAGTTCGCACAAGCCCTGGTCCGCATTGGTCATGCGGCGGCCGCCTTCGAAGTCGAATGGCTTGGTCACGACGCCGACGGTCAAGATGCCCATTTCCTTGGCCACGCGCGCAATCACCGGGGCGGCGCCGGTTCCGGTGCCGCCGCCCATGCCTGCCGTGATGAAGA
Source organism: Polaromonas sp. (assembly GCA_028292745.1). GTDB lineage: Bacteria > Pseudomonadota > Gammaproteobacteria > Burkholderiales > Burkholderiaceae_C > Polaromonas. The sequence goes on along the minus strand of JAQGLT010000056.1, from coordinate 55,161 downwards.
GCATGTGCGCGCCGCTGATGGCGCTGCGGATATCGTCGATCGCCAGTTCAGCCGCTTCGCGGCCTTTTTCAGGCTTGCTGCCGGCACCCAGGCCGCTGGCGCCCAGCTGGATGTTCTTGTGCGCGGTGCCACGGTTCAGGGCCTGCGCATCGGTGTTGGCGCAAATGAATTCAACCCCCTGCACACCGCAGTGGATCATGTGGCCGACGGCATTGCCGCCACCGCCACCGACGCCGATCACCTTGATCTGCGTGCCTTGGTTGAATTCTTGGATTTCAATCATTTCGATACTCATTGGGAGCCTCCTGTTCAGTAAATCGGGTTGGGGAAAACGGTAAAAATTTCAAAATTTGTACGAGACATGGCTCGTCAGGCCGGTGGATCGGCTCCTCCGGAATGGACTCGGCCCCAGTGGCGACCGATGGAGCTGGACATTCTGTTCATCAGAAATTGCCTACAAACCAGTCTTTGACACGGCCAAAAGCGCTGTGCACGCTGCCGGCCTTTTGCGCCACCTTGAAGCCGCGGATACGGGCCTGCCGGGATTCTTCGAGCAAGCCCATCACCGTGGCCGCCCGGGTCTGGGCCACCATGTCGGACAGCGCGCTGGAATAGCGCGGCAGGCCGCGCCGTACCGGCTTGAGGAATATGTCTTCGCCCAGCTCGATCATGCCGGGCATCATGGCGCTGCCGCCCGTGATGACGATGCCCGAGGACAGCACCTCTTCATACCCGGACTCACGAATCACTTGCTGGACCAGCAGGTAAATTTCCTCGACACGCGGCTCGATCACGCCGGCCAGGGCCTGCTTGCTGAGCATGCGCGGGCCACGGTCGCCCAGGCCTGGCACTTCCACCTGCGTGTCCGGGTCGGCCAGCAGCTGCTTGGCACAGCCGTTTTCGACCTTGATGTCTTCCGCGTCCTTGGTCGGCGTGCGAAGCGCCATGGCGATGTCGCTGGTGATCAGGTCGCCGGCAATCGGGATCACCGCGGTGTGCCGGATGGCGCCGCCGGTAAAGATCGCCACGTCGGTGGTGCCGGCGCCAATATCGACCATCGCCACGCCCAGTTCCTGCTCATCCTGCGTCAGCACCGACAGGCTGGACGCCAGCGGATTGAGCATCAGCTGGTCGACCTCCAGGCCGCAGCGCCGCACGCATTTGATGATGTTTTCGGCAGCGCTTTGGGCGCCGGTCACGATATGCACCTTGGCCTCCAGGCGCAGGCCGCTCATGCCAATCGGCTCGCGCACATCCTGGCCATCGATCACGAATTCCTGCGGTTCGACCAGCAGCAGGCGCTGGTCGGTGGAAATGTTGATGGCCTTCGCGGTTTCAATCACCCGGGTCACATCGGCCTGGCTGACTTCCTTGTCCTTGACCGCCACCATGCCGCTCGAATTGATGCCCCGGATATGGCTGCCGGTGATGCCGGTGAAGACGCGGCCAATCTTGCAGTCAGCCATCAGCTCGGCCTCCTTGAGCGCCTGCTGGATGCTGTGCACGGTGGCATCGATATTGACCACCACGCCGCGCTTGAGCCCGTTGCTTGCCGCGATCCCCAGGCCTGCCAGCTTGAGTTCGCCTCCGGGCATGACCTCGGCGACCACGACCATGATTTTGCTGGTTCCAATATCCAGCCCAACCACGAGATCCTTGTATTCTTTGGCCACTTGATTTACCTTTTCTTTTTTTGGTCGACTTTGTCGCCGATCTCGCCCGTCGTGACGCCCCTGAGCTTGAGCGCATAGCCGCTGGCATAGCGCAAGTCGGCAGACTCCACATCCCGTCCAAACCGGGACGCCACCTGCGTCACCGTGTCGATAAACCGCCGCGTGCGCTTTTGCACTTCAGCCAGCGAACCATGGCCCAGTTCGATCACCGCCCCACTGTCGAGTTGCACACGCCAGCTGCCTTGCTGGGTCAACTGCAGCTGCTCCAGCACCGCATCCATTTCTTCAAACAGCGGCGCCAGGCCGAGGTAGGTCTGCAGTACCAGCGGCGCCTGGCCCTTGGGGCCGTCGAGCAGCGGCAATTCCTCGGCCTCCACATCGCCCGGATTGGCATCGAACACCTCGCCGGCGTTGCTCACCAGCCGGGCGTCGCCCTCGGACCCCCAGTAGGCAACCGCCTTGTGCTCATGCAGCAGCACCCTGAGGCGGTTCGGAAATTCACGCTGCACCACCGCGCGGCGAACCCAGGGAACAGCCTCAAAAGCGGCGCGGGTGACTTCCAAATCCACCGTCATGAAATTGCCCGCCAGCTTGGGCGCCACATTGGCGCGCAAGGTGACGGCGTTGTTGTGCATCAAATCCCCGCCCACCCGGATGGCCGTCAGGTTGAATGCCGGTTGCCGTACCAGCCAGGCCACGCCCATCGCCAGCACCATGGCGACAAACACCAAGCCCAGAAGCACCGACAGGGTGTTCATGAGCCTGACGTCGCGCGGCAAGGTGATTGGATGGGGCATGGCGCGGCTCACAGCTGGTTTCCACCTGGAGACTGATGATCGAGCGTGGCGGTCTTGAGCACCTCGATGCAGAGCTTTTCATAGGCCATGCCCGTTGCCCGCGCTGACATGGGCACGAGCGAATGCCCTGTCATGCCCGGTGACGTGTTGATTTCGAGCAGGTAGGGCTTGCGCGTGGCCTGATCGATCATCACATCGGCGCGTGCCCAGCCACGGCAGTTGAGGGTGCGAAACGCCTGCAGCACCATTTTCTGGATCGCCGCCTCTTCTCCTGCGGGAAGTCCGCAGGGCACCAGGTATTGGGTGGTGTCGGTGAAATACTTGTTCTGGTAGTCGTAGTTGCCCTCGGGCGCCACGATGCGAATGACCGGCAACGCCCGCGCCTGGTCGCCGGTGCCCAGCACCGGGCAGGTGACCTCGTCGCCGCTGATGAACTGCTCGCACAGGACGTCGGCGTCCATCTTCTCAGCCAGCGCAACCGCTGCGGCCATCGATGCGCGCTCAGTGACTTTCGTCAGACCCAGGGAAGAGCCTTCTCGAGCGGGTTTGACAATCAGCGGCAACCCCAGCCGATCGGGGACGCTAGCGAGCTCCGCCGCGCTAAACGCCCCCCGGCGCAGCAGCACATGGCGCGGCGTGGGTAGGTTTTCAGACAGCAGCACCCGCTTGGTCATGACTTTGTCGATGGCCATGCTGGAGGCCATGACGCCCGAACCGGTATAGGGAATTCCCAGCAATTCAAGCGCGCCCTGCACCGTGCCATCTTCGCCAAAACGGCCATGCAGCGCAATGAAGCAGCACGCAAAACCTTCTTTTTTCAACTCGACCAGCTCACGCTCGGCAGGGTCGAAGGCGTGTGCATCGACACCTTGCGAGCGCAGCGCCTGCAGGACGCCCTGGCCCGACAACAGCGAGATGTCGCGCTCGGCGGACCGCCCGCCCATGAGGACGGCAACCTTGCCAAAACCCAAAGGATGCGGGCTCATGCGCAGACCCTTTCCAGCACCGCACACGGCTTGACTGGCAGCATGGCGGCAACCTTGGCAGGCACCTGCCCGATCGAGCCGGCACCCATGCACATGACAATGTCGCCGCCTTGCGCCGCATTCATGATGGCCTCGGGCATGTCGTCAATACAGTCCACAAAGACCGGTTCGAGTTTGCCTCCCACCCGCAGCGCACGCGCCAGCGAACGGCCATCCGCTGCCACGATGGGGGCCTCGCCCGCGGAATAAACCTCGGACAAAAGCACCGCATCGGCATGCGAGCCAATGACCCGGACGAAATCCTCGAAACAGTCGCGGGTGCGGGTGTAGCGATGGGGCTGAAAGGCCAGCACCAGCCGTCGCCCCGGAAAGGCGCCCCGCGCAGCCGCCAGCGTGGCCGCCACTTCCACCGGATGGTGGCCGTAATCTTCAATCAGCGTGAACTGGCCACCGTCCCGGGCCGGCAGGTTGCCGTAACTCTGGAAACGGCGTCCGACCCCGGTGAAATCGGCAAGCGCTTTTTGCACCGCTGCATCGGGGACATTGAGTTCGACCGCGATGGCAATGGCCGCCAGCGCATTGAGCACGTTGTGCTGGCCCGCCAGGTTGAGCACGATGTCCAGATCGGGCAGCTTGACGCCATTGCGGCGCTGCACGGTGAAATACATTTGCGGCCCGACGGCACGCACCTTGATGGCGCGCACTTCGGCCTCTTCGCCAAAACCGTAGCTGGTGATGGGACAGGCCATCTGAGGAACCAGTTCACGAATCACCGGGTCATCGGTGCACAAAACCGCTGTGCCATAAAAAGGCATGCGATGCAGGAAATCAAGAAACGCTTTTTTAAGCTTGCCAAAATCGTGGCCATAGGTTTCCATATGGTCCGCATCGATATTCGTGACCACCGCCATGACAGGCAAAAGGTTCAGGAAAGACGCATCCGATTCATCGGCTTCAACAACGATGTAGTCGCCCAACCCCAGTTTGGCATTGGCGCCAGCGCTGTTGAGCCGGCCGCCGATCACGAATGTCGGATCCAGACCGCCCTCGGCCAGCACGCACGCCACCAAGCTGGTGGTTGTGGTTTTGCCGTGCGTACCGGCAATTGCGATGCCTTGCTTGAGACGCATCAGCTCGGCCAGCATCAAGGCGCGCGGCACCACGGGAATGTGTTTTTCTCGCGCCGCCAGGACTTCCGGGTTATCCGCCTGCACCGCCGTGGATGTCACCACGGCATCGACATCGACCAGATTGCCCGCAGCATGGCCGATAAATGTCCTGATGCCCAGGCCCGCAAGACGCTGCAGCGTAGCGCTGTCCGACAGGTCCGAGCCGGAAATGATGTAGCCCAGGTTATGCAAAACCTCGGCAATTCCGGACATGCCAGCCCCCCCCAGTCCGATAAAGTGGATGTGCTTGATCGCATGCTTCATCGCGTAAGTTCCTCGCAGGCGGCAACGAGACGGGCAGTGGCATCAATTTTTTGCATGGTTTTAGCTTGTAGCGCAGACTGGACAAGCGCAAGACGCTCTGTTTTTTGTAGCATTATGGCAAGTTTTTCGGGTGTTAGGTCACTCTGTGGCATCAACCAGCCCCCTCCATGCGTAACAAGAAATTTCGCATTGGCGGTCTGGTGGTCATCTACGGCCGCAGGAAAGGGAACAAACACGGCTGCCGCACCAACGGCGGCGATTTCTGTCACCGTGCTGGCGCCTGCGCGGCAAATGATGAGGTCAGCTTCGGCGAAAGCCTGGGCGGTGTCTTCGATAAATGGCGTGAGTTCTGCCTGCACGCCAGCGGCTTGGTAGTTGGCACGCAACTCGTCAATCTGGCGGGTTCCGCTTTGGTGAGTAACGCGTGGACGCACGGCTGCCGGAATCAAGGCCAAGGCTTTGGGCACCAGCTCATTCAAGGCCGCAGCACCCAGGCTGCCGCCAACCACGAGCACGTTAAGCGGCCCGCGCCGGGTGGCAAAGCGAGCCGCCGGCTCCAACTGCCGGGTAAAAGCTGGCCGAAGCGGATTGCCCACCCACTCGGCTTTTTTAAGCACATTGGGGAAGGCGGTAAAAACACGGTCTGCCACGCTGGCCAGCAGCTTGTTGACCATGCCCGCCACCGAATTCTGCTCATGCAAAATCAGTGGTTTCCCCAGCAGCACGCTCATCATTCCGGCAGGAAAACTGATGTAGCCCCCTAGGCCCAGCACCACGTCGGGCTGCACGCGCCGCAGCACCTGGATGCTTTGCCAGAATGCCTTGAGCAGTCGCAGCGGCAGCATCGCCAGGGTGATTGGGCCCTTGCCGCGCACCCCTGAGAAGTCAATGCTCTCAAACGCAAAACCGCGGGGCGGCACCAACTGGCTTTCCATGCTGGGATGGCCTGCAGCGCCGCGCCCGCCCAGCCAGTGAACGCGCCAGCCGCGCTCGCGCAGGGCTTCGGCCACCGCCAGTCCGGGGAAAATATGCCCCCCGGTCCCGCCTGCCATGACCAGTGCGCAGCGCTGCCGACTCATGCGCGGCCTCCGCGCATGAGCAGCGCTGGTGCGCCGCAGCGCGCCGCGCTGCCCGGTTTTGGCGAAACACGGGTACTCATGCGCGGCCTCCGCGCATGAGTACCCGGTTTTCATAATCAATGCGGATCACGACGGCCAGGGCAATCAGGTTCATCACAATCGCCGAGCCGCCATAGCTCATCAAAGGAAGCGTCAGGCCTTTGGTGGGCAGTGCTCCCAGGTTCACGCCAATGTTGATGAAGGTCTGAAAACCCATCCAGATACCGACGCCCTGGGCAACCAGCCCGGCAAACAGCCGGTCCAGCGCAATCGACTGGCGGCCAATGTGCATGATGCGGCGGATCATCCACAGGAACAGGCCAATGATCACCAGCACGCCGACCAGGCCAAATTCTTCGCCAATCACGGCCATCAAAAAGTCAGTGTGCGCTTCTGGAAGCCAGTGAAGCTTTTCGATGCTGCCGCCCAGGCCAACACCGAAAATCTCCCCTCGGCCAAAAGCAATCAGGGAATGCGACAGCTGATAGCCCTTGCCCATCGAATATTTTTCGTTCCAGGGGTCCATATAGGCAAAAATCCGCTCCCGCCGCCATTCGCTGAACATCACCATCATGCCGAAAGCCACCACCACCACGGCGGCAATCAGAAAGAACATGCGGGCATTGACGCCACCCAAAAAGAGAATGCCCATGGCGATGACTGAAATCACCATGAAGGCCCCCATGTCCGGCTCTGCCAGCAGCAGTACGCCCACAATCCCGACGGCGAATGCCATGGGCAGCACCGCGCGAAAGAAGCGCTCCTTGACTTCCATCTTGCGCACCATGTAATCGGACGCATACAGAAGCACCGCGAATTTCGCCAGTTCCGAAGGCTGAAAATTCATGAAACCCAAGGGAATCCAGCGCCGCGCGCCGTTGACGCCCTTGCCGATGAAGGGAACCAGCACCAGGATCAGCAACACCAGCGAGCCGACGAACAGCCAGGGTGCGTATTTTTCCCAGGTCGCCATGGGTATTTGAAATGCCAGGAACGCAACAAAGGATGCGATTCCCAATGAGAAGACATGCCTCGTCAGGAAATAGGTGTGGGCATACCGTGCAAACTTTGGATTGTCAGGCATTGCCACCGTAGCGGAATACACCATGATCATTCCGGCGATCAACAATGCCACTGTCACCCAGAACAACGTCCAGTCAAGGCCGGCCATACGCACCGGCGTTGACATCTTGCCGGGCAGGCTGCGACCCCCAAGACGAACCGGAAGCGCATCGGCCACAACTTTGCCAGAGCCTGACAACCACCCAGGCATGCGCATTCTGGCAGTCATAACACGCCTCCCTGTTCCATGGCCAGCTCATGCACTGCATTACAAAATGCCTGGGCACGATGCACATAATCGTCAAACATATCAAAGCTGGCACAAGCAGGTGACATCAGGACCGCATCACCAGCCTGGGCCTGCTGGGTTGCCAAGATCACGGCCTCCTGCATGGAGACGGCATCCAGCAGTGCAATCGGGACTCCTTTCAAGGCGCTTCGGATGAGCGGAGCGTCACGGCCTATAAGGACCACTGCCCGGGCATGACGCGCTACCAGCTCGGCCAATGGCCCGAAGTCCTGGCCCTTGCCTTCGCCGCCCAAAATCACCACCAACCTGCGCTCCATGCCCAGGCCGGCCAATGCCGCCATGGTGGCGCCCACGTTGGTTCCCTTGCTGTCATCAAAATATTCGACCCCGTCCAGCACCGCAATGGACTCCACCCGATGCGGCTCACCCCGGTATTCGCGCAAGCCATGCAACATGGGCCCGAGCGGGCATCCGACGGCAACCGCCAATCCAAGCGCGGCCAGCGCATTGAGGGCGTTATGGCGGCCGCGAATCCGAAGCGCCTCCAGCGGCATGAGGCGTTGAACATGCAATTGCGGCGCTTCGGCTTTGCGGAGCTTGATGGTTTTGTCAGCCTCTGCGGCACGCACCAGCCAGGCCATGCCACTGACGGTTTCGATCCCATAATCGCCGGGGCGCGTAGGCACATCACTTCCAAAGGTCCAGTAGCTTCGCATTTGCCTGCCTTTGACCTCTGCAGGCAATGCGGCCATCACCAAGGGATCATCCCGGTTCAGCAGCATGACGCCGCCGCTGCCATAGACACGGGCCTTGGCAGCGGTGTAAGCCGGAAATGTTTCATGCCAGTCCAGGTGGTCCTGGGTGATGTTGAGGACCGTTGCCGCGGTGGGCTCGAAGTTTGCCACGCCGTCCAGCTGAAAGCTGGAGAGTTCCAGCACCCAGACATCGGGCAGCGCAGTGCTTTCGTCACCCTTGGACCTGTCGAGATTTTCGGCCAGGGTGTCGAGCAAAGTCGGGCCAATATTGCCCGCAATGGCTACCGATTTACCGGCACGTCCAATGATCTGGCCCGTCAGCGACGTTACCGTGGTTTTGCCATTCGTGCCGGTAACACCAATGACCTTGGGCACATAGGCCTGTGCTTCCTTCAGGTCTGCCAGCGCCTGTGCAAACAGGCTGAGCTCGTTGCCACAGGGGATTCCGCGCGCCTGCGCCGCAGCCACCACGTCATTGACCGACGCAGGCGACAGACCGGGGCTTTTCAGCAGCAGATGAAATTCTGCGCCGTCCAGCAGCGCCGCGTCCAGCCGGGCAGTGATGAACCTCGCTGCCGGCACACTGGCTTGCAGTTGCGCAAGTTGCGGCGGTACAGGCCGCGTGTCAGCCACTGTCACATTCGCACCGCAACGGTCGCACCAGCGCGCCAGGGCCAGGCCGGACGCGCCCAGCCCCAGGACCAGAATGTTTTTGTGCGCTAGGTGTTTCATCTCAGCTTGAGCGTTGACAGCCCCATCAAGCACAGCAGCATGGTGATGATCCAGAAACGAACCACTACCTGGGTTTCCTGCCAGCCGCACTTTTCGAAATGGTGGTGCAGGGGCGCCATTTGAAGCAGCCGCCGGCCCTGCCCGTAACGCCGCTTGGTGTATTTGAACCAGGCGACCTGCAGCATGACCGACAACGCCTCGACCACAAAAATACCACCCATGATGGCTAAAACGATTTCCTGACGAACAATGACGGCAATGGTGCCCAGGGCTGCGCCCAGTGCCAGTGCCCCTACATCACCCATGAAAACCTGGGCCGGATGGGTGTTGAACCACAAGAATGCCAGCCCGGCGCCGGCCATGGCCGAGCAAAAGATCAGCAGTTCCCCTGAGCCCGGGATGTGCGGGAAAAAGAGATATTTCGAATAGACGGAGCTGCCCGTTACATAGGCAAAAACACCCAGCGACGAGCCCACCATGACTACCGGCATGATTGCCAGCCCGTCGAGCCCATCGGTCAGGTTGACGGCATTACTCGAACCCACGATCACCAGATAAGTCAGGATGACAAAGCCAAACACGCCCAGCGGATAGCTGACTTCCTTGACAAAAGGAAGCAGCAAGCCGGCCTTGGGCGGCAGGTCAACATCAAACCCTGACCGCACCCAGCTGACAAACAGTTCCAGCACCCGCATGTTGGAACTTTCAGAAATACTAAACACAAGATAAAGGGCGGCAACCAGCCCAATAAGAGACTGCCAAAAGTATTTTTCCCGTGAACGCATGCCCTCGGGATCCTTCAGTACGACCTTGCGCCAATCGTCTACCCAGCCAATGGCGCCAAAACCCAAAGTGACGATAAGCACAATCCAGACAAAGCGGTTCGACAGATCGAACCACAAGATTGTCGAAAGTCCGATTGCCATCAGGATGAGCACCCCACCCATGGTGGGGGTTCCGCTTTTGCTGAGGTGTGTCTGCATGGCGTATTCCCGGATCGGCTGGCCGATCTTGAGGGAGATCAGGCGCCGAATGACGAACGGCCCAGCCAGTAAACCGATGAGCAGCGCCGTCAGGGCGGCCATGACGGCGCGAAGGGTCAGGTACTGAAATACTCGCAGGAACCCCAGTTCCGGCGAAAGGGTCTGGAGCCACTGGGCTAGGCTAAGCAGCATGAGGCTCTTTCTTGTCGTGTTGCATTTGATCGCCAGCAGCCATTACGGCCTGCACAATCTGTTCCATTCTCATGAACCGCGAACCTTTCACCAGCACGCTGGCAGCATGGGGCAACTCCGCTACCACCGCCGCCGCCAATTCAGCCATGCTGTTGAAGTGACTGCCTTTTCCGTGAGCGGCGCTGGCGCCTTGCGACTGCTGGCCAAGCGTAAAAATTTTTTCAATTCCCAAGGCATGAGCGGTGCGGCCTGCTTCCGCATGAAACTCGGGGCCTTGGTTTCCTACTTCGCCCATGTCGCCCATCACCAGCAAACGCGGCGTGGGTAACTCGGCCAGTAACTCAATGGCCGCCTGCATGGAATCCGGATTGGCGTTGTACGTGTCATCAATCAACGCCAGCACCCGATGCTGCAGCCGAACGGCAATGGCGCGTGACCGGCCCTTGACCGGGACAAACGCTGTCAGGCCGGCGGCAATGGCGTCAAGAGGAACACCAGCTGACAGCGTGCAGGCAATTGCAGCCAAAGCGTTCTTGACGTTGTGCCGGCCTGCGATATGCAAGGCAAACTCAAGCGGGCCCGAGGGCGTGCAGGCATTTACTTGCCAGCGGCCGTCATGCCAGCTCGCGTTGGCAGTGACGTCGGCCGGCCCTGTCAATGCGAAGGTTACGACTTGACGCTGGCCGGCTTGGGCATGCCAGACAGCCGCATACTCATCGTCCGCCGGAAACACTGCGATGCCATTGGCATCAAGCGACGCCAAAACAGCTCCATTCTCCAGAGCAACTGCTTTTACCGTTGCCATAAATTCAAGGTGTTCCCGCTGGGCATTGTTGACCAGCGCAACCTTAGGCTTGACCATAGCGGCCAGATAAGCAATTTCGCCAGGATGGTTCATGCCCAGCTCGATCACGCCCATTTGATGCAAATCTCTTAGTCGCAATAACGTCAGAGGCACGCCAATATCATTATTGAGGTTGCCTTCAGTCGCAAAAGCCGCATCCGGCTTCCAGGCGCGCAGGATCGCCGCGCTCATCTGCGTCACCGTGGTCTTTCCATTGCTTCCTGTCACAGCAATCAGCGGCAAGCTGAACTGTGAGCGCCAGCCTGCGGCCAGTTGACCCAGCGCTAATTTCGCATCAGCGACTTCCAGGCCGGGCAACCCTGCCTCCGCGAGGCCATGCTGTGCAATTGCCGCTACGGCGCCCTGCACTTTGGCTTGCGCCAAAAAGGCGTGAGCGTCGAACTGTTCGCCCTTGAGTGCAACAAACAAATCGCCGGGCTGCAAGGTACGCGTATCAGTATGGACGCGCATAGGCATCACCTGACCATCGCCAACCAGCCGCGCCGACGGCACCCAACCAATGGCTTGCTGCAGCCGGATCATGATGGCACCGCCAGGGTTCGCGCTGTTATCAAGGCATCCAAGGCATGGCGAACCTCATCCTGATCCGAAAATAAATGCCTCACGCCCTTGATTTCCTGATAGTTTTCGTGTCCTTTGCCCGCCAGCAGCACCACGTCCTGGGAATGGGCCAAATGCAGGGCAAGGAAAATCGCAGCACGCCGGTTTTCTTCCACATGCACTTTTTCTCGCTGGCTCAAGCCCTGCAGCATCTGCTCTATGATGGCCATGGGCGGCTCGTTGCGCGGGTTATCGCTGGTCACCACAAGCTCGTCCGCATTATTTTCTGCCACCGCCGCCATCAATGGGCGCTTGCCAGCATCACGATCCCCACCACAGCCAAAAACACACCACAGCCGGCCGCTCCTGCTCTTTGCCACCGGCTTCAGTGCGGCCAGAACTTTTTCAAGCGCATCAGGGGTGTGCGCGTAGTCAATAACCACCAAAGGGGCCCCTGGTACGGCCAAGGTTTCTGTTCGGCCGGGCACTGGCAACAAGCCCGTACAGGCTTTTGCCGCATCCTCCAACCGGACATTCATGGCGCGCAGAGAAGCAATAACACCCAGCAAATTAGACACGTTGTAAAGCCCAACGAAAGGCACTGAAACGCCATGGCGCTCCGCGCCTTCAACCACATCAAAGCTCAAGCCATGCGTCCCCTGATGAATCGTCTGGGCCTGCAAACGCGCGGGCCCAGCAGATGAAAAGGTCCAGACATCCAGACCGCTGTTGACCAATCCCTCATTCAGCTCCATGCCTTTGCTGTCGTCCAGATTGATCACGGCCGCCTGCAGGCCTGGCCAGTCGAACAGCCTTTTTTTGGTCTCCCAGTAACGGGCCATGGAACCGTGGTAATCAAGATGGTCCTGGGTGAAGTTCGTGAGCACAGCAATCCGTATGCAGGTGGCATCAAGGCGCCCCTCCTCTAACCCGATTGAGGAAGCCTCCAGCGCGCAGGCCATAAAGCCTTTGTCGACAAAATTCCGAAACTGCTGCTGTAGCAGCACAGGATCAGGCGTGGTAAGCCCATTGGGCGCCATTGCGCCGGGCTCGCCAATCCCCAGCGTTCCGACAATGCCGCATCTACGGCCCAGATGCGTCAGCGCCTGAGCCAGCCACCAGGCGGTAGAGGTCTTGCCGTTGGTGCCCGTGATCCCGATGACCTCTAAATACTCGCTTGGATGATCAAAGTAGGCAGAAGCAATCGGGCCAGTCGCAGCCTTGAGCCCTTGGTAAGTCGCTACCCGTTGGTCATCAAATCCATAAATCTCCGCCCCTGCCTGCTCAATCAGGCAGGCGCCCGCTCCGCCAGCCAGGACTGCATTGACATACTGCCGGCCATCGCTTGCCGCTCCCGGCCAGGCAATAAACCCGTCACCATGCACGGTCACACGGCTGTCGGCGCAGAGCGTTCCGCTTACCCTCTCATGCAGCCATGCTGCCGCCTGTCCGGGAGTATGGAGTGCAGCAAGGGTCAAAACGACTCCTCCACAGCCTGGGTAATGATCTGCGGCTTGACACTCATGTCGGGCTGAACACCCATCATGCGCAAAGTCTGCTGCACGACTTCGCTGAACACCGGAGCTGCCGCAAGACCGCCAAAGTACTTGCCGTCGCTGGGCTCGTCGATCATCACCCCGACAACAATGCGCGGTGACTCAATCGGCGCCATACCAGTAAACCAGGCGCGGTACTTATTGGTGGCATATCCCTTGCCTACCTGCTTGTGCGCAGTGCCCGACTTGCCACCGACGGAATAGCCCACTGTTTGCGCCAATGGCGCAGTACCGCCAGGCCCTGCAGCCATTTGCAGCATGTGCCGTATAGCTCTAGCGTTTTCAGGAGAAAACACCTGAACACCAATGGCCGGCTTGTTGGTTTTGAGCATGGTGACCGGAATAATTTCGCCATCATGGGCAAATGCGGTGTAGGAGTGCGCCATCTGAAAAAGTGAAGCGGAGAGTCCATACCCATAAGCCATGGTCGCCTGCTCGACCGGACGCCAAGTTTTCCATGGACGAACCCTGCCTGTCACGGCGCCAGGAAACTCGATTTTTGGCTTCTGGCCGTAGCCTAGCGCAACATACGTATCCCACATCTCATGGGGCGTCATCTTTTGTGCAATTTTCAGCGCCCCAACATTGCTTGACTTTTGGATCACGCCCTCGACAGTCAAGGTGCCATAGTTATGGGTATCACTGATGGTAAAACCGCCAATGCTGAAGCGCCCCGGACCGGTTTCAACCAGCGTTTGTGGCTTGATGCGGCCCGCTTCTAGAGCCATGGCCACTGTAATCGGCTTCATCGTCGAGCCCGGTTCGAACGTGTCCGTCACGGCCCGGTTACGCAGTTGCTCTCCGGTCAGATTCTCGCGCTTGTCAGGGATATAACTTGGGTAATTCGCCAACGCCAGAACTTCGCCCGTTATGCTGTCGAGCACTACCACGCTGCCAGCCTTTGCCTTGCGGGCAATGACCGCATCACGCAGTTTTTGGTAGGCAAAAAACTGCACCTTGCTGTCAACGCTCAGTTGGATGTCTTTGCCCTCTACCGGTGGGACTTGTTCGCCAACGCCTTCAACCACACGACCTAAACGGTCCTTGATGACGCGGCGCGAACCGGCCTTGCCTGAAAGCGCCTTATTGAATGTCAGTTCAATGCCTTCCTGACCTTTATCTTCCACATTGGTAAAACCAACAATATGCGCAATGGTTTCGCCTTCCGGATATTTGCGTTTGTATTCCTTACGCTGATAAATGCCAGGGATCGCCAGCGCCTCGATTTTCCTAGCCACCGGGGCTTCAAGCTGGCGCTTGATCCAAACAAAAGTCTTGTCTTCATCACTGAACTTCTTGTTCAATTCAGCCAGCGGCATTTCCAGTAATTTGGCCAGTTCTGCCAACTGCATAGGACTGGCTTTGACATCTTCAGGGATGGCCCACAGGCTGAAAGCCGGCACGCTGGACGCCAGAATCAGCCCATTGCGATCCAGAATCCGGCCGCGGTTGGCCGGCAATTCCAGGGTTCTTGCAAAACGCACCTCACCTTGGCGCTGGAAAAATGCGTTGGCATATACCTGGATATAAGCAGCCCTCACACCCAATCCAGCAAATGCCAGCGCAATACAGGCAACAATGAATTTACTGCGCCAAACGGGTGTTTTACTGGCCAGTAGCGGACTTGACGTGTAAAGGACGCTCTTACTCATGTTGCGCCTTTTGCCCGGCAGCCAACGCCACATCAGCTGCGGACTTGTATTTCACATACTGGGTAATGGCAGGCGTGGTCGTGCGCATCTGCAGGCGGTCCCTAGCCAGCCGTTCGAGCTTTAAAGGCGTCGCCTCTGCCCGCTTCTCAACTTGCAGCCGTTCGCTTTCAGTTTCTATTTTTCGGCTTTGCGCCGTGGCCTTTTCAAGCTCGACATATAGGCGACGCGACTCATACTGGGTATGCACCAGATAGAGTGCGCTGACCAAAATAGCGAATAAAAGTAAAAAATTCAAACGAAGCATGCAATGCCTCCGCCCAATATTGCAAAGAAACGGTTTCGACCAGAAAACGAACGTTTCACGTTGTTCATGCGGTTTTCCCTACCCGTTCGGCCACCCGCATCACAGCGCTGCGCGAACGCGGATTACCCGCCACTTCTGCTTCAGTAGGTTTGGTACGCCCCAGTGCCTTGAGCTGCATGAGCTTGGGTGCGGCGAACGGCGCACGCCGGTCGTATATCTCACGTGAATGCGTGGCGATAAATTGCTTGACGATGCGATCTTCAAGTGAGTGAAAACTGATGACCACCAAGCGACCACCAGGCTGAAGCACTTTCAGTGAAGCGTCAAGAGCCTGCTGCAATTCATCAAGCTCTGCGTTGATGAAGATTCGCAATGCTTGAAAGGTGCGGGTTGCAGGGTCTTTTCCCGGCTCACGGGTTTTTACCGCGCTGGCAACAACATCGGCCAGTTCGGCAGTAGTTTGAAGCGAACCATGCGCCAGTCGGTGGCGGTCGATCGCTTTGGCAACCAACCCTGCAAAGCGCTCTTCACCATAGTCGCGAATCACTTCGGTCATGGCTTCGACAGAAGCATCATGCAGCCAGTCAGCCACGCTTTGTCCGCGCGTGGTGTCCATGCGCATGTCCAAAGGACCTTCGTTGCGAAAGGAAAATCCACGTCCTGGGTTGTCAATCTGGGGCGAGCTCACCCCCAAATCCATCAGCACACCTGCAACACTGGCTTCGGGTAACTGATTCAGATGCATGAACCCCTGATGGCGGATTGAAAACCGCACGTCATTAATCGACTGCGCTTCCAAGATGGCCTCAGGATCTTTATCGAAAGCCGTCAGACGCCCTTTTGCCGAGAGCTGGGACAGCAGCAGGCGTGAATGCCCGCCGCGTCCAAAAGTCGCATCGATGTAATGGCCATCCGGGTTGAGCTGAAGCGCCGAGATGGCTTCGTTCAACAGGACGGTTGTGTGTGTCCATGTGCCCTTCACCATCTACTTTCAAAAAGAAAAGTCTTTAAATACATCGGGCATTTCGCCCTTCATCTGCTCAGCCTCTTGGGCAGCATAGACGGCAGCATCCCAAAGTTCAAAATAACTACCCATGCCCAGCAAAACCGTGTCCTTGCTGATGCCGGCCGTCTGTCGCAACTCAGGCGATACCAGAACGCGGCCAGTTGCGTCCATGCCGACATCCATCGCATTGCCCAGAAAAATCCGCTTCCACCACTGCGCCTGCATCGGCAGCGCAGCAATTCGCTCACGAAACTTTTCCCATTCGCTTTGGGGGAAAATCATGAGGCACCCGTGGGGATGTTTTGTGATAGTGAACAGGCCAGAATCATTTGCGCCCAACGCATCCCGATGACGGGCCGGCACCGAAAGCCGACCTTTTGCATCGAGAGCTAAAAATGACGCACCTTGAAACACTTTTCAAACCCTTCACAAAACACTTTTCACCACCAATTTGCACATTTTCCCACTGTATCAGGGAACCACTTGTATGCCCGGAATTTGAAACAAATTCTTTCAATGAAATCAATAACTTAGAGGGATATATGAATGCCGCTGCATTTTCCAAAGTCGTTCTATATTAAGTACTTGGCGTACACAGTGAAGAATGAACTTTAAAAAAAAATCGCATGTGAAGAGTTTTACAGCACGCGACGGGCCG
The DNA here is from genome assembly GCA_028292745.1 of Polaromonas sp. GTDB lineage: Bacteria > Pseudomonadota > Gammaproteobacteria > Burkholderiales > Burkholderiaceae_C > Polaromonas. Next base: position 38,599 of record JAQGLT010000056.1, on the reverse strand, counting down.
GAAATATTCACAAAATTTGATGGTTTTCAGGCAATTCGAGGTTGAAAGAAAAAAGCCCGTAACAACTTTCCCCCAAATACTATTTGGGCCCATAGGCCATCAACCTTATTTGCTAGCAAAAATATAGCCCTTTTTCAGGGCTACTGCTATTTTCAACAGGATTGGGAGCCATTGATTTACGCGCATCGATGCCAACCCAAACGGTAAGAACATGACTGCCTTAAATAAAAAATAGATTTTTTCTCAAGAAAAATAGATTCGATATGTTTTTAATGAAACAAAAAAGTAACTTTTATAGCGCATATTTATTTCTGATGTCTTAAAAACCTGTTTCGTGATCTTTCGTGCTTCTCGTGGCAAGAAGGTTTCAGGTATCAACCGGTACACCTGCTGCGAGCCGGGGCTGGCCGAGAACGCAGAGCATCCTGGGTGACAGTGGCTATAGGGCAATCCATTGACCCAGGGATATGTAGCATCTCGGGTAATGCGGTCACGGTGCAGAGCGCAAGCGCAGCGAAATGCATACTTTCAAGATTATGCCCAAGCACTGGGTGGTCAAGCGCGGCTTTGCATGGCTAGAAAGAGCTGGAGGCCAAGGAAGAACTGCGAGCAATTGATTGCTCAACATCCGCACGGGGTTTGTTCACCTGACATTTATGCTGCTATTGCTCAGGAGATCGTAAACACATGCTGAATCAGCATGAAAAATGCTTGAGTGTGCCGCTTATGCCATTCCCTCAATCTCATAACAAGAAGGGGGACACGCGAATTAATCACTTCGCACCGAGACTCTAGCGTATTCAATGATCCCAATTACATTGAAAAAAGCGGCAACCAGCCGATTAACCTCGCAAAACTCGACATAGCGGTTTTCAGCCTGCCGGGCCGATACCCAATTGAGGAGCATGCCCGCAGCAGAAAAATCCACGCGGATCAGTTTGGCGCATGAAATCTGCATCCTGTCGGCCCCCATTACACTGGCATCCAACCGGTCCAGCACGGCAACCGCATGGCCTTGTATCTGGCCGGAGAGATCTACCGACAAAAAACGGATGGGCTGATTGGTTGTCGGGTAGTCCAGCATGGAATCCGCATCCATCAAGCTAGGGAAAATACTTTCGCTGGTAGGCGCACCAATAATAGTGGCGCGGCCCATGGCATCGCCATGCTCATCAAGCGACTTGTAATCACATCGCGCGCTCTCCCAAGCTGGCGGTGAGACCTCGTAGGTCACACAGTAATCCAGCGCTACAAGCTCAAAATCATCGGGGCGGTGAATCACGCGCAACATTTCCATACGCAGCAGCCACCACTTTGGATCGATTGCGCGTTCGTCTGAAGGCGTGGCATTGAGCAGCACTTTTTGTAATTGCGCATTGCCTACAAACCGCAGCTGTACCGGCTGAGTCGCCCAATCCTTGAAAACCTTGTAAAGCGGCTCAAGAGCGCCGGGCTCAATGGTTTTGAGATTGCTCCAGTCCAGACGCCATGGCATCGCTGCCCGGGCAATGGCGGCACCAAGGGCACCGACTGACTGCACCCCTACCACGGAAGGGCAAATCCAGTCGCTGGCCGTGCCCTGACTGACCTTTTCCGCGGGCTTGGCAAGGGCCTTGACCATATCGGGTAGCGAAAACCACTGCGGCGCCGAACGGTTGAAGCGTTCGGCAAATTCAATCGCCGCTGTTTCAAACTTGTCTTGCTCACCGATGGCGCGGTAAAGATCAAACAATGTCAACCAGGTATAGACATGATCGGCACGGGAGCCACCCGGCGCCAAAATTTCGAGCAAGCCAGCTTCAGCGGCGGCGTCGTCTCCATTGGCAAACAAAATAGCCGCCTCTTCAAGCTCGGCATCGTGAACAGCGACTTCTTGCTCTGGCGTGGGCGGGGTGCCCGAAACCAGGGAAGGCGTTGACGACAACAGGCTTTTTTCTGAAGCGCTGCCGCCACCAAGCGATGTCTCGCTTGCAGGCTGCTGTTGAGGCAGCCCTTCCAGCAGGTCGTTCAACAATGGCTTTTGCGCCAGCGCATCCGGCAAATCTGCGGGATCAACGGTATCCATTCCTGCGGGCCGGGTGGGCTCGTAGGCCAAGGGCATCAAGCTGTTCGACTCGGGTTGCCGTGCCTTTTCGCGTTCGCCATCAGTCACCGACAGCTTGGGCTGCGCGCCGGAAGCTGCTTGGCCGGTCTGGTTTTTGGCCTTCCACCACTGCATCGACATCTGCGCTTCGATCTCATCGATCTTCTTGAGCGTTGTGGCCCGGTCATCACTCGGGGAAATCATGCTGCTTTGAAAGAACGAAGGCGGATCGCCCTGGTTGGAGGTGCCATCCGACAACGCTTCGCGCTTGCGCAGATTGCGAAGCATGTCGAATTCGCGTTTGCGCACAAAGTCGTTACGGCGCTTGCGCTCGATCATCTCGTTGAGCAATTGCTTGTTGACCGCTTCATCCTTGTCCGCGTCAACAGAATCGAGTTCCGTCCAGTTGGTAGCGGGGTTACGAACAAACTTGACCAGCTTGGACAACAAGCCTGGAGCGGTATCGTCTTTGGACATGGTGGTCAATCAATCAATTACACAGGGATGACAGAAGGATCAGTCGCCGAACATCTTTTGCTTGAGTTCGCGGCGCTGCTGTGCTTCAAGCGAGAGATTGGCTGTCGGGCGGGCGATCAGGCGGCCCACGCCAATGGCCTCTCCGGTTTCGTCGCAGTAACCATAGTCGCCCGAATCAATGCGGGCAATCGACTGCTCGATCTTTTTGAGCAGCTTGCGTTCCCGGTCACGGGTGCGAAGCTCAAGCGCATGCTCTTCTTCAATTGTGGCGCGGTCTGCCGGATCGGGCACCACGGCGGCGTCCTCGCGCAGGTGTTCGGTGGTCTGGCCTGCGCTGTTATGGATGTCCTGCTTGAGCACTGACAGCCGATGCCGAAAGAAAGCCAACTGCACTTCGTTCATGTACTCGGAATCCGGCATGGCCTTGATTTCCTGGTCGGTCAACTGGTCGGCCGGCTTTGTTTTCCAGTTGTTCGCCAGCTGCGGGTCTTTTGGCGCTGCCGCCTGAACGGGCGGCGCGATGACGCGTTCGATCATGGTGGAATAACTGGCTTTGGCTGCGTCAGGTGCATGGGTGGGCACCATCGGCGTGGGTGTCGGTGTCTGGATCGCGGTGCGTGCCGAGCTTCTGCGCCCAGGCTTCAATGGCGCCGAATCCATCCGAACGGATGAAACCGGCGGTGCGGTAGCCTTGACAGGCTTGCTGTCTTTTACGGGCGGCTTGGCATCGGGGGTGCCAATTGCCTTGACCGCATCGGCAGCTTTTTTGGCTGCCGGCTTAACCGCAGCCTCTGTAGACGTTTTGATTTTCTTCTCTGGGGTGTTCACTGAGTCTCTCCTCTGAAAACCGGCCCGGGCACATGCCCCGAACCGCTTTTTGCCTATGCCTTTCAGCAATCAGGCCCTATCTGGTGCCAGATATTCTGGTGTGTCTGCGCCGATCCAACCGCTGAGTCCACTTTAACGCGGTTTCAGCCGCCTACATCAAGCGGCTGTTTTTCTCTGGCGGGTGTCCCGATTCAGATCTCCGGGTATTTTGGTCGGCGCGCGATTGTAATGGCTTGCTGGCGCAGTAGGCTGACCTCGACCTCAATTGCAGGGAAAACGCTAGCGCCCTGTCCATTTTTGCATTGGCTCCGCGTGACCAACCGCACGCCTCGGCCCGATCACACCAGGCACTGCTCCAGGCCTTGCATGAAGATATCTTTGGGCAGATCAATGCCGATAAAGACCATCTTGCTGGTTTTCGTCTCGCCCTGCGCCCACACGGGCCCGAGGTCGCTGCCCATGAGTTGATGCACCCCCTGGAAAATCACCTTGCGATCAGTGCCTTCCATGTTCAGCACGCCCTTGTAGCGCAACAGGCGCGGGCCATAGATGTTGACCACGGCACCCAGGAAGTCTTCGAGCTTGGCCGGGCTGAACGGCTTGTCGGAGCGGAACACAAAGCTTTTGACATCGTCGTCATGGTGATGATGGTGGCCGCCCTGCGCGTCGCCTTGGGCCGCATGGGACGGATGGTCGCAATGCTCGCCGTGCGCATGGTCATGGTGCTCATGCGCCTCATGGCCGTCCTCCTTGAGGAAATCCGGGTCGATGTCGAGCTTGGCATTGAGGTTGAAGCCGCGCAGGTCGAACACATCGGCAATCGCCACCTCGCCGAAATGCACGGCTTTTTGCGGTGCGCGCGGATTCATGTGCGCCAGGCGGTGCATCAGCGCCTGCACTTCGTTTTCGGCCACCAGGTCGGACTTGCTGATGAAGATCTGGTCGGCGAAGCCCACTTGCCGGCGCGCCTCCTGGCGGTCGTTGAGCTGCTGCGGCGCATGCTTGGCATCGACCAGCGTCAGGATGGAGTCAAGCAGGTACTGCTCGGCGATTTCCTCGTCCATGAAAAAGGTCTGCGCCACCGGGCCGGGGTCGGCCAGGCCGGTGGTTTCGATCACCACGCGCTCGAAGTCCAGCACGCCCGTGCGCTTCTTGGCAGCCAGCAGTTGCAAGGTTTCGCGCAGGTCTTCGCGAATCGAGCAGCAGATGCAGCCGTTGTTCATCTGGATGATGTTTTCCTGGGTGTCGTTGACGAGGATCTCGTTGTCGATGTTTTCCTCGCCGAATTCGTTTTCGATGACGGCGATCTTCTGGCCGTGGGCCTCGGTCAGAATGCGCTTGAGCAGCGTGGTCTTGCCCGAGCCCAGAAAGCCGGTGAGGATGGTGACAGGAATCAAGCTCATGGTGTTTACCTAAAAAACGGAAACGACAAAATACAAAATGCACGGTGCGCAAGGTCAAGGATCCGAACTGGGAAGTTTATCGGCGCCTTCAAGACCCCGAGGCAGACCGGCCCATGCCCGCCAAGGCCGTGACCGCAGCGCAGGAAATTTGCTATGATTTTAATAGCAATTAACACATACACCACATGCGCCAGAGGCCGATTTGACCACTATTTTCAGTTCGCCGGGCGCTTGACCAGCACCAGCCCCTTGAGATACTCGCCTTCGGGAAACGCCACCGTCATCGGGTGATCGGCCGCGCCGCCCATGCGCTCGGAAATAAAGGCGTCCACGCCGGCATCAGTGCCGGCCGACGCCACGATCTTGTGGAACAGGTCGGCGCTGATGCCGCCCGAGCAGGAGTAAGTGAACAGCACGCCGCCGGGCGCCAGAATCGACAGCGCCAGCCGGTTGATGTCCTTGTAGGCACGGGCGGCCTGCTCGGCATGGGTTACCGTGGGCGCGAATTTCGGCGGATCGAGCACGATGGCGTCAAACATCCGGCCTTCCTTGAGGTACTCGCGCAGCGAGGCGTTGACATCGGCGTCGCGCATGGTGGTGCGGCCGGCGTCAAAGCCGTTCAGGGCCACGTTGGCCTTTGCCCGCTCGATCGCCGGGCCGGATGAATCGATGGAGGTGACATGCGCCGCGCCGCCCGCCAGCGCGGCCACGGTGAAGCCGCCGGTGTAGCAGTAGCAGTTGAGCACGTCCTGGAACTGCAGCCGGCGCGCATAGGCGGCAAACTTCAGGCGGCTGTCGCGCTGGTCGAGGTAGAAGCCGGTTTTGTGGCCCTCGGCAATGTCCAGGCTCAGCTTCCAGTCGTGCTCGGTGATAGTGATGCCGGTGTCGTCCGGAAACGGCGCGCCCGGTGCTTGCAGGCCAGATTCAAGGCCTGGATGGGCCAGCCAGCCGGTGGCTTCGGGCAGGCCTTCAAGCGCCCTGACGCTGGCGTCCGAGCGCTCGTACAGGCGCGTCAGGCCGGTTTGCGCCAGCAGTGCCTGAACGATCACCTGCTTCCATTTTTCGCTTCCGCAACTGGAGAACTGCGCGACCAGCGTGTCGCCGTAACGGTCCACCACCAGGCCGGGCAAGCCGTCGGATTCGCCGTGGATCAGGCGCAAACCATCGCTTTTTATATCAAATCGGCCTCTAGCGCTTATGGCGTCTGCGATACGCGCTATGAAAAAAGAAGCGTCTATGGGCTGGGCCTCGGCAAAGCTCCAGACCCGTGCGCGGATTTTGGAACTGGGGCTGAAGGCGGCCCAGCCCAGGAACTGGCCGGCGTGGCTTTCGATACGCACGGTTTCGCCGGCGTCACCGCCGCCACTGGCGACGGCGCCATCAAAAACCCACGGGTGGCGGCGCAGCAAGGAGCGTTCCCTGCCGTCTTTGAGTCGAATGATTTTCATGGCCGCTATTGTCGCGGCTGTGGGTTGCAGAGGGCATGGCGCGCGGCAACCGTCCCAGCCCAGCCAAGCGGCCTACTTGGCAGGCGTTTTCGGCGGCAGCCTGGCCGGCGCCGGTTTGGCTTTCGAGCCCGCCCCGTCCGAAATCGCCCGGGGATGGGCGGCGTCGTAGATCTTGGCCAGGTGCTGGAAATCGAGCCGGGTGTACACCTGGGTGGTCGTGATGTTGGCATGGCCCAGCAGTTCCTGCACCGCCCGCAGGTCGCCGCTGGACTGCAGCACATGGCTGGCGAAGGAATGGCGCAGCATGTGCGGATGCACCGGGGTTGCCAGCCCGGCCTGCTGCGAACGCTGCTTGAGCCGCACGCGGATGTGCTGCGGCGTGAGCCGGCTGCCGCGCTGGTTGACGAACAGCGCCTCGCCCAGTTCGACGCCGGGCCGCGCCCAGCTGCCGCGCACCGCCAGCCACTTGCGCAGCGACTGCAGGGCCGCGCTGCCGACGGGCACGCTGCGCCGCTTTTCGCCCTTGCCAAGCACATGGGCCTCACCCCCGGCCAGGTCGATCCAGCCGCGCGCCTGGCCGCTGGCCTGCACATCCAGGCCGACCAGCTCGCCAATGCGCAGGCCGCAGCCGTAGAGCAGCTCGGTGATGCACTGGTCGCGCGCTTCCAGAAAGGGATCGGCGCCGCACCCCGCATCGGCCTGGAAAGCGGCCAGTTGCACGGCTTCGTCGACGCTCAGGGCCTTGGGCAGCGGCTTGGCCACCTTGGGCGAGCGCACATCCTGCACCGGATTGCCCGGCACCAGGCCTTCGCGGCCCAGCCAGGCGTAAAACCCGCGCCAGCCCGACAGGATCAGCGCGATGCCCCGGCCGCTGCGCCCGCTGGAGTGCATCTGCGCCACCCAGCGCCGCAGGTGGATGTGCTGGACTTGGGTCAGCACCACGCCGGCCTGGCGCGCATGCGCCTGCAGCTTGCGCAGGTCGGCCGTGTACAGCTCGACGGTGCGCCCGGCCAGCCGCTTTTCGACCCGCACGTAGTCCAGGTAGCGCCTGACCAGCGGGTCCACCTCCTCGGTTGCGGCGCCGGCCGGTGGCAACCGCGCGTCAGCGGGCGTGGCGGGTGTCATGCCACCTGTTCAGCCCCGGCGGCGGCAATGTCCGCCGGCGCATGAAGCCGTGAGACAGCCGCGCCGGCCAGTTCACCCAGCCGCTCCAGGAATTCAGTGCCCATGCCGCTGTGAAAACGCTGCGCGTCGGGCGATGCCAGCACCAGCAGGCCGCAAACCGGCGCCTGCGCATCGGCGCGCAGGGGAATCATCGCCAGCGACTGCGCCTGCGCCGGACCGGGCAGCCAGCCGGCGGCCTCGAAGCCGGCATTGACGCCGCAGTACGGGCTGCCCAGGGACGCGGCGAATGCCTGCACGTCGCTGCTGGCGCCGGTGGCGAACGCCTCGCCGGCATGCACCGCATCGACCGCCCAGACCTTGATGGCCACCTGTGGAATCTGGAACTCGCTGGCGATCTCGCGCACGATGGCATCGGGCAGGTCGCGGGCCTGGGCCGTCTGCAGCAGCCTGCACGTCCAGGACTGCATCTTGCACGCCAGCACCGCATTGTCCTGGCCGTGGCGGATCATCTCGACCACCTGGCTCTCCAGCGCCTTGATCTTGTCGCGCAGCATGCTGGCCTGGCGCTCCTGCAGGCTGATGGCGCGGGTGCCATGGCCGCTGGAGAGCTGCACCGACGCCAGCAATTCGGCATGGCGCTCGAAGAAGTCGGGCGTGCTGGCCAGGAAGTCGGCAATGTCGTCTTCGGTAATCGAATAGTGGGCAGGGTTCATGTCGCAATAGTCTCCATTTTTTGCAGGTCATCACCTGTTGCGCAGCGACCAGACCGGGTCACGGCAGGTCGGGAATGTCAATCTCGGACTCAAACACGGTGGTGGCCGGGCCGGTCATCATGACCGGCGCATCCAGCGCGCCGGCCCACGCGATGGTCAGCTGGCCGCCGCGCGTCAGCACGTCCACCCGGTTGTCCAGCAGCCCGAGCCGAATGCCCGCTACCGCCGCCGCACAGGCGCCGGTGCCGCAGGCCAGCGTTTCGCCCGCGCCGCGCTCATACACCCGCAGCCGGACCCGGCCGCGCGACACCACCTGCATGAAGCCGGCGTTCACCCGCCGGGCAAAGCGCGCATGCCGCTCGATCAGCGGGCCCGCCTGCAGGACGGGCGCGGTGTCCACATCGGCCACCAGCTGCACCGCGTGCGGGTTGCCCATCGACAAGACCGCTATCAGAACAGGAGCATCCTGCGCAGACAGGTCAAGCGCCAGTGGCCATTTTTGCCATGAACCGCAGGATTCCGGCAGCAAGCCGTCGGCGTTGAACGGAATGCGGTCCAGGTCAAACACCGGCGCGCCCATGTTCACCGTCACGCGGCCGTCGGCCTGCAGGCGCGGCTCGATCACGCCGCCCAGGGTCTGGACCCTGACCGCGTCTTTGGTGGTGAGGCCCTGCGCGCGCACAAAGCGCATAAAGCAGCGCGCGCCATTGCCGCACTGCTCGACTTCGCCGCCGTCCGCGTTGTGGATCACATATTCAAAGTCGATGCCTTCGGCCGGCGAAGGGCGCACGGTGAGAATCTGGTCGGCGCCGACGCCGAAGTGGCGGTCGGCCAGGAAACGGTACTGCGCGGTGCTCAGGCCCAGGGCGCCCCGGGTTTCATCGAGCACCACGAAATCGTTGCCAGCGCCGTGCATTTTGGTGAATCGGATTCGCATGGCCGCATTATCAGTGGTGCCTGCGTCCTACAGCGCTTCGGACGCATGCCGTTCGCGGCAATGCGACAACGGCCTTGACAGCACCCGAGGCGGGATGCTAGGGCCGTCTCAGGACAGAGTGCCATCCGCCAAGGCCGGTGCCCGCGCTGGCGCAGGCAAGGTGGGACTGGCGTTTCCCGGCCTCAGGCATCACGCCGCCCGAAGTTTCATCACCATTGCCGGCATTGCGGCATTGCGGCATTGCGGCATTGCGGCTGGCGGCTGGCGGCTGGCGGGTCGATTTCGCTGCAAAATCAGGCCATGGCAAGACCCAACCAGCTCCTTTATCCCCAGCGCGAACCCGCGCCCACCCGGCCCGCCGCCACCGTGCTGCTGCTGCGCGACACGGCCGAGGGCATCGAAGTGCTGATGACACGGCGCTCCCCAAGCGCCAGCTTTGCGCCCGGCGCCTACGTTTTTCCCGGCGGCGGCATTGATGCGGCCGATGCCGCGGCCCATGGGCAATCGACGCGCCGGCCTGGCCAGTCTGACCTGCACCTCACGCAGGCCATCGCCGCCATCCGCGAGAGCTTTGAAGAACTCGGCGTGCTGCTGGCGCGCCATGCCGATGGCCGCCCTGCCACCGCGCAGGACATTGCCGCACTGGACCGGCAGGCGCCTTTTGCCCCGCAGTGCCAGGCGCAAGGGCTCACCTTGGCAGGCGCCGACATCTTTGTGCTGGCCCACTGGGTGACCGACCGGGACATGCCGCGCCGTTTCGACGTTCCTTTTCTGGTCGCCCGCATGCCCGAGGGCCAGACACCGGCGGCTGACGAAGCCGAGCAGTTCGAGCCCAGCTGGGTCCGCCCCGCCGACGCGCTGGCCCGGCATGCGGACGGCCGTTTTTTCATGATTTTCCCGACCCTTCGCACGCTGGAGCGGCTGCAGCATTACGCCAGCGTGGAGGCGGTGCTCATGGCTTGCGGGCATGACCAGCCGCTCTGGACCTCGTGCCCGCGCGCCGGTCTGCTGGGCGGGCGGGAGGCGCGCTTCATGGAGCATGAGCCGCCCTACGGCGAACTGGCGCTGACCAGCCCCGACGGCCAGCTGGTGCATTCGCTCGACTGGCAGTCCGAAAGCGCCGTGCCGCTTTTGAAAAACGTCATGCGCCTGACCGCGTCCAACCCCGGCACCATGACCGGCCCCGGCACCAACAGCTACATCGTCGGCACGGCAGGCAGCGGTTACATCGTCATTGACCCGGGACCGAACGACGCGGCGCACATCGAGCGCCTGTACGCGGCCACGGGCGGGCGCATCGAGGCGATTGTCTGCACCCATTCGCATCCCGACCACTCACCGGCTGCCCGCCCGCTGCAGGCGCTGTGCGTGCAGCGCCCGCCGATCCTGGGTTTGCCGTCTGCGGCCACGGCACGCGCCGATTCCCTTTTCACGCCCGACCGGCCGCTATCAAATGATGAGCTGCTTGTGCTTGCTGATCAAGCGCAAAAGCACACTTTGAAGGTTATTTTCACCCCTGGCCATGCGGCCAACCATGTCTGCCTGGTGCTGGTGGAAGACGGCCTGCTGTTCTCGGGCGACCACATCCTCAACGGCAGCACCACCATCGTCAGCCCGCCCGACGGCGAAATGACCGCTTACCTCGACTCACTAAACCTGCTTGGCAGCGCCTGCGAGGCGCATGGCATCGACTTCATCCTGCCGGCGCACGGCCATGTGCTGGGTTCGGCCCGGCAAGCCATTGCCCAGCTCCGGGCGCACCGCCTCAGGCGCGAGGCCAAGGTGGCGGCCGCCATGCGCGCCCGGCCCGACGGCACGCCGCAGGACTGGGTGGCCTTGGCCTATGACGACACCGACCCGCGCCTCTGGCCCATCGCCCTGCGTTCGCTGCAGGCGCATGTGGACCGCATTGAGGCCTTGGGTCCTGTCACCTGAGGTGATCAGCGCACCCAGCAGGCGGCGAGCGAGGCCTGTACTATGGCCACGCCTTGCGCAGCCTGCCGCACGGGCCGCGCCCACTTCCACCCAATGAGGCACGGGAGCCCTATGCCAACGATCACGACGCGACACCTTCTTTTTGCCCGGTATTTTGGCTTGGCGCCTGTGGCGGACAAAACGCCAGCACCTCTTCCTGCCGGCTGCCGCAGCGTCTGAATAATGCAAGCTGGCGTTGAACCGATGCGCTGCCCAAAGCCATGGCCATCGCCATCCGCCCGGCTATGACGCTCCTGACGGGGGGCCGTTTTCAGGCGCTTTTGCGATTCATTCCGTGCAGCAGCTGGCCGCGCGCGGCCTGGGTAATCGCCGCCACGCACGGATGGGTGATGCGCTGCTCGACCGATACCGCAAAAAAATCCTCCACCATCTCGTCGGTGCGGCCGATCATCTCTACGCCGTACTGCGCGAGCGTCTCGGCTTCGAGCACGCTGGCCGACATGAAGATGCCGCGTCCCTCGCGTCCAAAGGCTTTCATCAGCGCGCCATCGTCGAACTCGCCAATGATGCGCGGGTGGATCTGATGCTTGGTGAACCAGCTGTCGAGCTGCTTGCGCACCGATGAAGAGGCGCCCTGGATCAGCATTGGCGCATCGTTCAGGCACTGCGGAAACGGCCCTTTGAGCCGGCCCTTGAGGTCAGCCGTGCAGAAAAAACTCATCGGCGTGCTGCCCAGCGGATGGTTGAAGGCCTTGATGCTGACGCGGCCCGACATCGGCTCATCGGCCATGACCAGGTCCAGCCGGTGCAGCGCCAGCTGGGCGAGCAGGTCGGGAAATTTGCCCTCGCTGCAGATCAGCCGCACGGGCTCGCTGATCGACAGGGCAGGCTCCAGCAAGCGGTAAACCACCGATTTGGCCACCGAGTCTGCTACGCCGACCCGAAAATCCAGCGTTTTCTGGCCGCCCCGGGTTTGCCTCAGGGCCATCTCCATTTCCGTCCCCAGGGTGAATATCTGGTCGGCATAACCCAATGCCAGCCGGCCTTCGTCGGTGAGCTCCAGCTGGCGCCCGCTTTTGCGAAACAGCTGCCGCCCCAGACGGGCTTCCAGCAGCTTGATCTGACCGGAAAGCGTTTGCGGCGTGGTGTGCAGTTGCTCGCCTGCACGCACGATGCCGCCCGCCTTGGCGGTGACCCAAAAATAATGCAGATGCTTGAAGTTCACGGCTTGATTTCCTCGGTCTGTTGCCACGTTAGCTGCCGAGCAACCCGACAGTTCGTATTATTCGAAATGATTTGGCTTTAAATACGAATTTACACGAACTAAAAAAGTTTTTATAGTGCGCCGTATGACGTCATTTGTTGATGTGTAAAGGAGAACAACCATGCGACTGAGCACCAGAGGCCGTTTTGCTGTGACTGCCATGATCGATATTGCCCTGCAGGGAAATGCCGGTCCCGTCTCGCTGGCCGATATCGGCCAACGGCACAACATTTCCGTGTCCTATCTTGAGCAGCTGTTCAGCAAGTTACGCCGGTCCAAACTGGTGGAAAGCACCCGGGGACCCGGTGGCGGTTATTCGCTGAGCCGCGCCAGCGAAACCATCTCGGTCGCCGACATCATCGGCGCCATCGAGTTTTCATCCCAGAAGCTGGGCCTGGCCAAGAAAACCCCTGCGGCCCAGGAAGGCGGAGGGGAATGGATGACACAAGAGCTGTGGGCTGCGCTGAACAGCAAAATGGTCGAGCATATGCAATCCATCAGCTTGCGCCACCTGGCAAGCGAGCAGCGCGCCCGGGGCGTCAAAATCGAACCCCGGCCCGCCAAGCGCGGCGTGTTCGCCACGCCCCGGCCCAAACCGGTGCAGACCACGGTACCGAATTCGGTGTTTGCCCTGGGACGCTCGCTGCTGGGCAGCCACTGAGACCATAGCTTGGGCGTATGAATTAAGTGTGAAGCCCGCCGATAAGCCGGATTTTGTGCGCCCGGCCGCCTTGCCCGAAGGCAAGCCGGCCGGGTGTGACCGCCATTAATCTGGGCCGGGAGTCGCCTGCCCGGCTCGGTGCCACCTACCCGCCAGCTCTGCGGAACCACATCACTGCTGGCCTATTTGGTGTTGCTGCGCGTAGAGATTGCCCGTTTCACCCGGACTTAACCGGCTCGTCTCTGTTGCTCTGATCCTCACCTCACGGTGGAGAGGTGTTACCTCCGACGCTGTCCTGTGCAGTCCGGACGTTCCTCCAGTGCCTGGTTTCCCAGATTGCACCAGCGGCGGTCTGGCAGGCTTCACCGCTCTATTATGGCAGTGCGCCACAATGTGATTTTCCCACTGACCATGAAAAGGGACTCCATGAAAGCCGACAGCATTCTCGCCACCATTGGCAACACGCCCCATGTCCGCATCAATCGCCTGTTTGGCCCGAATGCCCAGGTATGGGTCAAGTCCGAGCGCGCCAACCCGGGCGGCTCCATCAAGGACCGCATTGCGCTGGCAATGGTCGAGGCCGCTGAAAAGTCGGGCGCGCTGCAGCCGGGCGGAACCATCGTCGAGCCCACTTCGGGCAACACTGGCATCGGCCTGGCCATGGTGGCGGCCGTGAAGGGCTACAAGCTGGTGCTGGTCATGCCCGACAGCATGTCGGTGGAGCGCCGCCGCCTGATGCTGGCTTACGGCGCCAGTTTTGACCTGACGCCGCGCGAAAAAGGCATGAAAGGCTCGATTGCCCGGGCGCAAGAACTGGTCGCGGCAACGCCAGGCGCATGGATGCCCCATCAATTTGAAAATCCCGCGAATATCGATGTCCATGCCCGCACCACGGCGCAGGAAATCCTGGCTGACTTTCCCGAGGGACTGGATGTGCTCATTACCGGGGTCGGCACGGGTGGCCATCTCACCGGTTGCGCCAGGGTGCTCAAAGCCGCCTGGCCTCGGCTGGAGGTGTTTGCCGTTGAACCTGCCGCATCGCCTGTCATCTCAGGCGGTTCGCCCGCTCCGCATCCGATCCAGGGCATAGGCGCCGGGTTCATTCCCGCGAACCTGGACACCGGCGTGCTCGACGGCGTGATCCTGGTCGATGCGGAGCCGGCCCGCGAAATGGCGCGCCGCTCGGCCAGCGAGGAAGGCATGCTGGTCGGCATTTCATCGGGCGCTACGCTGGCCGCCATTTCTCAGAAATTGCAGGAGCTGCCCGCCGGCACCCGCGTACTGGGTTTCAACTACGACACCGGTGAGCGCTACCTGTCGGTCGAAGGGTTTTTTCCAACCTGACCCATCCATTTGAAGCGCACGGGCCTGGTCCGCCACCTGCTTGACCGGCCTGACCCGCTGCGGTGAACAGCCAGGCAGCGGCAAGGCAGGCATGGAGCCCTATCGCCTTTATCATTACGGCCTTCTGCTTGATAACCACAAGCCACGAACCGGACAATCCATGCTGCGACTGACTGAAATCAAACTCCCGCTCGCCCACGCCGAAGACGCGCTGCAGGCCGTCCTCCTCCAGACTCTGCAGATCACGCCCGCCGCGCTGGCGCGTTTCACCGTGTTCAAGCGCAGCTTCGATGCCCGCAAGTCCGTCATCATGCAGGTCTATATCCTGGATGTGGAACTGGCCGATCCCGGCCTGGAAGCGGCGCTGCTGCAAAGGCATGCCGGCAACCCGCATATCCTGCCCACGCCCGACATGGCCTACCGTCCTGTCGGAGCAGCCCCCGACAGCCAGTCATTGCGCCCGGTGGTGGTCGGCTTTGGCCCCTGCGGCATGTTTGCGGCCCTGGTGCTGGCGCAGATGGGGTTCCGGCCCATCGTGCTCGAACGTGGCAAGCCCGTGCGCCAGCGCACCAAGGACACCTGGGGCCTGTGGCGCAAGAATGTGCTGAACCCCGAATCCAATGTGCAGTTCGGCGAAGGCGGCGCCGGCACTTTTTCCGACGGCAAGCTCTACAGCCAGATCAAGGACCCGCGCTACCTGGGCCGCAAGGTGATGAACGAGTTCGTCAAGGCCGGCGCGCCGGCCGACATCCTTTACGAAGCGCATCCGCACATCGGCACCTTCAAGCTGGTCAAGGTGGTGGAAAACATGCGCGAGCAGATCATGGCGCTGGGTGGAGACATCCGCTTCGAGCAGCGCGTGACCGATGTGCTGATCGAGGGCGAAGCCGCAAATCGGCACATTCGCGGCGTGACCGTGCTGGACCAGGCCACTGGCCAGACACAGGAGCTGCGCGCCGACCAGGTGGTGCTGGCGCTGGGCCACAGCGCCCGCGACACGTTTGCCATGCTGCATGCGCGCGGCGTGCATGTCGAGGCGAAGCCCTTTTCCATCGGCTTTCGGGTCGAGCATCCGCAAGGCCTGATCGACCGGGCCCGCTGGGGCCGCCATGCCGGGCACCCGTCTCTGGGCGCGGCCGAATACAAACTGGTGCACCACGCCAGCAACGGGCGGTCGGTGTACAGCTTTTGCATGTGCCCGGGCGGCACCGTGGTGGCGGCCACGTCCGAGCCCGGCCGGGTGGTGACCAATGGCATGAGCCAGTATTCGCGCAACGAGCGCAATGCCAATGCGGGCATTGTGGTGGGCATCGACCCGCGCGACTATCCCGGCCACCCCCTGGCGGGCATCGAATTGCAGCGCCGGCTCGAATCCCATGCGTTTGTGCTGGGCGGCGGCAACTACGAAGCGCCGGGCCAGCTGGTGGGCGATTTCATGGCAGGCCGGCCTTCAACCGGGCTGGGCGGCGTCAATCCTTCCTACAAGCCGGGCGTGGCGATTGGCGATCTGTCATCCGCCCTGCCCGCCTATGCAATTGACGCCATGCGCGAGGCCTTCCCGGCTTTCGGCCGCAGACTCCAGGGCTTTGACATGCACGACGCGGTGCTGACGGGCGTGGAAACCCGCACCTCCTCCCCCATCAAGATGAGCCGGGGCGAGGATCTGCAGAGCCTGAACGTGCGCGGCCTGTACCCGGCAGGCGAAGGCGCAAGCTACGCAGGCGGCATCCTGTCCGCAGGCGTGGACGGCATCCGGGTGGCCGAAGCTGTCGCCCGCACGTTGCTGGGGCAGGCACAAAGCCCGCGACTGGCCGCTGCCTGACAGTGGCCGCGCAAGGGATAGGGGATACTTCGCCCACACGGTTTCACACTCCACCGCCATGCCTGACCCGGCTGCTCCCTTTTTGAACCGGCGCCAATGCGCCGTCCGCATCTCAACCTGACTGAACCGATTGATGACTGACACCTTACCTCCCTCCGCTGCACCGGCAGCCGCTCCTCAACGCCCGGCACGCCAGGGCGCGCGCGGCCGCCCGCCGGCAGCAAAGCAGCAAAATCCGGCGCGCACGCCCCGTCCTGTCCATCCCGTGCTGCAACAGCTTTTTGAGCTGTATCCCAAGATGTTTGGCGCGCAATTCCTTCCGCTCAAGCTGGGCGTTTTTCAGGAACTGCTGGCGCTGCACCCTGAACTGTTCAAGCGCGATGAGCTCAAAGTAGCGCTGGGCCTGCATGCCCGCTCGACCCGCTACCTGGAAAGCGTGGCTGCCGGCCTGCAGCGCCATGACCTGAACGGCGAACCGGTGGAGCCAGTGGCCCCGGAACATGTCCACCACGCCATCATGGAAGTGTTTCGCCGTCGCCAGGCACGTTCGAACCAGGATTTGCGACCCTATGCGCGGGCCCAGCTGATCGAGGCCATTGAATCCTCCGGGCTGAGCCGCGAAGACTACCTGCTGTGCGTGCGCCAGCAGGATGAGACGTCTGCCGCCCTGCTCGACGAGGCCTTTGCCGAGCTTGGCGAGCAGGCGGCCAAGCGCGAGGCCTTGCGCAAGACATTTGAGGCCAGCGGCAAAACCATCGCCGAATTTGCCGACATGTACGGCATGGACCCGGCCGAGGTGGCCGGCACGCTTGAACGGGCACGCATCGCCCAGAAAGCGCAGGCCACCATTGCCGCCAAGGTCCAGGAAACGCCGCAAGACACCACGCCGGCCGACGAAGCCGCAGCGCAATAAAAAAGGCCGGCATGGTGCCGGCCTTCGAAAAACAAAAAAACCCCCTCAGCCCTGTGCGTTTTGAAGCGCGGCAATGCGCTCCTCGATGGGTGGATGCGTGGCAAACAGCTTGCCAATATCGCCGGTAATGCCCAGGGTTTGAACTGCCTTCGGCAGTTCGCCGGGCTGCATGCCCCCAAGTCGCGCCAGCGCATTCATCATCGGCTGCTTGCGGCCCAGCAATTGGGCCGAACCGGCATCCGCCCGGAACTCCCGGTGGCGCGAAAACCAGGCGACAACCATGGCCGCGGCAAACCCCAGCACGATATCGAGCACGATGGTGCTCACGTAATAACCAATACCCGGGCCGGAGCTGTTGTTGTCGCCACGGCGCAAAAAACTGTCCACGGCATAGCCGATCACGCGCGATAAAAACACCACGAAGGTGTTCATCACGCCCTGGATCAGCGTCATGGTGACCATGTCGCCATTGGCCACGTGGGCAATTTCGTGGCCGATCACCGCCTCGATTTCTTCCTTGGTCATGCCCTGAAGCAAACCGGTGGACACGGCCACCAGCGACGAATTCTTGAACGCACCGGTCGCGAAGGCATTGGGGGCGCCCTCGAAAATACCGACTTCCGGCATGCCGATCTTCGCCTTGTCGGCCAACCTGCGCACCGTCTCGACAATCCAGGCCTCGTCGGCGTTCTGGGGTTCGTTGATGACACGCACGCCCGACGACCATTTGGCCATCGGCTTGCTGATCAGCAGAGAAATAATCGCGCCGCCAAAGCCGATCACCAGGGCAAAGCCGAGGAGCATCTGCAGGTTCAGACCGTTGGGCGTAAGGAAACGGTTCACGCCCAGCAAGCTCGCCACGATGCCCAGCACGGCCACCACGGCAATGTTGGTCAGTACAAACAAAAGGATGCGTTTCATGGATTCTCCGAAAAAGTCGTTTAGTTGTTAACAGCGGGAAGGACGCAATGGGACATTGAGCCCGATTGTGCGGTTACAAGGGGAAAATAGTGATTTTTCAGTCCAAATCAAGTTTTTTGTAAGGATTTTGAAGCGGCCGGACATGGTTTTTCTGCCTGTTTTCGCCTTCCCTGCGCGGACGAAAAACACTGATGTCGTCATAAAAAGAAAGGTCTTCATTTCCCGGCCACCAGCCCGGCACGCCCAGCACCGGCAGGGGAGTAAACGGCTTGCGGGCCAGCTTGGGGGCATGCAGGTCGCCGGCAATCCAGCCATCCAGCTCTGCTATTGAATTAATAGCTGGTTGCGCTTGATACACATGCGCTGTGATGTGTTTTCGTGGATAAACCAGCTTTTCGAGCAGCGCATGACCGAAAAGGACTAACTGCGCCTCTTGCCAGAGCGGCCGCAGGCTAATAAACAGGCGCTGCCAGTCGCGGGCGAGCAAGGCATCCCAGAGCGGCTGCGGCGCCAGCAGGAAGGCGGCGTTTTCGTCGAAGACCGTCAGCGCGTCGCGCACCGCGCCGCGCAGGGGCTGGATGCCGGCTTTTTCAATCTCCGCCGCCTGCAACTGGTTCAGCCGCCGCTTGGTCTGGGGAAAGCGCAGCCAGCACAGGCCGTTGAAGAAGTCGTGCAGGTTGTCGCGGGTGGGAACGGTAGAGGTCGTGAAGATATAGCGTTCGTAAGGCTCATCAAATGGCAGTGCAATTTGGCAGACGAATCTTGTCCCCACCGTCTTCTGGCAATTCAACGCTTCATGTACAGGCACACCTTCAGCCACAGATGAGCTAGCCGGTTCCCCAAATTCGCGCCAACCGCCCAGCCAGGCCGCAGACCAATCAATGGCCTGCACATCCGAAATCCTTCCAGGGAGGCGCTTCACTTTGATATAAAGGACAAATGATGCCGTTTGTCACGCACGTTGACTTTAGGCGTACCTTCGTCACGCAACTCAAAAGCTCCTGTGGCAGTCAGCAATTTGCTCAATGTCGCATACCCATAATTACGCGAATCAAACGACGCCTTGTTGCCAATATGCGCCCTGACTGCACCCACCTTCGACCACCCGCCTTCATCTTCGCAGGCTATAACGGCACCTCGAAGCAAACTGACCAGTTTCAGATCTTTCTTCAACTCCTCGGCAGGAACTCGCAGAGCTTGGGCTGTTTTTACTGGGGAAGGCACGACGCTCGTTGTTGCGGTGCCGAGGATGCCGGGTGTTGGCGTACTGGCAAGTGCAGGCTCGGCCTGAACCATCTCGGACCCATCGCCGGCGCCAAGGCGCTCCATGTACAAAAAGCGCGAGCAAGCATTTACAAAAGGCTCCGGCGTTTTCTGTGCCCCAAAGCCGTACACGGCGGCACCCTTGGCGCGCAGATGCATCACTAGGGGCGTGAAATCTGCATCGGACGAGACAATACCAAAAGCGTCGGGTCGATCGGTGTAGAGGAGCTCCAACGCATCGATCACCATCGCCATGTCACTGGCATTTTTGCCCTTGGTGTAATCAAACTGCTGCATCGGGCGGATGGCATGCTCGTGCAGCACCTCCTCCCAACCCTTTAATTCACTCTTTTTCCAGTTCCCATAGGCGCGACGGATATTGGTTTCGCCAAAAGTGGAGAGTTCATTAAGGATCAGATCGATTTTCGAGGCCGGTGAATTGTCAGCGTCAATCAACAAGGCAACGCGGGGTTTTCGCTCCATTAGCGGCTTTGCGCTGTTGGATTGATCAGCTTCCAAGGCAGCGCCTCCCCCGAGCGCAGCGGCTTCAGCTCAGCCTCGCCAAAGGCGAAGCTCGCCGGCGGCGTCCAGCTTTCCTTCTTCAGGGTGATGCTGCCCTGGTTGCGCGGCAGGCCGTAGAAATCAGCGCCGTTGAAGCTGGCGAAGGCCTCCAATTTATCCAGCGCCCCCGCCGCGTCGAACGCCTCGGCATACAGCTCGATGGCGGCATGCGCGGTGTAGCAACCGGCGCAGCCGGTGGCGTGCTCCTTGAGGTGCGCCGGATGGGGCGCGCTGTCCGTGCCCAGAAAGAACCGGGCGTTGCCCGACGTGGCCGCCTCGACCAGCGCCAGCCGGTGGGTTTCGCGCTTGAGCACCGGCAGGCAGTAGTAATGCGGCCGGATGCCGCCGGTGAAAATCGCGTTGCGGTTGTACAGCAGGTGGTGCGCGGTGACGGTGGCGCCGGTGAACCGGCCCGCCTCGGCCACGTACTGCGCGGCTTCGCGCGTCGTGATGTGCTCGAACACGATTTTGAGTTCAGGAAAGTCGCGGCGCAGCGGGATCAGCTGGGTGTCGATGAAGGCAGCCTCCCGGTCGAACAGGTCGATGTCGGGCGAGGTGACCTCGCCATGCACCAGCAGCAGCAAGCCTTCGCGCTGCATCGCTTCCAGGGTTTTGTAAGTCTTGCGCAGATCGGTCACGCCGGCATCGCTGTTGGTGGTGGCGCCGGCCGGATACAGCTTGGCGGCGACCATGCCGGCGTCCCTGGCGCGCTTGATCTCGTCGGGCGGCAGGTTGTCGGTCAAATAAAGCGTCATCAGCGGCTCGAACGCTACGCCTTCGGGCACGGCGTCCTGGATGCGCTCGCGGTAGGCAAGCGCCTGGGCGGCGGTTGTCACCGGCGGACGCAGATTGGGCATGATGATGGCCCGGCCGAATTGCGCGGCGGTGTGCGGCACCACGGTACGCAGGGCATCGCCGTCGCGCACATGCAGATGCCAGTCGTCGGGGCGGGTGAGGGTGAGTTGAACGGCGGAGGTGGGTGCAGGCGCGGCTGGGTTCATGCGCCAGATTGTCGCACTGGCTTAAGGAAATACCTGATGCGCGCAAAACCGCCGCCCATTACGATACGATCCAGCGGCAGGATCAGTGCCTACCTCTCAAAACCGACTATTCAGGCTTTATTTTCACTTCATGTCTTCCTCGCCCCTCACTGATCTCCCTCCCCCCTCCCCCCTGCCCCCTGATGAAACTGATGCACCTGTCCGGGTGCCCCTCAAGCTTGAGGACTGGCTGACAGTGCTTGTCATGGGCGCGCTGGCATTGATCACGTTCGCCAATGTTGTGGCACGTTACTTTACAAGCCAGTCCTTTGCCTGGACCGAAGAGTTTTCCGTATTCTTGATGATCGTGTTGGCGCTGGTAGGCAGCTCGGCCGCCGTTGCACGGGACCGGCACATTCGCATTGAATATTTTTCCGACAACGGCTCGATGGCCAGGCGCAGGGCGCTTTCACGTTTGGGCGCCGCACTGGTGGCTTTGCTCTTCATGCTGGTCGGCGTGCTCAGCATTCGTTTGGTGTGGGACGACTACCGCTTTGGCGAAACCTCGCCGGGCATCGGGGTGCCGCAGTGGTGGTATTCCATCTGGCTGCCTGTCCTGTCCATTGGCATCGCGTTGCGCGCCGTCGGCCTGTTTTTGCGCCGCGGAAGAAGCGCATGATTCCTACCCTGTTGTTCGCGGCGTTTATTGCCATGATGCTGGCGGGCGTTCCGATAGGCGCGGCGCTGGGCTTGGCGGGCGCGGCAGCGATTGCGCTGGCCAACCTGGATGGGCAATGGTTTGGCCTGCTGGCCGTGCCGCAAAACTTTTACGCGGGCCTGGGCAAATACCCGTTGCTGGCGATCCCGATGTTCGTGCTGGTCGGCTCGATTTTCGACCGCTCGGGCGTGGCGTTGCGGCTAGTCAATTTTGCGGTGGCCGTGGTCGGGCGCGGCCCGGGCATGCTGCCGCTGGTCGCGATTGCCGTGGCGATGTTCCTGGGCGGCGTTTCAGGCTCCGGGCCGGCATGTGCGGCGGCAGTGGGCGGCGTCATGATCGCGGCGATGAACCGGGCCGGCTATCCAGCCGCATTTTCAGCCAGCGTGGTCGGTGCGGCGGCGGCGACCGACATCTTGATTCCGCCCTCGGTGGCCTTCATCATTTATTCGGTGCTGGTGCCCGGCGCTTCGGTGCCTGCGCTGTTTGCCGCAGGCATGATTCCAGGGGTGCTGGCCGGATTGGCGCTGATCGTGCCTGCCGTCTGGCTGGCGCGCAAACACAAGATGGGCGCGCTGGAAGCCAGCATGCCCCGGCCGCCCTTTTGGGCCAGCCTGCGCGATGCCAGCTGGGGTCTGGCGGCCCCGGTCCTGATATTGGGTGGCATGCGCGCCGGCTGGTTCACGCCGACCGAAGCAGCCGTGGTGGCGGTGTTCTACGGACTTTTCATCGGCATGGTGATCTACCGCACCATCACTGTTCGCGACCTGTTTCCCATCCTGCGCGAAGCCGGCGAACTGTCGGCGGTGATCTTGCTGGTGGTGTCGCTGGCCGGCATTTTTGCCTACTCACTCAATACGCTTGGCATTGTCGATCCCCTGACCCGTGCGATTGTCAATTCCGGGCTGGGCGAGTACGGCATTTTGTCGTTGCTGATCCTGATGCTGATCACCGTCGGAATGTTTCTGGACGGAATTTCCATTTTCTTGATTTTCGTCCCGCTGCTCCTGCCGATTGCCCAGTATTACCACTGGGATCTGGTCTGGTTCGGCGTCATCTTGACGCTCAAGGTAGCGCTGGGCCAGTTCACGCCGCCGCTGGCGGTCAATCTCATGGTGTCCTGCCGGATTGCCCATGTGCGCATGGAGGAAACCGTGCGCTGGGTGGTGTGGATGCTGGCCGCGATGTTCATGGTGCTGGTCGCGGTGATCGCCTTTCCGCAACTGGCTTTATGGTTGCCCGGCAAGCTGGGCTACTGAAGTGCAAAAAATTTTCACCCCAAGGAGACTCTTCTCATGAAACGCAAAAACTTCATCCACCTGGCAGTGGCAGCCGCTGCGCTGGCTTTCAGCATCGCCGCGCCGGCGCAGACCTACAAATCGGAATACAAGATGTCGCTGGTGCTCGGCCCCGCCTACCCCTGGGGCAAAGGCGGAGAAATATGGGCCAATCTGGTCCGTGAACGCACACAGGGCCGCATCAACATCAAGCTGTATCCCGGCGTTTCCCTTATTCAGGGAGACCAAACGCGCGAATTCAGCGCGATTCGCCAGGGGGTGATCGACCTGGCGGTCGGCTCGACCATCAACTGGTCGCCACAGGTCAAGGAGCTGAACCTGTTCTCGCTGCCCTTTTTGATGCCCGACTATGCGGCGATGGATTCGCTCACGCAGGGAGAAGTGGGCAAGGAAATCTTCAAGATCATCGACAAGGCGGGCGTGGTGCCGCTGGCCTGGGGAGAAAACGGCTACCGCGAGATCAGCAATTCCAAGCTCGCCATCAAAAGACCGGAAGACTTGAAGGGCTTGAAAATTCGTGTCGTCGGCTCGCCCCTGTTCCTTGACACCTTCACTGCGCTGGGCGCCAACCCCACCCAGATGAGCTGGGCGGATGCACAACCGGCACTGGCCACCGGCGCGGTGGACGGCCAGGAAAACCCGATGGCGATTTACACGGCCGCCAAGCTGCACACCATGGCCCAAAAGCACGTGACGATGTGGGGCTACGTGGCCGACCCGTTGATTTTTGTGGCCAACAAGGACATCTGGGCCTCCTGGACGGAAGCCGACCGCGCGATAGTCAAGCAGGCCGCCGTGGATGCCGGCAAGCAGCAAGTCGCCATTGCCCGAAAAGGCCTGGCCGAAGCGGATCGGCCACTGCTTAAGGAAATTGCCGCCAATGGCGTGACCGTGACCCAGCTCACGGCCCAGGAGCGTGACGCCTTTGTCAAGGCGACTCGCCCCGTCTATGACAAATGGAAAAGCCAGATTGGCACCAGTTTGGTAACGGCGGCCGAAAAGTCCATTGCGGCGCGCAAGCAGTGACGGCCTGCTGGTCACAATAGAAAAAGCCCCGACTTGCGGGGCTTTTTTTGGCCTTTCCCGATAAATTGATTTAGCGCGCTTTGGTTTTACCGAACCAGTCAATTTTTGCATCAAATACGCCTCTAGCGCATACCAGTAGTACACTGACAGCTATTATTTAAATAGCAACCAGCCCTTGTCAGGAGGGTTGCCAGTGCACGCCGGAGTGACGCCGCCCTAATGGGAAAGAATCTTGTTCAGGAAATCCTTGGTGCGGTCCTGTCGGTTTTCAGGGTGGCTGAAAAACTCGTCTTTTGAGCAGTCTTCCAGAATCCGCCCGCCGACGTCCATGAAAATCACGCGGCTGCCGACTTTTTTGGCAAACCCCATTTCATGCGTGACCACCATCATGGTCATGCCATCGAGCGCCAGGCCCATCATGCAGTCCAGCACTTCGCCCACCATCTCAGGATCGAGTGCCGAGGTGGGCTCATCAAACAGCATGGCAATCGGGTCCATGCTCAACGCCCGGGCAATCGCCACGCGTTGCTGCTGCCCCCCCGACAGCTGGCCGGGGAACTTGTCCTTGTGCGCCATCAGGCCCACGCGGTCCAGGTATTTCAATCCATGGGTTTTGGCCTGCTCGGGCTTGCGGCCCAGCACCTTGACCTGCGCGAGGGTCAGGTTTTCGGTCACGCTCAAATGGGGAAACAACTCGAAATTCTGAAACACCATGCCCACGCGGCTGCGCAGTTTGGGCAGGTCGGTTTTTGGGTCATGGACGGCCTGGCCATCGACAAAAATCTGGCCTTTCTGGAAAGGCTCAAGGGCATTGATCACCTTGATCAGCGTCGATTTACCCGAGCCTGAGGGCCCGCAAACCACCACCACTTCACCCTTTTGAATGTTGGTGCTGCAGTTGTTGAGCACCTGCACGTCGCCATACCATTTGGAAACTTCCTTCAACTCAATCATTGTCTTCTCCAGTGTACTTTTGAGAATTATTGGACCGGGCCAATAACCGCCTCAGCGAATGATGGCAATCCTGTTGTTCAGCCGCTTGACCATGTAGGACAAGCTGTAGCACAACACGAAATAAACAGCGGCAGCCAGCAGATAAGACTCCTCGGGACGCCCGTAGATCTTGCCGGCGGTGGTAAAGCCCTTCAGCAGGTCATAGGCGCCAATGGCATAAACCAGCGAGGTGTCCTGAAAAAGGATGATGGTCTGCGTCAGCAGGATGGGCACCATGTTGCGGAACGCCTGCGGCAAAATAATCAGCCGCATGTTTTGTCCGTACGTCATGCCCAGCGCACGCCCGGCATTGACCTGCCCGCGTGAAATCGACTGGATGCCCGCACGCACGATCTCGCTGAAATAGGCGGCCTCGAAGGCAATGAAGGTAATGGTGGCGGAAAGCTCGGCCCCGATGGGCCTGCCGATAATGGTGGGCACCAGCAGGAAGAACCACAGAATCACCATGACCAGCGGGATCGAGCGCATGCCGTTGACGTAAATCACAGCCGGAATTGCAAGCACCGGCTTGCCCGACAAGCGCATCAGGGCCAGCAGCGTGCCCAGGACAATGCCGCCGAGCGTGGCGATCAAGGTCAGCTGAACGCTAAAGTAAAAACCGTTGACGACGAACTTGGACAAGATGTCCCAGTTCAGAAAGGTGAGATCAAGGCCCAGCATGTCAGTGTCCTCCGCCGGGGGTGCTGGCGATGACCAGGCCCGGGATCTGCATTCTCTTCTCGACCAGCGCCATGACGCGGTTCACGGCAAATGCCGAGACAGCGTACAACGCCGTGACCGCAATATAAATCTCGACGCCCCGGGCGGTTTCTTCCTGTGCCTGCATGGCGAACATGGTGAGTTCGGCGATCGACACGGCAAACGCGACCGAGGAGTTCTTCAGCAAGTTCATCGATTCACTGGTCAGCGGGGGCATGATGATGCGAAAAGCCATGGGCAACATCACATAACGGTAAGTTTGTACCGTCGAAAAACCAAGCGCCATGCCTGCGTAACGCTGGCCACGCGGCAGGGCCTGGATGCCGGCGCGAACCTGCTCGGCAATCCGCGCCGAAGTAAAAAACCCCAGGGCAAGCACCACCAGCACGAAGCCGGGCACTTCTTTCATGGCCGGAAACACCTTGGGAACCACAAAGTACCACAAGAAAATTTGCACCAGCAATGGGATGTTGCGAAACAGCTCGACCCAGACATTGCCCAGCCGCACCAGCCAGGGGCTGTTCGGCAACGTGCGGAAGGTTCCCATCAAGGCCCCGACGACCATGGCAACCACCCAGGCCGCAGCGGCCACCGAGAGCGTCCATCCCCATGCGGACATCATCCACTCGAAGTAAGTGCGCCCACTTCCATCGTCACCTAAAAAAACTTTCCAATCCCAGCTCATGGTGTCTCCAGCCTGTTGTTGCGCGCGAACAAAGCAATCGTCCCGGATTAAAAAAACAAACCCCGCGAGAAAATTACCAGCGGGGTTTGCGGCTCTGTACAGACAGGCTTACTTCTTGGCGTACTCTTCCATCGGCTTGTCGTTGGGTGTTGCCCAGGCGGCCTTGGTGCTTTCGCTCGCAGGCAGGCCAACGCGGGTGTTCTTGGGAGGAATCGGCTGCATGAACCAGCGGTCCCAGAGCTTGGCCATGTCACCGTTCTTGATCAGTTCCCGGATGGTGTCGTCGCCGATCTTCTTCAGGGCGGCATCGTCCTTGCGGATCATGATGGCGATGGGCTCCACGCTCAGAACCTCACCGACGATCTTGAAGTCAGCCGGGTTTTTGGAAGTGGCGATGTTGCCCGCCAGGATAGAAGCATCCATCACGAAGGCATCCGCACGGCCTGATTCGAGCAGCAGGAAGCTGTCGGAATGGTCCTTGCCAAAAATCTCCTTGAAATCGATGCCGCTGGCGCGTTCATTCTTGCGCAGGGTCTGCACGGAGGTGGTGCCGGTGGTCGTGGCCACGTTTTTACCGTTGAGCTGGGCAATCGAGTTGATGCCCGAATTGGCCTTCACCGCCATGCGCACTTCTTCGACAAAAACGGTGTTCAGGAACGACACGTCCTTGGCGCGGGTGGCGTTGTTGGTGGTCGATCCGCACTCGATATCGACCGTGCCATTTTGAATCAGCGGAATGCGGTTTTGCGAGGTGACAGGCTGGTATTTGATTTCCAGCTTGCGGCCAGCGGCCTTTTCAAGGTTGGCGATGACGCGGTTGCAGACATCGATGTGATAGCCGACATACTTGCCATCACCCAACGTATACGAGAGCGCACCGGACGAATCGCGAACGCCCATGGTCACCACGCCAGAAGCCTTGACCTTGGCCAGGGTGTCCGTGGCCTGGGCGAAAGCGGCACCAAAAGAGAGCAGGGCAACGGAAAGAGCGACGACTTTAAGTTTCATGGAATCTCCTGTATTGAAACGACTATTCAACCATTTTACTGAGCGGAGAACACCGGCAAGGCAAGGTTTACCCGGACTGAACCGCCGCAACTCCTGCGCGAAGACAGCGCGAACTGCTGGAAGGCGCGAGGAAAACACGTGGTTTCTCATTGGCCATTTTCCTGGACACCGCTGCGATCTGAGCAATGCAAGCTTTGTGCCGGTTTATCCATGCAGGTCAGCAAAACCCGAATCTTTTCGCGGCGGGCTTGCTCCGCGCATGAAATGGGGCAACTACCTGGCGCCTGGCAACGCACGCACGCGTGCCAGCGGAGGCACCAGGTCAGCGGCGGTCTTGCCCTTGCTGTCGGCCTGCGACTGCAGATAGGTCCAGAGTTCCTGCGCATGGCTTTTCGCCGCATCCTTGCCGCTTGGCCGTTCGCGATACACCCGCACGTCCATGATCATCTCCAGGTCCGGCCCGGCACTCACCAGCTTGCGGGTGCGGACCTCTTTTTTCACCGCGCTGAGCGGAAGAAATGCAATGCCATGCCCTTCCAGCGCCATGGCTTTGAGCCCCTCGGCCATGTCGGTTTCATACACCCGGTCCAGGTGGATGGGAATTTTGGACTCCTTGAGGATCAGGTCCACCATTCGCCCCAGATAGGCGCCCGGCGCATAGCCCAGGTAAGGCAGCGGCTGGCCGGCGCGTCCCGGCAGGCGGTACTCAGGCTGCCCCTCGGCATTGGCCCGGACGAACGGCGCGACCACTTCCTGCCCCAGCGACACCATTTCGTAACGGTCCGAACTCAGCTGAAATGGCTGCGAGTCATGGTGGTAGGAGATCAGGAGGTCGCAACTGCCCTCGACCAGGCGCAGCACCGCGTCGTGCACGTTGAGCGCAATCAGCCGGCTCTTGATGGGACCGAACTTGTCGCGCAAGGTGCTGACCCATGCCGGGAAAAACGTGAATGCCAGCGTATGCGGCACGGCAAACTCGATGAAGTCCTGGCCCGCAGAAGTATGGCCCCGCAGCATGGCCCGCGTCGATTGCAGGCCCTGCAGCATTTCCAGCGACTGGTTGTAGAGCGTTTCCCCTGCCGGGGTCAGGCGCGTCGGGTAGGAGCTCCGGTCCACCAGATCGGTGCCGGCCCAGGCTTCGAGCGCCTGGATGCGGCGCGAGAACGCCGGCTGCGTGACATGGCGCAATTGCGCGGAACGGCTGAAACTGCGGGTCTCAGCCAACGAGACGAAATCTTCCAGCCATTTGGTTTCCATGCGCCGATTATCAGCGTGGGCCTGGCGGCTGAACAGGCAGGGTTTTCATGCAACCCTGGGTTCTAGTCGCGGCACTGTTCTGGGAAGCGCTAGCTTATTGATAGCTGCTTGCCCAGGCAGGATATGCGCTAGACCCCGATTTCATCCAAAATCGCGTCGCTGGCCTGCTGCTGCATGGCCCACATGTCGGCATAGCGGCCGTTGGCGGCAAGCAGCGCGCCGTGGCTGCCGCGCTCGACGATGCGGCCGGCGTCCATCACCAGAATCTCGTGCGCATCGACCACGGTGGACAGCCGGTGGGCGATGACCAGCGTGGTCTTGTTCTGGGCGGTGGTGCGCAGCTCGGCCTGGATGGCGCGCTCGTTGGCCGAATCCAGCGCCGAGGTGGCCTCGTCGAAGATCACCACCGGCGGGTTTTTCAGCAGGGTGCGGGCAATTGCCACGCGCTGCTTCTCGCCGCCCGAGAGCTTCAGGCCGCGCTCGCCGACCATCGTGTTGTACCCCAGCGGCGTCGAGGCGATGAAGCCGTGGATGCGGGCGGCCCTGGCGGCTTCCTCGACCTCAGCATGCGTGGCGCCGGGCTTGCCGTAGGCGATGTTGTATTCCACCGTGTCGTTGAACAGCACCGTGTCCTGCGGCACGATGCCGATGGCCTGGCGCACGCTGGCCTGGGTCACCTGCCTGATGTCCTGCCCGGCAATCGTGATGCGGCCCTGCTGCACGTCGTAGAAGCGGTACAAGAGGCGCGCCAGGGTCGATTTGCCGGCGCCCGAGGAGCCCACCACCGCCACCGTCTTGCCCGGCGGAATCTCGAAGCTGACGTTGTGCAGGATCGGCCTTGCGCCGGCGGCATTGGGGCCGGCGCCGGTGTCGTAGGAAAAGCTGACGTTTTCGAACCGCACCGCCGGCATGCCGTCGATCAGGAGCGCCGGCGCATGGGGCGCATCGGCGATTTCGCGCTCGCGCTCCATCAGGGTGAACATTTTTTCCAGGTCGGTCAGGCTCTGCTTGATCTCGCGGTAGATCACGCCCAGGAAACCCAGCGGAATGTAGAGCTGGATCATGAAGGCGTTGACCATCACCAGGTCGCCCAGCGTCATGCGGCCATCGACCACACCCTGCGTGGCGCGCCAGAGCATGGCCACCAGCCCCAGCGCGATGATGAGCTGCTGCCCGGCGTTGAGCATGCTCAGCGTCTTCTGGCTCTTGATGGCGGCTTCGCGGTAGCGTTTCAGGTTTTCGTCGTAGCGCCGGGCCTCGAATTCCTCGTTGTTGAAGTACTTGACGGTTTCGTAGTTCAGCAGCGAGTCGATGGCGCGGCTGTGGGCCGACGAGTCGAGCTCGTTCATGGTCTTGCGGAACTGGGTGCGCCAGTTGGTGACCAGCACGGTGAAGGTGATGTAGAACGCCAGCGCGATCAGCGTGATGCCGGCAAACCAGATGTCGAACTTCACGGCCAGCAGGCTCAGCACCAGCGTCACCTCGATCAGCGTGGGAATGATGCTGTAGAGCGAATACGAGATCAGCGAATGCACGCCGCGCGTGCCGCGCTCGATGTCGCGCGTCATGCCGCCGGTCTGGCGCTCCAGGTGAAACCGCAGGCTTAAAGCGTGCAGATGGCGGAACACTTCGAGCGAAATGCGCCGCGCCGCGCCCTCGGTGGCCCTGGCGAACACCAGTTCGCGCAGTTCGGTGAACAGCGTGGTAGACAGGCGCAGCAGCCCGTAGGCCAGCAGCAGGGCGACCGGCACCACCAGCACCGCCTGCACGTCGCCGGGCTTGAAGCTCATGGCATCGACCAGGTTCTTCAGCAGCAGCGGCACGCCGACGTTCGCCAGCTTGGCGCCGACCATGAACGTCAGTGCCGCGACCGCGCGCCACTTGTACTCCCACAGGTAAGGAAACAGGCGCTTGAGGGTGGCCCAGTCCGAGCGGGACGGCAAGGGCGCGGCCTGCGTGCCCGCTGTCACGGGGGGTGCGGGGAAGGCGTCAGCGGTGGAAGCTCGGGAGCGCATACGTCACAATCGTTGGAGTTGTTTTTCAAACCTCCGAGATTGTGCCTATGTCCTTCGAATCAAGCGCCCTGCCGGGCAATACCCCGGCTACCCCGACCGCCCCGCTTCCCGCGCCAGCCGCCGTTGCCAGCGATGACGCCAGCCGGCAGGCCCCGAACGTGCAGCTGCCGACCGACAAGGAGCTGGTGCTCAAGGTGATTCCGATGCCGGCCGACTGCAATGCCAACGGCGACATCTTCGGCGGCTGGGTAATGGCGCAGGTGGACCTGGCCGGCTCGGTGGTGCCGGCGCGCCATGTCGATGGCCGGATGGCGACGGTGGCGGTGAACCAGTTCATCTTCAAGCAGCCGGTGCGGGTGGGCGACATCCTCTCGTTTTTTGCCGCCGTCACCCGCATCGGCAACACCTCGATCACGGTGCAGGTCGAGGTGTTCGCCGAGCGCTTCCGTGCCCAGGGCCGCTACATCAAGGTCACCGAAGCCAGCCTGACCTATGTGGCGATTGACGATGCAGGCAAGCCGCGCAAGATCGCCCAAAGCTGAACGCTATGTTTTCAATAGCTGCCAGCGCAGGCAGCATTTGCGCGAAAGGCTTATTTCATTGACAAACCAGGGTTTGGCAGCGTATGGCGTCGAAGCCCTGTGCCACGGCCATTCCAACCGCTGTCCGGCGGCGGCAACAAGTACGCCGCGCAGGGTAAATTCAGCCTTTTAACCAGTCGAAGGAGTGCGCATGGAGCCCAATGTGTGGCAGCAAGTCAGCCAGACCATCGTTTCCGAATTCTCGGACTTGCCTGACGCGGGACAGGTCACGCGCATTTTGCTTCGCTTGACGCTGGCCGCCCTGCTCGGCGGCCTGCTGGGCATCGAGCGGGAGCAAAAAGGCAAGGCGGCGGGCGTGCGCACCCACATGCTGGTGTCCATGGGCGCGGCCCTGTTCGTGCTGATTTCGCAGCAGGCGGGCATGGAGCAGGATGATGTCAGCCGCGTGGTGCAGGGCGTCATTGCGGGCGTCGGTTTTCTGGGCGCCGGCACGATTCTCAAGGACGCCGATGATGAAAAGGTCAAAGGACTGACCACGGCGGCAGGCATCTGGCTGACCGCGGCCATCGGCGTGGCTGCCGGCATGGGGCGCGAATCAACCGCCGTGCTGAGCACCTTGCTGGCACTGGCGATTTTTTCCTTGATACCGCATGTGACCGGCCAAGTGGGAAAAGCCCAATCCGACGGGCGCAACCCGGCGCCGCCGCAGGACAAGCCCTAAAACGCCGCAGCGCCGTGGCAGCGCCCGGGCGGGTTCAGGCCTTGAGCCGCTGGGAAACGAATTCGCCCTCGTAGGCCAGTGCCAGCGACAGCTTTTCCGCTTCGCCCAGCACCTTGCCCGCCAGCTGAAACACGCCGTGCTCCTCGTCTTCAAGGTGGTGGTAAATCTTGTGGTGCAGTGCCTTGGCGGCAGCCAGCCAGGCCGGCGAGCTGCGGTCGGTGGTTTCCAGCGTCTCGATCAGCTTGTCCATCTGGTGATGCTCGGCGATGCCATGGCGCGACGGCTCCTGCGTCAGGTCATGGGCAATCAGCGGCACATAGAAAAACCGCTCCTCGGCGGCGGCATGGGCGGCCAGCTCGCGTTTCAATTCGTCAAACAGCGACGTCCTTTCGGGACTGTCGCCCTGGGTCTGGATCAGGTTGTCGGCCAGCGTGCGCTGGGCGGCATGGCTGATGCGCAAGGCTTCAAAAATATTCATGGCGTCATTATCAAGACCGGCCCTGGCGTGCGAATGTAGGTCAACAGCGAAATGTGGAGCCTGTGTTCATCGCATCACAGCGCCGCCTTGCTATTGAAAATATAGCGACTTATGCAGCAGTCGCTTGGGCTGGCACATTGAAAGGTTCAAAAATAAGCTTTTTGGGGAAAACCCTGCCCAAACGCGCTAAATTAGACCTCATGAAAAAAATTCTGATCTTTGGCGGCACCGGGTTTGTCGGCGCCCAGGTGTGCGAGAAGCTGAACCAGCTGGCATGCCATGTGACGGTGGCCACCCGCCGCAGCAGCCATGCGAGGGAGCAGCAGCTGCTGCCGCTGGTGTACATCGCCGAGGTCAATCTCAATGACGGCGCGGCGCTGGCGGCCCTGGTGGCCGGCCATGACGCGGTGATCAACCTGGTGGCGATCCTGCACGGCTCGGAAGCGGCCTTCCAGAAAGTCCATGTGCAGTGGCCGCTGACGCTGGCGCGTGCCTGCAAGGCCAGCGGCGTGCGGCGCCTGGTGCATGTCAGCGCCCTGGGCGCCTCGCTGGATTCGCCGTCGCGCTACCAGCGCAGCAAGGCGCGGGGCGAAGCGGCGCTGCTGGGTTCGGGGCTGGACGTGACGGTGCTGCGCCCCAGCGTCATCTTTGGCGCGGGCGACAAATTCCTTAACACCTTTGCCAGTCTGCAGCAGGTGTTTCCGTTGATTCCGCTGGCCGCCAGCCAGGCGCGCTTTCAGCCGGTGTGGGTGGGCGACGTCGCCAGCGCCCTGGTGCGCTGCCTGCAAGACACCGAAACCATCGGCCAGGTGTATGAAGCCTTCGGCCCCGAGGTCTTCACGCTCAGGGAGCTGGTGCAGCTGGCCGGCGGCTATGCGGGCATCAACCAGGGAAAGGGCCGGCCGGTGATCGGCTTGCCCAATGCGCTGGCCCGGCTGCAGGCCTTTTTCATGGAACTCGCGCCCGGCGACCCGATGCTCAGCCGCGACAACCTGGACGCCATGAAAACCGACAACGTGGCCAGCGGCAAGCTGCCCGGCCTCCAGGCGCTGGGCATCGCGCCGGCTTCGCTGGCGGCCATCGCCCCGACCTACCTGGGCGCGCGCGGGCTGCGCAGCAACCTGATGGCCAAACGCACCACGGCGGGCCGGTTCTGACGCGTGCGCGGGCCGATCGCGCGCACGGCATCCTTCTTTGATTCACCCCCTCACTGCCCCACCCACCATGCTCAAGCTCTACATCGGCAACAAGAACTACTCGTCCTGGTCCATGCGGCCCTGGGTGCTGCTCAGGCAGGCCGGCATTGGGTTTGAACAAAGCCTCATCCGCTTCGATTCATTCGACGCAGGCTCCGACTTCCGGAAAAAAATCGGCGCCATCAGCCCGGTGGGCAAGGTGCCGGTGCTCGACGATGCGGGCCTGATCGTCTGGGACACGCTGGCGATTGCCGAGTACCTGGCCGAGCGCTTCCCAGACAAAAACCTGTGGCCCGCCAGCGTTGCCGCCCGGGCGCGGGCGCGCAGCGTCTGCGCCGAAATGCACAGCGGCTTTACCGCCCTGCGCACCGCCTGCCCGATGAACATCGAGGCCGACCTGGCGCAGGCCGGCCAGCTGATCTGGCGCGACAAACCCGCGGTGCGTGCCGACGTGGCGCGTCTGGTGGCCATGTGGCGCGAGCTGCTGGCCGAACACCAGGGGCCGATGCTGTTTGGCGATTTCAGCATTGCCGATGCGTTTTACGCGCCGGTGTGCATGCGGCTGAAAAGCTACGCGCTGCCGGTGCCGGGCGACATTGCCGCCTACATCGGGCGCCTGTCCGCGCTGCCCGGCGTGAAGGCCT
Organism: Polaromonas sp.; assembly: GCA_028292745.1. Taxonomy (GTDB): domain Bacteria; phylum Pseudomonadota; class Gammaproteobacteria; order Burkholderiales; family Burkholderiaceae_C; genus Polaromonas. The sequence continues at coordinate 4,623 of JAQGLT010000056.1, read as the reverse complement.
GGATCGACGGTGCTCTCGCCGAACATGATTTTCGCGACTTCGAAGAGCCTTACCGCCTCCAGCGCTGACGCCGCCGCTCATGAAAATCTACATGGTGGGCGGCGCGGTGCGCGATGCCTTGCTCGGCCTGCCGGTGGCGGACCGCGACTGGGTGGTGGTGGGCGCCACGCCCGAGCAGCTGACGGCGCAGGGCTTCCTGCCGGTGGGCAAGGACTTCCCGGTGTTTCTGCATCCCCAGACCCGCGAGGAATACGCGCTGGCCCGCACCGAGCGCAACACCGCGCGCGGCTACCGGGGTTTTGCCATCCATGCCGCGCCCGACGTGACGCTGGAGCAGGACTTGGCGCGGCGCGATCTTACTATCAATTCAATAGCTGCTTGCGCCCTACCTGAAAGCGCTGGAGGCACATTTGATGCAGATTTATCGGCCCTGATCGACCCCTACGGCGGGCAAAGGGACATTGCGGACAAGGTGCTGCGCCATGTCACCGACGCCTTTCGCGAGGACCCGGTGCGCATCTTGCGGCTGGCCCGCTTCGCGGCGCGGTTTGCCGACTTTTCGGTGGCGCCTGAAACCATGGCGCTAATGCGCGAGATGGTGGACGACGGCGAGGCCGATGCGCTGGTGCCCGAGCGCGTCTGGCAGGAACTAGCGCGCGGCCTGATGGAGGCCAGGCCGTCGCGCATGCTGGAGGTGCTGCGCGACTGCGGCGCGCTGCAAAAACTGCTGCCCGAGGTCGACCGGCTCTGGGGCGTGCCGCAGCGCGCCGAGTACCACCCCGAGGTCGACACCGGCGTTCACCTGATGATGGTGCTGGACATGGCCGCCCGGCTGGAGGCGCCGCTGCCGGTGCGCTTTGCCTGCCTGTGCCACGACCTGGGCAAGGGCACGACCCCGGCGCATGTCCTGCCCCGGCACATCGGCCATGAGGAGCGCAGCGCGCGCCTGCTCCAGGGCGTGTGCCGGCGCCTGCGCGTGCCGCTTGAGTGCCGCGAGATCGCCGATGTGGTGGCGCGCGAGCACGGCAACATCCACCGCAGCGGCGACTTCAGCCCGGCCGCCGTGGTGCGGCTTCTGGAGCGCTGCGACGCGTTTCGAAAGCCGCGGCGATTCGCCGATGCCCTGCTGGCCTGCGAATGCGATGCCCGGGGCCGGCTCGGGCTGGAGGAATCGCCCTACCCGCAGCGGCCCCGCCTGCTGCAGGCGCTGGCGGCAGCGCAGGCCGTGGCGACCGACGCGGTGGCGGCACGGGCCTTGGCGGCCGGCCAGAGCGGCCCCAAAATCGGCGAATGGATTCACCAGGCACGGGTGGCGGCCGTGGCCCAGAACGCAATTTTTTCAGCGTCGCCCTGACTGACTGACCTGACTGACTGACGGCCGGCTGGCGCCTACGAAACGATATAGGCCGCCGCCGCGGTGGAAAACAGCTTGCCGTCCGCGCCCAAAAATTCCATGCGGGTGCTGGCCACGCGCGAGCCGAGCCGCAGCACCTCGGCACGCAGTTCGAAATGCGCGCTGATGCCGGGGCGCAGGTAGTCCACCCGCAGGTCGATCGTGCCGAGCTTGTAAAACCGCTGCAGGCGCTGCGCCGGGGTTTCGTCCATGTGGCGCGCCCCAATGGCGGCCATCACCGCCAGCCCGCCCATCGCGTCGAGCCCGGCGCTGATGACGCCGCCGTGGATGCGGTTGTAGGCCGGGTGGCCGATCAGTTCATGCCGCATGTCGATGCGCGCGGTGACCCGGTCGGGCTGGAGCGAGGTGATCTTCAGGCCAAGCAATTGGTTGAAGACGATTTTTTCCTCAAAGATGGCTTTCAGCCCGGTGACGAACTCGTCTTCGAACTCGGGAAGCGGGGAGGCGGGATGGATCGGTGTTTTCGTCATGGCTGCATTGTCCGGCAGTCCACTGCCGTGCGCAGCCGCAAAAAAAAGGCACCCGAAGGTGCCGCTGTTGCTGCCAGTGCTGGCCTTCCCCGCATGGGGCAAGCCGGCCGGCGCGTGGAATTATTCGGCGACCTGGACCGCCTTGGACAGTGCGCTGATGTTGGACTCAACCATTTGCGCGGCCTGCTTGGCGGTTTTCTGGGCGGTTTCAACGGCATTGTTGCCGGCGGAGATGGCCGACTTGATGACCGCCACGGCGCTTTCCGAACCAGCAGGCGCATTCTTGAGCGATGTTTCCAGCAAGGCGGCGACGGTTTTTTGCGATTCGGCGCTGGTGGACTCCAGGGCCTGGGTGAAATCGGCGCTGCTGCCGGACACGATTTCCAGCACATGGCGGCTGTAGGAAGCGGCCTTGTCGGCCATGGGCTTGACCATGCCCGACTGCAATGCCAGCAGCGCCTGCGCATCCTTGGCGGTGCTCAGCGCCTGCAGGTTGCTCATGGATTCGCTGAGCAGGGCCTTGGAGGCGGCCATGTTCAATTCAACCAGTTTCTCGAAGCTGGCAAACGCTTTTTCCGACAGCGCGACAAAGGCGTCGACGGTGGTTTTCTGGGTGGCGATGAGGTGGTCGTTGTTGAGGTTCATGGGATTCCTTGAGGGATTAAAAATGTTGCAGTGCAGCAATTAGACCACCGCTGCCCATTCATTGCAAGCCTGCGCGGGCGGCCCAGCCAGCCATCAGGTTGGCAAACGCCGCCGCTCCAGGCAAAAAAAGCGGCCGCTGCCTGCCGCGGGCACCACGCCCTTGGAACATGCGGGACAAAAATTTGTAATCTTTTTACCAATAAAGATTCAACTTGAAAAACATGTTTCTTCCAGGGATTTGAGGCCGGTTTGCCGCGCCATCCCATCAACAATCGGTGAAAGCCGGGCTGTGTTCGGGAGCACCCGGAAACCATAACCAACAACTCAGGAGGCCCCATGATCTGGCAGCAAATCTACAACCCCTTCGGCAACATGTTCATCTCCACCCTGCTCGCCGCCATCCCGGTGGTGGTGATGCTGGTGTGCCTGGGCTTCCTGCATATCAAGGCGCACATCGCGGCCGCACTGGGCCTGCTGGCGGCGGTGCTGGTGGCGGTGTTCGCCTACGGCATGCCGATGGACATGGCCGGCCGCGCTGCCGTTTATGGCGGCTTCACCGGCCTGCTGCCGATTGGCTGGATCGTGCTGAACATCATCTTTTTGCAGCAGCTGGCCGAGCAGAACGGCAGCTTCAAGATCCTGCAGGATTCGCTCTCGGGCATCACCGCCGACCGGCGGCTGCAGCTGCTCTTGATCGCCTTTTGCTTCGGCGCGTTCTTTGAAGGCGCGGCCGGCTTCGGCACGCCGGTGGCGGTGACCGCCGGCATCCTGATCGGGCTGGGCTTCTCGCCGCTGGCGGCGTCGGGCCTGTCGCTGATCGCCAACACCGCGCCGGTCGCTTTTGGCGCGCTGGGCACGCCGGTCATCACGCTGGCCCGGGTGCATGGTTACGACCTGATGGAGGTCAGCGCCATGATCGGCCGCCAGCTGCCGTTCTTCTCGCTGATCGTGCCGTTCTGGCTGATCTGGGCCTTTGCCGGGCGCAAGGCGATGATGGAGATCTGGCCGGCCATTTTGGTCACCGGCCTGTCGTTTGCGATTCCGCAGTACCTGGTGAGCAACTTCATCGGCCCGGAGCTGGTGGACATCATTGCCGCGCTGGTGTCGATGGTCTGCCTGGTGCTGTTCATGCGCGTCTGGCAGCCCAAAAACATCTGGACCTCGCCGGCGCTCAAGGGCCACGACATCAGCGCCCATGAAGCCAAGCCGCCGGCAGCGCTGGTGGTGCATGACCGCGCCGCGCTGGTGCGGGCCTGGACGCCCTGGGTGATCCTGTCGGTGTTCGTGTTCGTCTGGGGCCTGCCGCCGGTCAAGGCCTGGCTCAACAGCCTGTACGCGCCCTCGTTCCCGATGGCCGGCCTGCACAACCTGGTGGAAACAGTGCCGCCCGTCGTGCCCGTTCCCACCAGGGAAGGCGCGGTCTATGTGCTCAACATCCTGTCGGCGACCGGCACCGGCATCCTGCTGTCGGCCATCGTCAGCGCGCTGATCATGAAGTACAACCCGGTCGAGATCGTCAAGACCTTTTTCCGCACGCTGTGGCTGGTGCGCTTTTCGCTCCTGACCATCGTGCTGATGCTGGCACTGGGCACGCTGACCCGCTACTCGGGCACCGACACCACGCTGGGCCTGGCGTTTGCCAACAGCGGCGTGTTCTACCCCTTCTTCGGCACGCTGATGGGCTGGATCGGCGTGGCCATGACCGGCTCGGACACGGCATCCAACGTGCTGTTCGGCGGCATGCAGAAGGTGGCGGCCGAGCAGCTGGGCCTGTCGCCCAACCTGATGGGCGCGGCCAACAGCTCGGGCGGCGTGATGGGCAAGATGATCGACGCGCAGTCCATCGTCGTCGCCTCGACCGCGACCAAGTGGTTCAACCACGAAGGCGACATCCTGCGCTATGTGTTCTTCCACTCCATCGTGCTGGCCTGACTGGTCGGCGGCCTGGTGACGCTGCAGGCCTATGTCTGGCCGTTCACCCTGATGGTGGTGCACTGACCCCGAACCGAATCCAAGCGCCTGGGGCGGTGCGCTGAGCATGGTGCCTCTCAATAAAAAAGCCGCCGACAGAAACTGACGGCGGCTTTTTTTATT
>JAQGLT010000118.1 GCA_028292745.1 Polaromonas sp. | reverse complement strand
AGCACAAGAGCGGTTTGCGCCAGAGTCAATCCAGCCTCCAGCGGCAGCAAGACGGCCAGCGCGCAACTCATCGGCCGTGCGGGCCTCGTCGCGTGCCTTACGCGCTGCTTCGAGACTGCCTTGTCCTTTGAACGGTCGGGCCATGGCTACTCCTCAATTCAGAGCAAATATTATGGTCAATTTCATTGGTAAATGGAATGAGTCAAGTGCCTTTACTAAAGAGTCGGAAATATAGGACGCACAAGGGTAGCGAAAAAATGACTTCACCAAGGCTTTGTTGTTCGCAATCCTGACCTAGCTCTTGAAAAATGTATCCCTTGCTGAGTGCTTCAATTCAGACAAGGAAACCGCCAACGCAAGCGACCAGCGCTTGCGTTCTCGCCGAACTCGCCGCTCAATCTGTTGAGCTTGTTGAAGACCTGATTGCCCGGCTGAAGCGCTAGCAGCATCAGCCGTGTCTTAGCAGTAATCCTGCACCCCAGCACTATCGATTCAACTAGCGAGTAATCGGTCACTCTGGTGGCGACCCAAACCGCAATGCCCGGAGAAGGGCCTGTTTGCATATTGCGAAAGCGGCTCATGGCGAACCCCTCACTTGGGCAAGCACCTGCGCGACGATGCGGTCGCATCGCCCTCCGTCAAAAGAAAATACGTCGCGCTCTGCCATGTCCATGTCCTGGGCCAAAGATTCGCGCAGCATGCTGCGCGCGCGAAAGTGGCGGCTGCGAACCGTCGCCTCGGCAATGTTCAAGCACTGGGCGGTCTCCTGCACGCTGAGCTCCTCCACGCAGCGCATCACGAACACTGCACGAAAGGCGTCGGGCAATTCGTCAATCCGGCGTTCAAGCAAACCCCTCAGTTCGGCTCGTCCGAGCGCGCGATCAGGGCCTTCAATGTCGTTGCTGGGCATGACGAAAGGCTCCTTACCCTCGTGCCCATCGCCAGCCCCGCTGAGGATGGGAACGATATTATGGCGGCGGGTTTGGCGACGCAGACGCCCCAGGCATTCGTTGGCCACGATCCGCGACAGCCAGGTGGCCAGCGACGCGTCGCCGCGAAAGTGACCAATTGCCTGGAAGGCAGCCAGATAGGCCTCCTGCAGCGCCTCTTCTGCATCCGCGCTGTTGCGCAGTATCGAGCGCGCCAGGCGGTAAAGGCGCCGGTTGTGCCGCCGCATCAGCAGCTCGAAGGCAGCCTCATCGCAGGCCTGCACGCGCCGGACCAGCTGCGCATCGTCCACGGCCTCTATACCGGTTTGCGCAGGCGAGCCGTTCAACGCCGTCATGGCTGCACCACCAGCGTTGCCTTCATGCCTGGGTGATAGGCGCAAACATAGTCATAGCGGCCAGGCGTGTGGACCACGGCGGCGCTCCAGCGCTTGCCCGGCGCAATGCGCCCTGAATCGAACGCACCGGCAGCTGTCACGGTATGGGGCACCACGTCAAGGTTGTGCCAGATCACCTTGGTGCCCCGCTGCACGGTCAAACTGGCGGGTGAAAACGCCATGTTTTCAAGGCGAACGAGCTGCTCAGGCGCGTTGGCACCGTCCTGGCTCGCGCTGCCCAGTAAATTGACGGCCGCTACCACTGTCACCGCCGCGGCTGCGGTCCACAGCGTATTGCGTAAAAGCGCAGCCATCTCACTGGCCCAGCTGCAGCTGGATGTGCTTGGCGTGATCCAGATGGGCCACGAACGCAGGCCGCACTTTCACCAGCAACGCCTTGAGCTCTGCATTCTGGGCGGACGGGATCAGCGTCTTGTCCATGGCGTCGAGCACGCTCTGGTGGTAGTCCACCTCGTGCTTGACGTAGGCTTTGTCAAACTCGGCACCCTTGAGTTTCTTCAGGCTGGCGATGTTGTCGTCCCCCCCTTTCTTCAGGCTGGCACTGGTTGCGTTCGGCTCGGGTTTGACCTGGAGCTTTTGCACCAAATCCGTGGCCAATTTGTTGACACTCATGTGGTCGGTGATCATCTGTTGGGCAAACTGCTTCACGTCCCGGGACTGGCCCTTGCTCTTGGCTAGCATGCCCGCGTCGATGTCGACTTGATTGGCCATCACCACGATTGCGGCGATCTGCGGATCGGTGGGGCCTTGCTGGGCATGCGCGGCCCACAGGACGGAGGCGAGGAAAGCCAAGACGGCGCCTTTAGTGATGTATTTCATGTTTGTATCTCCTTCGATTGGCGATGCCGCATATCAGCAATAAATGCCAGGCGGCGGCGGGTGCCTGGCATTGACTTCGTGAGCTTTTCTCAGTGCGACTTGAGGTACTAGGTCAAGTCGATGGTCGGGTCCAGCGCCGAAGCGATGACCTCGTGCATCCGCAGCCTGTCGGTCCATAAAGCCTCGTCACCAAAGATGTCGAAGCGAAAGATCTGCTGGCCTTGCGGGTGCAGCGCCATCTGCTGGGCCGACTGTTGAGTTAAGGCAATGCTGATTAAGGTCCACCGCATGCGAAGCTCAAGCGTTACATGACGATGAAGCAACAGACCCTTGCCATGGCGGCCGACCAATCGAGTTACGAGCAATATCGCAAGCCCACCAGGCGAGACGAATTTTTGGCCACCATGCAGGCCATCGTGCCCTGGTCAGCGCTGTGCGAGGTCATCGAGCTGCACTACCCCAAAGCCGGCAACGGCCGCCCGCCCATCGGACTGGAGCGCATGCTGCGCATTCACTTCATCCAGCATTGGTTCAACCTGGCCGATCTGGCCTGCGAGGAAGCCCTGTACGACAGCGCCAGTCTGCGCCGCTTCGTGGGCATTGATCTGGGCCGCGAGCCGGTGCCCGACGCCACCACGATGCTCAAGTTTCGCCGCCTGCTTAACGACCACAAGCTCGGCGAGGCCCTGTTTGCCCAGGTGGGGCAAGAGCTGCAGGCGCGAGGCTTCAAGCTCAACACCGGCACCATCGTGGACGCGACCATCATCGGCGCGCCCAGCTCCACCAAGAACGCGGACAAAGCGCGCGACCCCGAGATGCACCAGACTCGCAAGGGCCAACAGTGGTACTTCGGCATGAAACTGCACATTGGGGTGGACAGCCAAAGCGGGCTGACGCACAGCGCCGTAGTCACGGCGGCCAACGTGCACGACAAGCATCCGCTGCCCGACTTGCTGCATGGGCAAGAGCGGCGCGTGTACGGTGACTCAGCCTATGCCAGCCAGAAAAAGCTGATCGCGAGCAAGGCGCCACAGGCCAAGGACTTCACCACCCAACGCGTCAAAAAAGGCGGGATCGTGGACGAGGGGATTAAAGGCAAAAACCGCAACAAGTCGCGCATCCGTTCACGGGTGGAGCACGTGTTCGGCGTGGTCAAGCGCCTGTGGGGCTTTGGCAAGGTGCGCTACCGGGGCTTGGCCAAGAACGCCACACGTGCATTCACGGTCCTGGCACTGGCCAACATCTACCTCAGCCGACAACGGTTGATGGCACAGGTGCGCCCGTGAGGGCGCAAAGCGGGCCACGAGGCCCGCGAAACAGGCCCGATGGGCCACAAAAAGCGTCGCTCG
>JAQGLT010000017.1 GCA_028292745.1 Polaromonas sp. | reverse complement strand
GCGCGCCGGCTGCCGAGCCTGCGGCGTCCGCGCCCGCAGGCGGCGCGTCCAGCCCCCGCCCCCGCCAGCGTGCTTCGCAGGCCGAGGGCGCATGAGCGAGCTGGCATCCACCGACAGGCCGGATTTGCTGCCGGAAATCGATCGCGCGGAGGACGAATCCTCGACCGCCAGCCCGTCGCGCCCCTTCATCCTGCGCCCGGTCGCCACCGCCCTGCTGATGGTGGCCATCGTGCTGGCGGGGCTGGTGGGCTTCAAGTTCCTGCCGCTGTCGGCCCTGCCCCAGGTGGACTACCCGACCATCCAGGTCCAGACGCTCTACCCCGGCGCCAGCCCCGAGGTGATGGCGCAGACCGTCACCGCGCCGCTGGAGCGGCAGTTCGGCCAGATGGCCGGCCTGTCCCGCATGAGCTCGACCAGCGCGGCGGGCGTGTCCATCGTCACGCTGCAGTTTGGCCTGGGGCTGGCGCTGGACGTGGCCGAGCAGCAGGTGCAGGCCGCGATCAATGCGGGCGGCTCGCTGTTGCCGGCAGATCTGCCCGCGCCGCCCGTCTACGCCAAGGTCAACCCGGCCGACGCGCCGGTGCTCACGCTGGCCATCACGTCCGACACGCTGCCGCTCACGGAAGTGCAGAACATCGTGAACACCCGCCTGGCGCTGAAGATCAGCCAGGTGAGCGGCGTGGGGCTGGTCGCCCTGAGCGGCGGCCAGCGGCCGGCGGTGCGCATTCAGGCCGATACCCGGGCGCTGGCCTCGTATGGGCTGGGGCTCGACACCCTGCGCACCGCGATCGCGGCGGCGAATGCCAATGGCGCCAAAGGCAGCATCGACGGCCCGACGCGCTCCTATTCGATCAATTCCAACGACCAGCTGCTGGCCGTGGACGATTACAAGAACCTCATCATTGCCTTTCGCAACGGCGCGGCGGTGCGGGTCGCCGATGTGGCCCGGGTGGTCGAGGGCGCTGAAAACACGCGGCTTGGCGCCTGGGCCAGCATCGAATGCGCGGCCGCCACCTCAGCAGCCACGGAGGTGAACAATCCCGAGAATTCCGACAGCCCCTGCATCGGCACGCCCGGCCGGCGCCTGGTGCCGGCCATCATCCTGAACGTGCAGCGCCAGCCCGGCGCCAACGTGATTGCCACCGTGGACGCCATCAAGGCGCGCCTGCCCGAGCTGCAGGCCGGCCTGCCGACGCAAATGCGGGTCGATGTGCTGAGCGACCGGACCACCGGCATACGCGCCTCGGTGCTGCACGTCGAGATCGAGCTGCTGCTGGCCGTGCTGATGGTGGTGCTGGTGATTTTTGCCTTTCTGCACGACGTTCGCGCCACGGTGATCGCCAGCCTGTCGGTGCCGATTTCGCTCATCGGCACCTGCGGCGCCATGTACCTGCTGGGCTACAGCCTGAACAACCTGAGCCTGATGGCGCTGACGATCGCCACCGGCTTCGTGGTCGATGACGCCATCGTCATGATCGAGAACATCGCGCGCTACATCGAGGAAGGCGAAACGCCGATGGCCGCTGCATTGAAGGGCGCCAAGCAGATCGGCTTCACCATCATCTCGCTCACCGTGTCGCTGATCGCGGTGCTGATTCCGCTGCTGTTCATGGGCGACGTGGTGGGCCGGCTGTTCCGCGAATTCGCCATCACGCTGGCGATCACCATCCTGATTTCGGCGGTGGTGTCGCTCACCCTGGTGCCGATGATGTCGGCAAGATGGCTGAAAAAGGCCCCCACGCTCCCCGCTTCGCGTGGTTCGCTGCCCCCCGGGGGGGCCACTCCGCCTGCGGCCTGGCAAAGCCAGTTCCGCGACGGGAACTTGCATAGCCGGGGAGGTGGCGCGTTTCGTCCTGCTGATGAATCGACGGATGCATCGATGGGGTTTGGCGCACGATTTCAGCGGTTTTTCGACAACGTCATCGTTCGCTACGACCATGCGCTGACCTGGGTGCTCAAGCGCCAGGGCGCGACGCTGCTGGTGGCGCTGGCGACCTTGCTGCTCACGGTGCTGCTGTATGTGCTGATTCCCAAGGGCCTGTTTCCGACGCAGGACACGGGCCAGTTGCAGGCGCGCATCGAGACCGCCCAGTCGGTGTCCTATGCGCGCATGGCCGAGCTGCAGCTGGCGGCGGCGACTGCGCTGCTGCAGGACCCGGACGTTGAAACGCTCAGCTCCTTCATCGGCGTGGATGCGGCCAACAACACCATGCTGCACACCGGCCGCATGCTGATCAACCTGAAGAAAGAGCGCAGCGGCAATCAGCAGGACACCATGGACCGGCTGAGAAGACGGGCGGCCGAGGTCGCCGGGGTCACGCTTTACCTGCAGCCGACGCAGGACCTGACGATCGACGCCGAAACCGGCCCGACGCAGTTCCGTGTGTCAATCGAAGGCGCCGACAACGCTACGGTGGTGCAGTGGGCCGACCGGCTGGCGGGACGCATGGCGCAGCTGGCCAGCCTGCGCCATGTGGTCTCGGACGCGGGCTCCAGCGGAACGGCGGCCTATGTCACGGTCGATCGGGACACCGCCTCCCGCCTGGCGATCAGCAGCGCGTCGATCGACGATGCGCTGTACAGCGCCTTCGGCCAGCGGATTGTCTCGACGATCTTCACCGAAACCAACCAGTACCGCGTGATTCTCGAAGCCATGCCCGACGCGCTGGCCACGCCCGCCTCGCTCGGCAGCCTGCCGTTGAAGACCGGGGCAGGCACGACGACGCCGCTCTCGTCCATCGCCACCATCACCGAACGCCCCGCGCCGCTGCAGATCACCCACGTGGCCCAGTACCCGGCCACGACGCTGGGTTTCGACACGGCGCCGGGCGTGTCGCTGGGCAGGGCGGTCGATGAAATCAAGCAGGCCGCCAAGGACATCGCCATGCCGGCCAGCGTGAGCCTGACCTTCCTGGGCGCGGCGGGCGCGTACCAGGCCTCCTTGTCCAACCAGCTGTGGCTGATTCTGGCGGCCGTGGTGTGTGTCTACATCGTGCTCGGGGTGCTGTATGAAAGCTATGTCCATCCCATGACGATCCTGTCCACCCTGCCCTCGGCCGGCGTGGGGGCGCTGCTGGCGCTGATGCTCAGCGGCTCCGACCTGGGCGTGATCGGCATCATCGGCATTATTTTGCTGATCGGCATTGTCAAAAAGAACGCGATCATGATGATCGACTTTGCGATCGACGCCGAGCGCACACAGGGAAAAACGCCGCAGGAAGCGATCCACCAGGCGGCGCTGCTGCGCTTTCGCCCCATCTTGATGACCACGCTGGCGGCGCTGTTTGCCGCCGTGCCCTTGATGCTGGGGTTTGGCGAGGGGGCCGAGTTGCGGCGGCCGCTGGGCCTGGCAATTTTTGGCGGGCTGATTGTGAGCCAGGTGTTGACGCTGTTCACGACGCCGGTGATCTACCTGGCGTTTGACCGGCTGGGGCGGCGGTTTGGGCGGAAGGAGCGGGTGGATGCTTCTGCTGTCTGATTTTGATGGGTTTTATGGCTCTGGCGCTTGTTCTGCTTGCGCTGATGGCTCTTTAATTGATAGCAGTTTGGAGGTTTTGGCTTTGGATTGCGCTGGGGTTGGTTTGCGCTTAGGCTGTCGCTGCTGTGACCTGCTGGCCGGGGGTCGCCGCCGGGCGACTCCCGGCCAGCAGGTCACAGCTGAAAACCCCCAAGCAGAAATCACCCCAGGACCCGCTAAAAGCCAGCACCAAAGCCAAGGCCAAAAAAGCAAATCCGCTGCGATTTCAATAGCTGTCAGCACAGACAGGCAGTGCGCCAAAGGCACTTTTTACTTAAATTTCACAAAGACCCGCCAATTGCCTCCCCCGCCAGCAGCAAGGGCAAGCGCCCCAGGAGCCCGGCCATGAACCTGTCCGGCCCGTTCATCAACCGTCCCATCGCCACCGTCCTCCTGACCATCGGCCTCGCGCTGGCGGGCATCGGCGCTTTCTTCGTCCTGCCTGTCTCCCCCCTGCCCCAGGTCGATTTTCCGGTGATCTCGGTCAGCGCCTCGCTGCCCGGCGCCAGCCCGGACCCCATGGCCAGCAGCGTTGCCACGCCGCTGGAGCGCCGCCTCGGCGTCATCGCCGGCGTCAACGAAATGACGTCCAACAGCGGCACCGGCTCCACCCGCATCAGCCTGCAGTTCGACCTGAACCGCAAGATTGACTCGGCCGCGCGCGAGGTGCAGGCCGCCATCAACGCCTCTAGAGCCGACCTGCCCGCCACGCTGCGCAGCAACCCGACCTACCGAAAAGCCAACCCGGCCTCCTCGCCGGTGATCATCCTGGCGCTCACCTCCAGGACCCGCTCGCCCGGCCAGATCTACGATGAGGTCTCCAACCTCATCCAGCAAAAGATTGCCCAGGTGCCCGGCGTCGGCGATGTGGAGCTGGGCGGCGGCTCGCTGCCCGCCGTGCGGGTCGAGCTGCTGCCGTTTGCGCTGAACCGCTACGGCGTCAGCATGGAGGACGTGCGCGCCGCGCTGCAGGCCTCCAACGCCAACCGCCCCCGGGGCGCGATCGAGGGCAACGGCAAGCGGCTGCAAATCTATGCGGCCGGCAACACCGCGTCCGGCGGGCTGCACGCGGCCGACTACAAGGATCTGGTCATCGCCTGGCGCAACAACGCGGCGATTCGCCTGAGCGATGTGGCCGAGGTCAGCGACGGCGTGGAAAACACCAACACCCTGGGCCTGTTCAACGGGCAGCCGGCGGTCATCGTGCTGGTGACGCGCCAGCCCGACGCCAACGTCATCGCCACCGTCGACGGCGTGCGCGCCCTGCTGCCCGAGCTGCAGGCCCAGCTGCCGCAGGACGTGCAACTGCAGGTCGCCTCGGACAGCACCAATTCGATCCGCGCCTCGCTGCGCGAGATCGAGGTCACGCTCTTGATCTCCATCGTGCTGGTGG
>JAQGLT010000135.1 GCA_028292745.1 Polaromonas sp. | reverse complement strand
AATTCGCCTCGCGGCCAGATGAAGCGGTCCTTCTCCAGGCGCTTGTGCAGAAGCCAGAAGCCGTTGACATCCCAGCCCAGAATCTTGATGCGGTCGCGCCTGCGGTTGGCAAAGACAAACAGCGCCTGGGCAAACGCGTCCAGACCCAGGCCATGCTCGACCAGGCTGGCCAGGCCGTTGATGCTCTTGCGAAAATCAACGGCGCCTTGGTGCAGGTACACCGCACGGGTGGCGTTCAGCGTGAACACGCCAGCGTGCCCAGCAGTTGCAGCACGGGCGCCATCGCCTCCAGCGGGACCTGGCCAACCTCGAGCGCCACCCCGTTGGGCAGGCGCACGTGCAGGCAAAGTGCGACTGGTGCCGGTGCTGCGGGCGCTGTGACCTGCACAGCCACGAAAGCCGCTGCAGGCGCCAGCACTTTGCCGGGCACGGCGCGCGCCTGGCCATGGTTGGGCTGGCCTGACTTGGCAATCCAGGTGCGCAGCAAATTGGCGTTGAGGCCGTACCGCATCGCCACGCGCGCCACCGACACCCCAGGCTTGAGGCATTCGTCAATCAAGGTCTGCTTGGCCAGCGGATCGTAAGTGCACCGCCCGTCCCGTTTGCGCCCGACCACCAGCCGGGCCAACAACTCTGCGTTCATCTCTGTCATAGGTGTCCATATCGTTGTAAATGGACACGTAGCATCATCGAATCAGCTCACAGATAAAAGGACGTAGTTTGCGGACCGCTTACACTTATCTTAGGGGTATGTGCTGAAAATATGCAATGTATCAGGTTTCAATGGCACGATAGCGTGCCTGGGTGATCGATGGGCGGCGCTGCCACTCACATGGCGTAAGACATTGGAGGCAGCCGCATTCCTACACGCTAATGACATGGCCGCAAACAACTTTTTCATCCACACCGCACGCGATAGATCGACGCACGCGCAGGGTATCACGCAGGCAGGACATCGGTATCGGATGACCTGTGAGCACATTGCCGCCGGCCTGTTATCGCCCTAAGGGGCGGTTGCTGGCTGGATCCAAAGCGCTCCGCATTGTGCCGCTCTGATGAGCCGTCTGTGCACTGAGATAGGGTCGCAGTCAACGCCACAAGCGCGATGGGGACCTACTGGATCCAATTATTGGGCGAACACACGGGCAAACGAACCGATTTCGCGGCTTGTTGATTCGTTGGGTCAAGAAGGTCGAAAACTATTTTAGCCTTCGTGCATTTGGCAGGCGACATCATCACTTGGCGAGTTACTGGTTTACTAGGATAGGTTCTTATAAGGTTGTTTGGCAACCTGTTTGAACCAAATTGCGACGTCTTCAATTCTTGTGGTCGCTTTGACGGGGGAAACTCGTCGCAGCCCTAGGTAGGAAAGCAACCTGCACGTAAAACCAAAACCAAGTCATCCCATCTCAAAAAATCTGAAGCTCGATTTTTCCTGTGCATCTAATTGATAAATGAGATTCATCTCCCATTCAAGGTATTGCGCCGCTGCGACCTTATTCCCTTCATGACGGTCATGTGCAAAAAATAAATAATCCAGACAGTCAGAATCTGCCGGGAAATTGGGTGTGGACTCTATCGTTACTCCATGCTGCATCCAAACTGCTGCATCAGCCATCAAAAATCTGCTGCGCTGCCTCTGAGATGTGGTCAGTTCACCGGCCGCCAGAGAAGCAATTCTAGGGTTCGCAGCTAATAAAATAATGGGCTGGTCTTCTCTACCGTGCATTTCACTCTGCGCATCCACCTGCAAGCGAATACGGCTCCTAGTGGACCAGACAGCACCTCGAATATGCCCTGCACGAAATTCCATGCTCGACCGCAGGTCAAAGATCTGAACAGGGCCGTCAAGCTCAGGAAGTTCAGCAAGGTGTACTTCGGCCAAGAGTGGAAAGTCAACGGGTTGGCTACTCGTCACTGCCACGTTCTGCGCAGACAACGACTCTGCATTCTGAAATAGCCAGGCTTCATAGCCCATCTGACTCAGCCAACTGCCAATCACGGGCGCTCGAATGCCGTCCGTGTCGTAAAGCACTACCCGGGCATGGCGCACGCCAATGTAAAGATCAGTTCCTTGTAAAAGTTGACCGCCTTCAGCATGCAGCGCACCATGGGCCGAACCTGCCTCAAACTCTTCAGGTGTACGTATATCGAAAAAGTAAGTTGTTCG
Organism: Polaromonas sp.; assembly: GCA_028292745.1. Taxonomy (GTDB): domain Bacteria; phylum Pseudomonadota; class Gammaproteobacteria; order Burkholderiales; family Burkholderiaceae_C; genus Polaromonas. The sequence goes on along the minus strand of JAQGLT010000135.1, from coordinate 6,882 downwards.
CGAGTGGTCTTGACGCCAGCGCTGAAGCTGATCTGCATGAGCGGTCTTCACATCGCACGTCTGCGCCAGGGCAGCAGCGTTTTGCCGTATGTCTTTCAACGGCAAATCGGCTGCGGAAACTTGCGGATAGAACCGGTTGCTGTGTCGCTCCAGGGGGTAGTCCTTGAGATACCAGCCCTGAGTACCGTTTTCAAGCGCGAAGACTTGATGACTTGCCCCCATGTTGATTAACGACTGGGCTCCAATGATGCTGCGAGTGCGACCCGCGCAGTTCACTACCACGGTGGTGCCCTTGTTGGGGGCTAAACGATGCAACCGGTAGGGAAGTTCAGCATTAGGACAAGACACTGCACCAGGAATGTTCATCTTTGCGTATTCACTGCGCGGTCGTCCGTCTAATACTACGACGTCATCACCCCTTTCCATCATAAGTCGCAAAGCCTCAGGCGATATCCTAGGGGTATGGCACTTTGCCTCAACAAGCTCGCCAAAGGTTTTAGAGGGCACGTGCACACCCTTAAAAAGGTGATACCCTGCCGCGCGCCACCCTGACGCACCATCCTTGAGCACTCTTACGTGCTGATAACCCATCGCCTGTAGCCGGCAGGCAGCCCTTAGGCCTAGAGTATCCCCATGGCCATTGTCCAGCAGCACAATGTTGACAGCAAAATTGGGGATGAGTTTGCCTACGTCGAGTTCGAGTCGACTATAGGGTAAGGGTGCTGCGTGAAAGGGATGACCTTCGCCATACTGACCTTGCTCCCGAACATCTACAAGAGCCAACTCCTGCCATCTGGCAAGTTCTTTTTTTAGAGCAGCCGCCTTGACGTAGTTAATTGACTCGGCGCCTTTCGGCAGAGCATTCATTCCGCTACACCTTTCGAAAAGCATAGTTGTTAGCAACTTCGGGGTTGATTTACCGCCTCGACTATGGACTTGCTGGTCTTCGCCTGCACTACGTGGAAGTGAAACGGTAGCTGGCTGATCTCGACGCCCATGCAGGCAAGCTCAATCACTTCTAAATCAACGCCGCGAAATTCTTCATTTCTCAAAAAAAGCCACACTCCCCTTTATCAGCATGAGGATGGCCCGCGAGAAAATTCTGAGTGCAAACGACTTGCCCGCGATGGTTAGCGCTCTGGCTGGATGCAGCACTTGCAAGCCAGCCATGCGGGCCAAAGGCCATTTGCCATGGGTTTAATATGCAGCGCTCAATTCACTTAGTTGATTTTAATGTCGAGCTTTTTGATAATTTTTCCCCACTTGGCAGTGTCACTGGTAACAATTTGGCCAAACTGCTCGCGCGACATGGTCTGGACTTCCAATCCCTGCTGGCCGAGTTTGCTTATGATTTCAGGGTCGGAAAGCACCTTGTTAATGGCAGTGTGCAGTTTTTGCACAACCTCGGGCGGTGTGCCGGTCGGGGCAAAAAAACCATACCATGGGGAATAGTCAAACCCCTTGATGCCCGCCTCGTTCATGGTGGGCAGATCCGGCAAGGCAGGCGTGCGTTTTAGTCCACTGGTTGCAATCGCCCTTACCCGGTTTCCCTGGATATGCGGCATGATGGCTGGAATGGTCAACAGCATAGCTTGAATCTGCCCGCTCATGAGATCGTTTATTGCCGGACCGGACCCCTTGTACGGCACATGCGTCAGCTTGGCGCCCGTCATGGATTGCATGACTTCCATTGGCAGATGGCCTGCACTCCCGTGTCCACCTGATCCATAATTAACCGGGTTTGTTTTGGCATAGCTCAAAAACTCGCCCAGTGTTTTGACGGGCAACGAGTTGGTTACCACTAATACGTTGGGTGTCATGCCAATATTGGCCACCGGCATGATGTCCTTAGCCGTGTCATAGGGCAGCTTGTCATAAAGGGCGACATTGAAGGCCAGACCCTGATGGGTGAGCATTAGCGTATGACCGTCTGGAGTAGCACGTGCCAACATGCCGGTCGCAATGGTGCCGCCAGCGCCACCGCGATTTTCCACAATTATGTTTTGCCCCAGTTCGGTGCCAAGTCGCGTACCGACTATCCGGGCAACTATGTCCACTGTGCCGCCTGCAGCAAAAGGGGCCAGCAAGGTGATGGGCTTGGTAGGCCATTCGGCCGCAGCTGAGGGCATAGTGACCAGACTAGCAGCGAATGAAGCTAGTATTGAAAAAACGACAGTTCTTTTCAACATGACAAATCCTAAATTTAAAATTGATAGGTCTGAACTTTTTCTTCATCAAGCTCGACACCCAGTCCCGGACCGCCTGGAAGCGCCAGCTGGCCGGTACTTAAGTCCAGCTTGTGCGTGACGATGTCGTCGGCAGTCTTGAGTGGACCCACACATTCAAGACCTTCAAGCACTTCGGTGCTGGTGCAGGCCAGCATGATCTCGGCAACCGTATTGACACCCATCCCGAAACCGTGGCCGATGACGACTTTCATACCAGCTGCAGTTGCTGTCTCCAACATACGCCGGCATTTGAGAAAGCCGCCCTGCTTCATAACCTTGAGCTTGACGATGTCGGCGCAGTCGGCGCGAATGACGGCGATCAGGCTCTCGTGGTCGGTAATGGACTCATCTGCCATGACAGGAATACCAATGGCCTGCCTCACCTTGGCCATGCCGGACAAGTCATGATCTGCCACTGGTTGCTCGAGCAGTTGCATGTTCATGGGTTCGAGCAGTTGGCCAAGGGCAATCGCATCGGCTACGCTGTAACCTGCGTTGGCATCTGCCCGAAGCGCCATAGTCGGGCCTACCGCTTCGCGAATTGCCATAATGCGGTCGCGGTCGGCTTTGATGCCGCCGCCCACCTTGACCTTGGCTGAGCGAAAGCCGCGGTCGAACCATTTGCGCGCCTCTATAGCTGCCTCATCAGGAGCAAGAATACCAACCCACGCATTGAATCGGACGCTGGAAACCATTGCGCCACCCAAATACTGGTAAACCGGTATGCCAAGACGGCGTGCAAGCAAATCCACACAGGCCATTTCTATGGCCGCCTTGGCATCCAAATAGCCTGGCAAAGCGGCATCCATCCTTGCAACCAATTGATGCGGATTGCCTGCATCGCTGTCGAGCACTAGCGGAGCGAGTTGGTCGCGAAGCGCCTTTAAAGACTGCTCAATAGTTTCGACTGAATACCCGGGCGAAGGGTCAATATTTCCGAGCCCAACCGAACCGTCTTCGGCTGTCAGCCGGACCAAAGCGCTCTTTTGGGTTGTCTTATTAATGTAGGCATTTTTAAAACCTGGTCCGACAAGAGGAATGGCAACCCCAAAAATTTCGACTCGAACGATGGGTAGATGAAGTCCATGCATGCTGACTTCACCCCGCAAACGCTGTAAGCGGTAGACCCTTGATCTGGGTTCGATGCATGACTCTGCGTGTTTCTGGATCAAAGGAGTCCCGGCGGTGCAAGGTGCAGCGGTTGTCCCACAGGATCAGATCGTGGAGGCGCCACTCTTGACAAAATGCAAATTGAGGCTGGGTAGCGTGCTCCCACAACGCGTTGAGCAAAGCTTCGCTCTCGTCGAGTTCCATCCCAAGGATATAACTGTTACGCCGACGACCAAGGTACAGCGCTGCACGTCCCGTGTCCGGATGACTGATGACCAAGGGCTGATGAGCGCCAGGAGCCTCGCGCGGATCAGTCACTGGCTTCATACCCTTTCGCATGACGCCTGCACTGTTGTAGGTCGCATCATGAATCGCTCGGCGCCCTGCAATCTTCGCTTTCATCTCAGCAGGCAGTGTTTCATAGGCTAAATACATGTTCGACCAGAAGGTATTACCACCACTGGGTGGAATCTCTAGTGCGTGCAACATGGCAGCACGTGGCGGACTTTCAACGTAGGTCATGTCGCAGTGCCACTCCGCCTCACCATCACCCAGGTTGCCAATAGGTGCACCATCGACCTTAACGTTGGAGATGACATTGATCTCGGGGAAATCGGCCAAAAATGGCTTGCCGTATGGATTCGGGCCAGGCGGATCGAGTTCGCCAAACAGGCGGCTCAGGTCTAATAAATTCTGGTCCGACAGCTTCTGGCCTCTAAAGCGCAATACCAGATATTGATCCCATGCCTGTTTGAGTTCGGCAAGGGTGCTCGGACTGATCGGCCCATGCAGATCGACATTTGAAATCTCAGCGCCCAGGGCGGGGGAAAGCGGTTTGATGGTGATGCTGGTCATAAGACTTTACAAGAGTGAGTTGATCAGATGACGGAATCTAACAGCGGCAAGCGATTCCGTAAACAATATAATTCAGCCATTGAAGGATGTATATTTTTGCATCCCCTTGGGGCCGTTTATGGAGTGTCCATGCCTGCTAAAACCAAAATCTCAATAGCCAAAAGCAAAATATTGCAGCGGCGCCACATTGCGGCTTTGGTTGCTATAGGCGAAAGCCTGTCCGTACATGCTGCCGCGCGCGACATAGGCATGCCACAGCCTGCGCTGTCGCGCCTCCTTTCAGAGGCCGAGCAACTCTTGGGAGCACGTCTTTTTGAGCGGTCCAGCCACGGCTGCAGGCCAACACCAGATGGGCAGATTGTGTTGGCTCAGGCACGTTTTGTGATGCGCGGCCTGGACGAACTTGGCAGCATCTTGTCCGACACCCGGCCTGTTGTCAGGCTGGGCTGCATACCACGGGCCATGTATACCATCATGCCCCGGCTTTTAGATTTGGTTTACCCGTTTCGCCAGGAGGCTGAAGAGTCGAGTAAGTTAATCGAGCCATATTCCGCGCCATTTGAACTGAATGCTGTGGAAGGTAACTCGACTGAATTAATGGACGGCCTGCGACAAGGCAAGCTTGACTTCGCGATCTTTCGCAGCGCATCGAGTTCACCAAACACTGAGTCTAGTATCTGTATTGAGCGCCTGTATGATGACAAGATCGTCATCATTTGTAGCGCCGAAAACACTAAGTTGATAGAAAAGGCTGTGCCTTTGCAAGAAATATCGACGCGTGACTGGCTTCTCCCAGATATCAAGACGACCTCGCGCCAAGCGTTTGACAACTTTTTAAGGGAACACGATCTGGCACCTATCAAGCCCATTATGGAAGTTCGCTCGTTTGAAGCCAACCTTGCACTAGTGGCTGGTACGCGCTTTTTGTCGATAGCGCCCGAGTCTATTGCCAGACGTTATAGCAAGATGGGGCTGAGGGTTGTGCGTACCAAGCCAGCCTTGCCCTCAAGCCCGGTGATGCTGGCTTATCACAGCAGCCAACTGCAGAGTCTGACGCTCAAAAGCTTTTATGACGTACTGATTCACGCCGCAGCAAGCTCTTATCCCGGATGATGCTGATGTCGGTTTTTCTCATACCGAGGAAATGCGCCAATGCCGCGGGCCATACGGGTGAGCGAATTGCACTTGCGATTCGTTCGTCGTCCCTGAGAAACTCGATTTTCAAATGGCCTGAAGTATCCTGGGGCCGTGCCAGGCGAGTGTGTTGTGCAAGAGCTGCCGCAGCATGATGCCCAATTGAGAGCAAAGAAGCCGCAGCTTCTTGAGGATCTTGCGCATGTTGTGCCCGGCACCGCACAGCAGCGCATTCATCGCGTCACCTTCGATGCCTTTGAGGAAATTTCTCGCCAGCCGGCCATCGGACTTCAAGTGCCCGATCACGGGCTCCACGGCATTCCTGCGCTTGAGCTTTCTATGGATTGCAGCCGTCACCCCGCGCTTGGCCCCCGCAATCCACACTTTGAGCGTACTGCCGCTGCAGCCGTGGCCCCGATACCCTCGATCCGTGTAAGCCTCTTTGGCCTTCAAACCTGAGACGCGCTCAGCCTGCTCAATGCACGCCTGCAGCGTGTGCCCGTCATACGGATTGCCCGGCAGTGACTTGGCGCCAATCACAAAGCTCTCCTTGCTGGTCGAGACGATACCCACCTTCACGCCGAATTCGTACTGCTTGTGCACTTTGCCTTTGGCGATGCATTCGACTTGCGGGGCATGCACGCTGTACAGCTTGGGCGGATCGCCCTCGCTGCGCTTTCTGGGCTGGCTGTGGATGCGCGTTGCGATCTCCAGCAACTTGTCCAGCCGCTCGGTCCGCGTGTGATCGTTTTGTGCCCTGCGCTCGATGTCCCGAATGACGCGGCCAAGGTAGGTGCGCAGCTTTCTGTTCTGGGCGTTGGCCCGGTTGATCTGGCGGGCATGGGCGTAGCGCTGTGAGCGCACGAAGCTGGCCAGGCCGACCCGTTCGTAGCTTTGGCGCAGGTTGATGCCGAGTTTCTTAGCATGGCGCACCAGCGCCACACGCGCTTTGTGTAGCAGCCGAGCATCGGTGGGGAAGGCCACTGCCTTGTCTTGCACCGTGGTGTCCACATTGACCACGGCCAGCGAGGCCTTGGCGACTGTCTTGGTGGCCAGACCTGCTTGGCACTGTCAGACCCAGGATGAATTCACAGCCGGACTCACCAATGCGTTTGCGAAAGCCGGTCATCAGGCTGGGCTCAATGGGGAAGTCGTGACCAAAGTACTGCTCGCCGCAGAAGTGCTGCCAGTAGGGGTTCTCGACCCAGACCGCCACCACTTCTTGGTCGGACAGATTGCTGGTGTGCTTGAGCAGTTGCAGCCCGACCATCAGACGAATGGGGTGGCCGGGGCGGCCAATGCCGGCTTTGTACAGGCCGCCAAAGCGCTGGTCGCAAGATTCCCAATTGTTCTTCTGGGCCAGCTGAACCAGCGGATGGCGCAGGTTGATGAGATTGACCAGTTCCTAGCGGAATGAACCGCTCCGGGTTTGAACTGACCCCCTGAAGTTGGACGGTTGCCATCTCGCCAATCAGGCGGTGTTTCTCAGCCGGTATCCTACCGGGCTGAGCCCTTGCAATCCGAGCTTGATGCGCTCGTGGTTGTAGTAGTGGAT
>JAQGLT010000116.1 GCA_028292745.1 Polaromonas sp. | reverse complement strand
CAGAAGCCGTCGACGAGGCGCTTGTAGCTGTTGATGGTGGGCCAGAACATCGGCGCGAACTGCATCAGGCACTCGACCTGGCCGGCAAGATAGCTCTCGAACAGCGCGCTCATCTTGCGCGGCGAGGCCGCGTCGTAGAAGAGGTTGGCCGTGCCGTCGGGCCCTTCCTTCAGGCTTTGGTGGATGTGGCCGCTGCAGCCCGGGTACTTCTGGCTCCACTTGGCCATGAAGGTCGGCATGATCCCGAAACGCTTGGCAATCTCGCGCGCGCCGGTCTTGAACAGGACGGCGCGGTCCGCCTGTTCCAGCGCGGTGGAAAAGCCGATGGCCACCTCGTACACGCCGGGGCCGGTCTCGGTGTGCAGGCCCTCGATCGGAATGTCGAACGCCAGCATCTCGTCCATGATGGCCTTGAAGAACTCGCGGTTGCGATTCATCCTCAGCAGCGAATAGCCGAACATGCCGGGCGTCAGCGGCTCCGGGCCGACGCCCTTTTTGGCGGCCCAGCTTTGCGGCGTTTCCAGAAAATTGAACCATTCGAACTCCATGCCGGCCATGACGGAAAAGCCCATCTTTTCAGCGCGTCTGAGCACCCGCTTGAGCGTCTGGCGCGGGCAGACCGCATGGGCCGAGCCGTCGGCGTTGACGAATTCGCCCAGGAAAAACGGAATGCCGTCGTCCCAGGGCACGCGGCGCAACGTGTCCAGGTCCAGCCGGGCGAGCGCATCGGGGTAGCCGTGCTGCCAGCCGGTGGCCGCGGTGTTGTCGTAGCAGGTGTCCGTCATGTCCCAGCCCAGCACCACGTCGCAAAAGCCAAAGCCGCCTTCGGGGTACGGGTCGGCCGCGCCGAAAAATTTATCCTTGTGCAGGTACTTGCCGCGCAGCACGCCGTCGATGTCGCTGACGGCCACCTTCACCTTGTCCACGCCCGCTGCCCGGACCGCCTCCACGGCGGGATGCACATCTGGGGGAAGTAACGCCATGCCGGGCTCCTGGTGGGTGGGCTGCCTGCGCCGCCTTAGCGCGCCGCCTGCGGCAAGGGCAGCAGGAGATGGCAGTTTCCTCCTCTCTGCGGCCGGCGTGTATAGGACGATTACCCGTTGTTGCGCTGGGGCCACGCCACGGCATCGCCGTGAGCGCACAGGCCTGCGCGGCAGGGACGTTGGGGCATCATTTGCTATTAAAAATATAGCTGACTAGGCAGGTGGATAAAGCGTGAAAGGCCTATTTGTTGTGTTTTTCAGCGGTTTTTCCGGAATTTTCGCCGGCTCAGCTCCTGCCGGCAAAGCGCACCGTCACGCGGGTGCCCGGCGTGTCGGGATGCGCGGGCAGCAAGGCGTCCTCTGTCGCGACCGAGGCGCCATGCTGCTGCGCGATTTCCAGCACGATGGCCAGCCCCAGCCCGGAGCCATCGACGTTGGTGCCCAGCGTCCGGTAAAACGGTTCGAACACCAGTTCGCGCTCAGTCTCGGGAATGCCCGGCCCCGAGTCTTCGACGATGAGCACCAGCACGCCGCTGAAGCGGTCCACCATCAGCCGCAGGGTGACATGGCCGTTTTCAGGCGTGTAGTTGATCGCGTTGTCGAGCAGGTTGCGCACCAGCTCGCCCAGCAGCGTCGGGTTGCCCACAAGATAGGTCGACTGCTCGCCTGCCGCCGGGCCGTCATAGCCCAGGTCGATTTTTTTGTCGAGCGCACGCGGCACCGAATCGGCCATGACTTCCGAGGCGATGACCACCAGGTCCACCCGCTGCTTGGCCAGGCTGCGGCCGGTGGTTTCGGCGCGCGCCAGGGCCAGCAGCTGGTTGACCATGTGGGTCGCCCGTATGCTGGCCTGGCCAATGTGCTTGAGCGACTTTTTCAGCTCGTCGGCATCGGTCTCGCGTTGCGCCAGGTCGGCTTGCATGCGCAGCCCGGCCAGCGGCGTCTTGAGCTGGTGGGCGGCATCGGCCAGGAAGCGCTTCTGCGTCGAGAGCGACACCTTCAGCCGGCTCAGCAGGTCGTTCACCGAGTCCACCAGCGGCACCACCTCCTCGGGCACGCCGGTTTCATCGAGCGGGCTCATGTCGTGGGGTTTGCGGGCGCGAATGCGTTTTTCGAGCTGCGCCAGCGGCTTGATGCCGCGCACCAGCGCCAGCCATACCAGCAGCACCGCCAGCGGCAGCGTTACGAACTGCGGCACCATCGTGCCCTTGACGATTTCGGTGGCCAGCGTCTTGCGTTTTCCCAGCGTTTCGGCCACCTGCACCAAAACCGGAAGCGCCGCCGGCGCCGCGCCTTCGACATCGATCCAGGTGTAGGCCACCCGCACGTCTTCGCCCCGGATGACCGCTTCGCGCAGGCGCACTTCGCCGCCGTCGAGCCGTTCTTCCTCGGGCGGGGCGGGCAGCTCGCGCTCGCCGCCCAGGTACTCGCCCTGCGGGCCGATCACCTGGTAGTAGACCTGGTCGGTGTCGTCGGCGCGCAAGATCTCGCGCGCCGGGGCGGTCAGGTTGAACTGCACCTGGTTGTTTTTGACCGTCACCAGCTTGGCCAGCGCCTGCACGTTGTATTCCAGCGCGCGGTCAAACGGCTTGCCGGCGATGTTTTGCGCCACCAGCCAGGTCAGCGCCATGCTGATGGGCCACAGCAGCAGCAGCGGCGTGAGCATCCAGTCCAGGATTTCGCCAAACAGGCTGCGCCGTTCGCGCTGAAACAGCCTCAAGGGATTTTCTCAAGACAGTACCCGAGCCCGCGCACCGTGGCGATGCGGATCGGGCCTTTTTCGATCTTCTTGCGCAGCCGGTGGATGTACACCTCGATGGCGTTGTTGCTGACTTCCTCGCCCCATTCGCACAGCCGCTCGACCAGCTGGTCCTTGCTGACCAGGCGGCCGGCGCGCTGCAGCAGCACCTCCAAAAGGCCCAGTTCGCGCGCCGACAGCTCGACCATCAGGCCGTCGATGGTGGCCACGCGGCCCGCCTGGTCATACACCAGCGGGCCGTGCTTGATGGTGCTGCTGGTGGCACCCGTGCGGCGCCGCACCAGCGCGCGCACCCGGGCTTCGAGTTCCTGCAGCGAAAACGGCTTGGCCATGTAGTCGTCCGCGCCGTAGTCCAGCCCTTTGACGCGCTCTTCGATGCTGTCGGCCGCCGTCAGGATGAGCACCGGCAGCGCCGAGCCGCGCGCGCGCAGGCGCTTGAGCACTTCCAGCCCATGCATGCGCGGCAGGCCGAGGTCCAGGATCAGCAGGTCGAATTCCGTGCTGGTGAGCAGCGCAGCCTCGGCCTCGGTGCCGCTGGCCACATGGTCCGCCGCAGCGCCGGAGGCGCGCAAGGTGCGCAGCAGGCCATCGGCCAGAACCTGGTCGTCTTCGGCAATCAAGATACGCATAAAAATGAGCTCCGGAAATCAACCGCCTCACGATGCAAGGCTTGGCAATTACCCTTTCAAATTCTAGGCCTTTGCCGCCGGCTCGTTGCCAGTGCCCGCGCACTTGTGTAACCCAAGAGGGTTACCGTGTTCAAGGCGTGCCAGCAGTGGACAGGCCAAGGCGCTTGACACCGACCGGTTTTACTGGGCATAAGCCTCCAGCCCCAAAGCGACCACGGTCGCGACATCGTCGCCCACCGCTTGGCGAAATTCGTCTTCGGCCTGGGCCACCGCGCCCCGGAAGGCTTCCAGCCAGGCCAGGCCCGACGCGGTGAACAGCACGCGCCGGGCGCGCCTGTCGTGCGGGTCGGTTTCGCGCCGCACCAGGCCCCAGGCTTCGCACTGGTCCACCAGATCGCCCATGGCCTGCTTGCTCATGCCCGCACTGGCCGCCAGGTCGGTCAGGCGCGAGCCGCCCACAGCCAGGTGCCGGGTGATGTGGATGTGCGCCGCGCCCACCTGGTCGCGCGCCGCGAGGTTCGACAGCGCCAGCGGCACTTCGATGTTGCTTGCCATGAGCCAGAGCACGCGTTCGTCAAACCGCCGCAGGGCATGGCCCATCAGCCGCCCGAGGTGGGTAAGCCGCCAGGTGGTGTCATAAGCTGCATGGGCGCTTAAAACAGAGGTTTTTTCCATCCTGTCGATGCTACTTCATCTTGCTGTTTTTAGTCAGGCAAACTGACTAAAAATAGGGTTTACTTCCGGGCTCAACGCCCATAAAGTACTGTTCATGCACCCAGTACTGAGGTTAATTCCAGGCTGAACGACCGGTGAAAAGTGAGTGCAGAACTTTTCACCTCATTGATTTTTAAGGAAAATTTCATGGACGCACCGATCAAGACCAATCCGGCCCTGAACACCGAAAAAGCCAAGGCTTTGCAGGCAGCGCTGGCCCAGATTGAAAAGCAGTTTGGCAAAGGCACCATCATGAAGCTGGGCGCCGGCGAGGTGATTGAAGACATTCAAGTGGTGTCCACCGGCTCGCTGGGCCTGGACATCGCACTCGGCGTGGGCGGCCTGCCGCGCGGCCGGGTAGTGGAAATCTACGGCCCCGAGTCGTCGGGCAAGACGACGCTGACGCTGCAAGTCATTGCCGAGATGCAGAAAATCGGCGGCACCTGCGCCTTCGTCGATGCCGAGCATGCGCTGGACATCCAGTACGCGCAAAAGCTCGGCGTCAACCTGCAGGAGCTGCTGATCTCGCAGCCCGACACCGGCGAGCAGGC
>JAQGLT010000098.1 GCA_028292745.1 Polaromonas sp. | reverse complement strand
ATTTCCTGCGGCTGCAACTCGCTCTTGCCGTACACGATGCGAACGTCGATCTTCAGCCGGTTCTTGTCTGCCAGCAGTTCCTTCATTCGGTCGTTGAACTTGAGGAAGGGGCTGATTAATTTTATTTAAAATATAAAAAATGATAGTTAATTAAATTAGAAAGGACCAGTATGAGATAAAACGCGGTCTATTTGAAATTCATAATTTCCTGTAACAATGTGCAAGGGCGCTTTGTATTGTTTTGCTAAGCGTGACTTGGCTTTTTGAAGTTTGCTTGTAAAGCTAGGGTATTTTGATGGTTTAGAGCAAATAATCATTGCCGAGGTTTTATTCGTAAGAAGATTATTCTTTTGTAGATATTCAAAAGTTGCTTCAATTTGCTTTAATGCATGTTCTACATCGCATCCTTTGAGTTCAATCAAAACACTCATTACGTTTTCTTTTGATATTACCCAATCACAGGCTGTACTATTAATGATCATACAGCCATCCACTTTTACTTTTACAAATTTTTCTTTCAGTGGATTTAAAAATACAGCCTGCTTTCCATTTTCTGAGACTTTTATTTTTGTAACTTTTACAGATTCGGAGCATTTGCAATTAAACAATTGAATGCTCCAACTCAAGAAGTTTTCCAAATTCTTTGCTTAAATCACCCGATACTTCATCCAAATAATCTGAATCAATAAGGCCATCTTTTTCTAAGATAGAAATTAGTTTACCTTCTTTGATTGCATACGCGCGCAAGTTTTTTGCTTGTAGCCAAGCACGACGATTAATAATCGTATCTAATTCTTTTTTCTTAATATCGCTCAAGCGCCTAGAAATTGCACCAGCTTTTAATAAATTATTTATTTTTGTTAAAACATAAGGGCTATGCGTAGTTAACACTAAACTCGCATTAATTGCATTGGAGTTTGATGTAAGAACTAAACTTTCTATTAGTTGACTTTGAGCCGCTGGAAACAAATGAGCTTCGGGTTCTTCTACATAGCAAAGACGTCCCCCTTTTATTGAGTGTAGCCAAGGTAAAAATACAATCAGAGGTAAAAGTTCTTGTTGCCCCGATGAAAGCGCCGTTAAAGGGACTTTTCTTCCATCAGATGTTCTAACAAATTCCTTGTCTCCATCGCGCTCAATAACACCGCCCAATAGTTCTGCTAAACTTTTTTCAAGTGCTTTTTTAAAGCCAATATCGCTTGATTTTTCTTCTAAAAAATATCTATTTTGATCTTTTAAAGATGTGTACATTCTTCCAAATCGAATAATTAACGGATCTAATACTTTTCCTTGTTCAAATATTGCAATTGCTTTGCCAATGCTTGTAAAAAAAGATCTTCCAGCCGGTACAAAAGCTTGATAAGAAACATGATCCTTTCCCATAAGTTGCTTAAGGGATTTAGAGATAGTTTCTCCTAATTCCCAATCAAACTCAAGAGGACGCTGCATGCGTACTGCCTCAGATTTTTGAGATATTCTTTGCACCTCTTGTAAAAGTGATTCGTATTGATTTTGAAATGCGTCTGAAATTTTTACGCGAAAATTATCAGAAACTTTTCCTCCATATGTAGTTCTAGCAAGTGTTATTGAGTAATCTCCTGCAGTTAATTCTATTTTGAATCGTTTTGGTCCCCAAGCTCCAATTGGAAACCATTCAATAAAACGCTCTTTTAAACTTATGACAAACTTTTCGAAGCTTTCTTTTCTTACAATACTTTTGTGTTGTAGTTGTGCGCAATCGAAAAGAAAATAACTAAGTTTACATATTACACTTTTACCAGTAGCTTGGGGACCAATTATTATTGTTAATTGACCTAGTTCTAAAGTCGCATTTTGAATGCATGAAAAATCAGTTACTTTTAATGTTCTCATTTTATATATATGTATTGTTAAAGAGGCAACTTTTGACTTACTTGTTAACCCAACTATCCTTCAACCCTACAGCCAAGTTAAACACCGGTTTCCCCACCGCATGATCCACCCGGTCCGCCACAAAATACCCGTGGCGCTCAAACTGGAACTTGTCATCCGCCTTGGCTTCAATCGCACCGCCTTCGGCCAGTGAAGGCTCGACATAAGCCGTCATCACTTTCAAACTGCCCGTATTCAGGTTCGTCAAAAAATCCACCCCGCCGCCTTCAGGCTGCGCTTCCTTGAACAGCCGGTCATACAGCCGCACCTCAGCGGGCACTGCGTCATTCACGCCGACCCAGGTAATCACGCCCTTGACCTTCACAGAATCCGAGCCCGGCGTGCCGCTCTTGGTATCGGGAATCAGCCGGGCCTGCACTTCGGTGATGTGGCCTTCGGCGTCCATCACCGCGCCGATGCATTCGATGACGTGGCCGTATTTCAGCCTGACCTTGCTGGCGGCAATCGGCTGGCCGCTGGCGTTGACGTGGGCGGGGAACAGGCGGAAAAAGCCCTTGGGCGGTATTTCCTCGTAGTCGGTGCGCTCGATCCAGACTTCCTTGCCGATCTTGAAGTCGCGCTTGCCCAGCTCGGGGTGGTGCGGGTGAATCGGGGCGGAGCAATCGTCGAGCGTGCCTTCGCCCATTACCTCGTCCCAGTTGGTCAGCACGAGCTTGACCGGGTCCAATACGGCCATCGCGCGCGGGGCTGTCGGGTCGAGCGTGTCGCGCAGCGCGCCTTCGAGCGTGCTGTAGTCGATCCAGCTGTCGCTCTTGGTCACGCCGATGCGCTCGGCGAACAGCTGCAGGCTTTCCGGCGTGTAGCCGCGCCGGCGCAGGCCGACGATGGTGGGCATGCGCGGGTCGTCCCAGCCGCTGACCTTGCCTTCGTTGACCAGCTGCGCCAGCTTGCGCTTGCTGGTCAGCACGTAGGTCAGGTTCAGGCGGGCGAATTCGTACTGGCGCGGATGCGGCGTGGCGATCAGGTCGCCTTCGGCCAGGCGGTCGAGCAGCCAGTCGTAGAACGGGCGCTGGTCTTCAAACTCCAGCGTGCAGATGCTGTGGGTGATCTGCTCCAGCGCGTCCTCGATCGGGTGGGCAAAGGTGTACATCGGGTAGATGCACCATTTGTCGCCGGTGTTGTGGTGGTGGGCGCGGCGGATGCGGTAGATGGCCGGGTCGCGCATGTTGATGTTGGGGCTGGCCATGTCGATCTTGGCGCGCAGCACGGCGGCGCCATCGGGCAATTTTCCGTCGCGCATTTCGCGGAAGCGGGCCAGGTTTTCGGCCGGGGTGCGGCTGCGAAACGGGCTGTCGGTGCCGGGGTGGCCGAAATCGCCCCGGTTGTGCCGCATCTCATCGGCGGTCTGCTCATCGACATAGGCATGGCCGGCTTCGATCAGGTACTCGGCTGCGCGGTACATGAAGTCGAAGTAGTCGCTGGCCTGGTACAGGTTCGATTCGCCGGCGTTGTGCCAGTCAAAGCCCAGCCACTGCACCGCGTCCTTGATGGAATCCACGTACTCGGTGTCTTCTTTTTCAGGATTGGTGTCGTCAAACCGAAGGTGGCACACGCCGCCGTAGTCGCGGGCCAGGCCGAAGTTCAGGCAGATGCTCTTGGCATGGCCGATGTGCAGGTAGCCGTTGGGCTCGGGCGGAAAGCGCAGGCGCACCTTGGCGGGGTCGGGCTGGCCGCTAGCGTGGTGGGCGGCGTCACCCGGGCTGCCGCCCCAGCGGCGGCTGGCGTAGGTGCCTTCGGCCAGGTCTTTTTCAATGATCTGCCGCAAGAAATTGCTGGGCTTGTGGAGTTCTTTATCGGCGGGCGAGGTGGCGTGGGTGGGGGCAGGGGAGGTCATTGTGCGATTCTAGGGGGTGGTGCGCGATGGTTACGTTTTGCTACTTTCTTCACTGTGCATGCGGTAAGCCGGAAACGACCCGGTGCGTTTAATAAACACATCGAGAGTTCCCGCGTATTTCTCATATTTCGCTTTTCTTTAGGAGATCATCATGAAAACAGCCATCAAAACAAGCCGCTCCGCAGCCATGGCCGGTGCCGCTGCTGCCCTGGCAATCGCTGCCCTGGGTTTTGCCGGTGGTGCCCAGGCGCGGGACAATGTGTACTGGTCTGTCGGCGTGGGCACGCCGGGGGCTGTGGTGAATGTGGGCAATGTCGGCTCGGTCTATCCGCAGCCGGTGTATGTGCAGCCGGCACCGGCCTACTACGGCCCTTCGCCGGTTTACGTGCGGCCAGCCCCGGTTTACGTAAGGCCAGCGCCGGTCTATATTGCGCCTCAGCCGATTTATTACAGCCGCCCACATGGCCATCGGCACGGCCATCGCCATGACCACAATCGCGGCTATGCGCAGCGTGACGGCCAGGGTTACGGTCCGGTTTATTACCAGCGTGACGGCCGCGATGGCCGCGACTATCGCCGTTAATTCTCCAAACACATTGAAAACCTGCTGCCAGCAGGTTTTTTTTGGGGCGCTTGTTCCCTGTTGCTCGTCAGTAAGGCCGGCAACCAGATTGCCCCACAAAACAAAAAGCCCGCAGACCTTGAGTTTTGCGGGCTTTTTGATTGGCCAATCGAATTGGCCTGCGGTGCTTCACCGCGCAAACCTTAACTTAAGCAGCTTTCCAGAAAATATAGTCGGCCTGGTAGGGCAGGGTGAGCTTGTCGCCCACATCGCTTGACGAGCAGGCCTTGCTCAAATCCTGGCCGCCCTTGGTTTTGATGCGCTGGATATAGGTGATGTTCTGCAGCGCCCCTGGCGTTGCGCCAGGCGTGCCCTTGGACAGCTGGTAGGCCAGATTGGTGGCGCCCGGACGCGGCGCAATAGCGATCTGCTGGCCGACAACGCTGGAGCCGTCCATGTGGGTCCAGGTGGCTGGCGGGCCGGCGTATTTGGCAACCGTCTTGCCGGCGCGGTCCACCAGCTCGGCCTGCGGACTGACCAGCACCCAGCCGATCGCGCCCGCGTTGGCCGGATTGGCCTTGCATTCGTAGTTCAACAGGCCGACCGCCGTGGTTTCAAGCGCCACGACATGGCCGGGGGGTGCCTGGATCTGGTCGTCAAGCCGCTCCTGTGCATATTCTTTGGGGGGTGCCTTGACACCCGCGCAGGCTGCCAGCAAGGTGGCCGTCCCGGTTACAAAGGCAAGGGTCAGTGCCGCGCTTTTGCTGCGTGTCCATCGTGGGGTGGTCGGATTTTTCATGGTGTTCTTCAGGTGGTTTCAGTAGCTCATCAGTAAACCGCAGCGCACCAGGCCCGACCGTAGGACGCTGCGCTGACTGCCTGAGGGGGCTTTTCGAAGGCGGCCGGCCCTAAAAAAAACCCGCAAGCCGACCGAAGTCTGCGTTGCGGGGGTAAAGCCAGCCGGCTCGATCTGCTGCTGGCGCTCGCTCAAGGAGGAAACAACTCCGCCGCTGGCTCAACCAGCGCCCGGTTACATGGCCTTGTAGAAAATATAGTCGGCCTGGTACTGCACCACCTGTTTGGCGCCGGCAGTGGCCGAGGTGCAAGGCGCGGCCGGTGCCACGCCGCCCCGGGTGTTGACGCGCTGGATATAGGTCACGCCGTTCATGGCGCCGCTGCCCATGGCGGGGTTGCCCTTGACCAGCTGCGAAGGGATATTGCCCGTGCCATTGGGCGCGACGGCAACCTGCGTGGCCGTCAGCTTGGAGCCGTCCATGCTTTCCCAGGTGGCGGGCGGGCCGTAGTATTTGCCGACCTGCTTGCCGCTGCGGTCCATGAGCTTGGCATCGGGGCCGACGAACACCCATTCAAACTGATCGGCCATGTCTTTTTTGGCACTGCACTGGTAGGTGATGTCGCCCGACCCCATTGTTTCCATGGCAACCTTGTTGCCCGTGGGCACCTGCACGGCTGGCGGCAGGCTGGCCTGCGAATAGCTCGGCGTCATGGGCGACATGCTGCCGCAGGCGGCTAGCAAGGCAACGGCTAGAACCGAAATGGAAGCGGTGGCGGTGCGTGAGGTCATTTTTTTACTCCTGAATTGTTGAAATCCGGCTCGTCTGGCCGGAGGGAACAAGACGTTGCAGCCACTGGGCAATAGGCAATGAGCAATGGGAAATGGGCAATGAACCCCAAGCCGCTGCGTCTTGAGGCTGATACGCGGCATGCCCTGCGAACGGATTCAAAAAAATGACAATCCCGGCGCACACAAAGTGCAAGTATCGGTAACTCCCTGTCCCGCAACGCTCCGGCCAGTTGGCAACTCCGGCAGGCGGTTGGTTATTGACCGAAGCGCGGACCAGTGCGCAGGAAGGCGATTTCCGCAGCGGTGCTTGCCCGTCCCAGGGCCGCGTTGCGGTACGGAAAGCGTCCGAACCGGCTGATGATGTCCTGGTGCTGGCGGGCAAAATCGAGGCTGCCCTGCAGCTTGGGTTTCAGGTCGGCAGGCGCTTCGTCGACGAGTTGCGCGAAGCAGGCCACGCATTTCGCCTGCAAGGCCGCGTCTTCCGCATGCATCAGCGGCATGTAGATGAACAGGCGGCCCACCCACGGCAATTGCCGGTCTTGCTGCTGATCCAGGGTTTGCAGCGTCAGCCCCTGGGCACGGGCATCGCCGCCAAACGCCTGGCCCGTGCCGCGAAAGACGTTGCGGGTGAACTGGTCCAGCAGGATGACCAGGGCCAGCCGGTCCAGCGGCTCAGCCTCCCAGCCGGTCAGCCCCCCGGCCTGTGCGGCTGCAACGGCGCTGCCGAACGTCTGGCTGATTTCTTTGTCCAGCGCCGGTCCGCCGGTGAACCAGCGCAGGTTCATGTCCTGGCTGGGCCAGCCCTGCGTCAGGCCATCGGCAAGCCAGAAATCAAGGACGGCGGCGGGGGTGGCGGCGGCGGCAGTGGTGGGCTCAGGCATGGCGCGAAATCGGGTTGTCAGTTCAGGTCATCGGTTCAATGATGGGCCTACATGGCCCGGAACTGATGACTGTACATCCGGCTGATGCCCAGCTTTTCCGAGCGGCCCCGAAGGCGCAGGCTGAGCTTGCCGGCTTCGTCCCGGACCACCGTGTCGATCAGGCTGGCCTGCACCACCGTGCCGCGGTGAATCTGCCAGAAAACCTGCGGATCGAGCTGCGGCAGCAGTTCCTTGAGCGGCGTGCGGATCAGGTAGTCGTGCCCGGCCGTGAACACGCGCACATATTTGTCGGCCGCCTCGAAATACATCACATCGCCCAGCGGCACCATGCGGATCGTGGCGCCGACGCTGACCTGCAGCAGCGTGAGATGCGGCTTGCCGCCCGCTGTGGCCTGCGCCGGGGGGCGGCCCGCTGCCAGCAGGTGGCGCAGCTGGTGAACTGCCTGCGCCAGTGCAGCGTCTTCGGCCACGCGCTGATCTGCGCCTGAATTCATAGCTGCTTTCGCATGCAGGGCAAGCGCATGCTGCACTTTCGACACCGTTTTTTGCAGGCGCTGAGCCTGTACGGGCTTGAGCAGGTAGTCGACTGCCTGCGCCTCGAAAGCCTGCACCGCGTACTGCTCGTAGGCGGTCACGAACACCAGCGCCGGAAAGGTGCGGCCGGGCGGCCATTCGTCGGCCAACTCCGCCGCCGCTTCGAGCCCGCTCTGGCCAGGCATGCGAATGTCGAAAAACAGCACGTCGGGTTGCAGCCTGAGCGCCTCAGCCACCGCGGCCAGCCCGTCGCCCACCGTGGCCAGCACCCGCAGGCCGGGCCAGGCGACGGCCAGCGCGGCCTGCAGGGCCTGGGCCAGCAGCGGCTCGTCCTCGGCAATCAGGGCGGTGGCGGGGTGAGAATTCATATTTTCAAGGGAAATCGGGCTGTAGCGCAGGCGCCGCTTGCGTTACCAGCTATTAATTCAATAGCGCCGGCAGCGCCGTAGAGGCTGGCGAGCCGCTCACGCACCTGCGCCAGGCCGAAGCCGGGGCGATTGTCAGCGTTGCCGGGCGACAGCCCGACGCCGGTGTCGGCCACTTCCAGCACCAGCTGGCCGCCTTCGCTGCGGGCGCTGATGCGGATGCAGCCGCCTTCTATCTTGGGCTCCAGGCCGTGCCGGATGCTGTTTTCCACCAGCGGCTGCAGCAGCAGGCTGGGCACCGGCTGCCCGGCCAGCGCGGGCGGCAGGACCAGCGTGTAGCGCAGGCGCGGCCCCATGCGGACGGCCATCAGTTCGAGGTAGTCGCGCAGCCGGTCGAACTCGGCCTGCAGCGGGTGCGTGGCCGCCAGCGAGGCGCCGAGCGTGGCGCGCAGGTAGGCGATCAGATGGTCGAGCATGGCCTGGGCGCGGGGCGGGTCGATGTCGATCAGCGCCTTGAGGTTGGCCAGGGTGTTGAACAGCATGTGCGGCTCCAGCTGGCTTTCCAGCAGTTTCAGGCGCGCGTCGGTGGCATGGCGGCGGGCCTCGGCCATCTTGCGTTCCAGGTAGGCGCTTTTGCCGGCGCTGTAGAAGTAATAGCTGCCCGCCGTGCCGGCCAGCGCGCTGATGAGCAGCACGCTGCGCCACTGGCCGGAAGGGCCCGGCCCGGCGTTCGCGGCGTATAAGCCGAGGTAGCCGCACAGTGTGTCAGCCAGCCAGCTGCCGCCCAGGTAGCCCAGCGCAATGCCGCCCAGCACCAGGCTGGGGCCGGCGAGCCCGGCCGGCCAGCCGGTCTCCAGGCTGGAAGGGTAAAAGTGGCGGCCCAGGTCGATGACGGCCCAGGTGAGGATGGCGATCAACACCGAATACACCAGCGGTGGGCCAAAAGGCCGGTCGGGCTGAAAAGCCCACTGGACGGCCGCCAGGGCCAGCGCGAAGGCCAGCACTTGCAAGAAGTGCCGCAGCTTGTCGCGCCAGTCAATGCTTTGCATGCCGCCGCAGGCCGGGAAGTCGGTGGATTCGGGCGGGCTGGGCGGGTTCATGGCCGGTTCATTCTAGGAGCCTGGGCAGCAGTTCCTGTCACAGCAGGCCCAGGCTGTTCCAGAGCAGGTTGCCGAGGTAGCGGCCGGGCACCAGCGTGAAAGCGCCCGCGATGAGGTTGCCGCCGATGTAGGTGCCCAGCATGCTGCGGCGGTGCAGCCGGATGTTGCCCTCGCGCAGCGCCCAAAAAGCACCGAACAGCCCGGCAAACGTGATGGGAACAAGCAGGTGGATCGGCGTGTAGCCGCCCAGGTTGGGCAGCCTGAAGTCACGGATGAACAGGGCTGAAACCGCGGTGAAGAGCATCAGCGTGACCCAGGCATAGCCAAAGGCGCGGTGCAGGCGCGGGCGCTGCAGTCCGGCCAGGCGCGCCCACAGCGCCACCGGGCCGATCACGGTGGCGCTGGCGGCGGCGGCCAGATGAATCGCGATGGTGGGCGACAGGTCCATGGTGTTTCCTTTGACGGTGAAGAACGCTGAGACGGACTGTGCCAGGCGCCCGGCCGCGGGGCCAGGATGTTGCGACGAAATGCGGCAGGCGCGGTGCGAAACGTTTTTATCCGGGGTGAACCGGCCTTGGCGCGGCCCGGGAGCAGGCACGGCAAGTACCCGGCTGGCCGGCAAGGCGGGACGGTGATAATCGCGCCTTCATGTTTTGAGGAACGTGGCCTGCCGCGACGCGCCGCCCGGTCCCGCACTATTTTTTGAAAGCAATCTGTGGACACGCTACTGTTGATCAAAGCCGCCATCATGGGCATCGTCGAGGGACTGACCGAATTTTTGCCCATCTCATCGACCGGGCACCTGATCCTGGCCGGCTCGCTGCTGGGATTCGACGACGAGAAAGCCAAGGTGTTCGACATCGCCATCCAGACCGGCGCCATTTTCGCGGTGATTCTGGTGTACTGGCAAAAAATACGCGCCACCGTGATTGCGCTGCCGAATGAAAAGCAGGCGCAGCAGTTTGCCCTGAATGTGCTGGTGGCTTTCGTGCCGGCCGTGCTGCTGGGGCTGCTGTTTGGCAAGGCGATCAAGGCGCACCTGTTCACGCCGGTGGTGGTGGCCAGCGCCTTCATCGTGGGCGGCTTCATCATTTTGTGGGCTGAAAAGCGCCAGCAGCGCAACCCGGCTGCGGTGCGCGTCCATGAAGTCGAGTCGATGACCACGATGGATGCGGTCAAGGTCGGGCTGGTGCAGTGCCTGGCGATGATTCCGGGCACCAGCCGCAGTGGCGCCACCATCATCGGCGGCATGCTGCTGGGCCTGTCGCGCAAGGCGTCAACCGACTTTTCGTTCTACCTGGCGATTCCGACGCTGATCGGCGCCGGGGCCTACAGCCTGTACAAAGACCGGGCGCTGCTGTCGATGGCCGATCTGCCGGTGTTCGGCGTCGGCCTGCTGTTTTCCTTCATCAGCGCCTGGCTGTGCATCCGCTGGCTGCTGCGCTACATCGCCAGCCACGACTTCGTGCCGTTTGCCTGGTACCGCATCGCCTTCGGCATCGTGGTGCTGGCAACCGCCTGGAGCGGCCTGGTGGTCTGGGCCGAGTAATTTTCCTGCGGCGCCGGGAACTGCGGCGGCACGGAGCGGGGCGGCTCGGTGGACAGCAAGGCGGCTAGCGAAAGCGCAATCGGCTGTCTCGGCGCTTTCCCGCTTTCCCGCCAGCGCCGCCGTCAGGGCATCATGTTGAGCAGCGCCGCTTCAATCGCGGCCGCCGTGGCCAGCGGTTTTTCCATCGGAAACAAATGGCTGCCGTCCAGCATCATGGTGCGGCCACGGGTGACTTTCTCGGTCATTTTCATGCCGACCTGTTTCATCTCGGCTGACTGGCGCCCGCCGATGAAGGCCGCCGGGCACTTCAGCGGATGGCCCTTGAGCAGGCGCTCCAGGTCGTCGGGCAGGGTGTTGTAGATCGCGGTTTCGACATCGCGGTCAAAGCTCAGCAGGCGCTGGCCCTGCACCGTGCCCGCGTCGTCGTGGGTGCCGTGCTCGATATAGTCGCGCAGCACCTGCTCGTCCCAGTGGGCAAACGCCTTCTTGCTGCGAAAGTGCGCCAGCACCTCGTCGCGGTCCATCCACTGCTGGCGGCGCTTGCGGCTGATGGCGCCGGGCGAGATCGAGCCCACCAGCCTGGCGCGCTTGACCACGCTGAGCGCCCTGGCGCGCCAGCCGCCCAGCAGGGGCGAGTCGATCATCAGCACCCCCCGGACCGGCAGGCCGCCCAGCGCGGGATGGCGTGCGGCGCACATCAGGCTCAGAAAACCGCCCAGCGAATGCCCGACCAGAAAAGCCGCCTGGCCGGTTTTTTCGACCTCCTGGCCGGTGAAGTCGGCCAGTTGCTGGACCAGGTGGGGCCAGTTGCTGGTCACCGGGTAGCGCGGGTCGTGGCCGAACTTTTCAATCGCCCGGACCTGAAAGCCGCGGGCCCTCAGGTGCCCGAACAGCACGCTGTAGGTGCTGGCCGGAAAGCTGTTGCCGTGGGAGAAGATGACAAGGGGTTTGGAAGGGGTGGGCACAAAAATGGAGGCGCTGCGGCGCGGAGGCTGCCGCTTTGCCTGAAAGTGGGGTCGGTGAAAAAACTCAGATCAGCTTGTCTTGCGCGTTGCCGATTTTTTTTAGCGTCGAATGGCGGCTGGCAGGCATCTTAAGGGGGGTGCTGGTCTGCGCGCCGTCCCACACCGGGTCTTCGATGCTGTCGAACACCGCGCGCAGCTTTTGCCCCCAGCTGTTGTGCATCATCTGGTAGTAGGGGTTGTCCTTCTCGATGCACACCACCTTGTCGCTGCTGAAACTGTCCGCCTCGTACACGACCAGGTCCAGCGGCGGGCCGACGGACAGGTTGGACTTCATCGTCGAATCCATCGAAACCAGCGCGCATTTGGCGGCTTCAGCCAGCGGCGTCTCCGGCGTGATCACCCGGTCCAGCACCGGCTTGCCGTATTTGGACTCGCCGATCTGGAAGTAGGGCGTGGCCTCGGTTGCCTCGATGAAGTTGCCCGCCGAGTAGATCTGGAACAGGCGCATTTTCTCGCCCTTGATCTGGCCGCCGAAGATGAGCGAGACATTGAAATCGACATCGTCGTTCTTCAGCGCCTGGGCGTCGTAGTCATAGACCCGGCGAATCGCCGAGCCCAGCACCCGGGCGGCGTCGAACATGCTCTGGGCATTCCAGATGGTGATGGCCTCGCCATTGCGGTC
Source organism: Polaromonas sp. (assembly GCA_028292745.1). Lineage (GTDB taxonomy): Bacteria > Pseudomonadota > Gammaproteobacteria > Burkholderiales > Burkholderiaceae_C > Polaromonas. The sequence goes on along the minus strand of JAQGLT010000098.1, from coordinate 34,352 downwards.
GGGGATCTGTTCGACCTGCAGGATTTCGCGCACCGACTGCGAGATCGACAGGTTGCCGGCGGTCAGCAGCACCATGAAGCGGTCGCCCGGCCTTTCATAGACGATCATCTTGCGAAAGGTGCTGATGCGGTCCAGCCCGGCATTGGTACGGGAGTCGGACAGGAATACCAGTCCGGCATTGAGCTTGATGGCAACGCAGTAAGTCATAAGGTGGTGGCAAAGGAAAAAATCATGATCGTGAAGGCCTGCGCTCAGGCCGCGCTGGCCAGCTTTTTCAGCCGGTAAAGCGCGTCCAGCGCTTCGCGCGGCGTCAGGGCGTCGGGGTCGATGGTAGCCAATGCCGTATCGACCGCGCTCCTTTCGGGCAGGTCGGCCAGCGGCGCGGGCGCGAACAGGTCAACCTGGGCGCTGGCGCGGCTCTGCTCGACTTCAAGCGCCGCCAGCGCATGGCGCGCATGGCTGACGACGGCGGGGGGCACGCCGGCGAGCCTGGCCACGGCAATGCCATAGCTCTTGCTGGCCGGGCCGGGCTCGATATGGTGCAAAAACACAATGTCGCTGCCCGACTCGACCGCGCTGACATGCACGTTGATGGCCGCGTGGTGCCGGGCCGGAAACTCGGTCAGCTCGAAATAATGGGTGGCGAACAGCGTGAACGCCTGCGCCTTGTTGTGCAGGTAGGCGGCAATGCCGCCGGCCAGCGCCAGCCCGTCGAGAGTCGAGGTGCCGCGCCCGATCTCGTCCATCAGCACCAGCGAATTCGCCGTGGCGGCGTGCAGGATTTGCGCGGCCTCCAGCATTTCGAGCATGAAGGTCGATTGCGCGTTCGCCACGTCGTCGGCCGCGCCGATGCGGGTGTGGATGGCGTCGATCGGCCCGAGCCGGCAGCGGCTGGCCGGCACGTAGGAGCCGACGCTGGCCAGCAGCACGATGAGCGCGACCTGGCGCATGTAGGTCGATTTGCCGCCCATGTTCGGCCCGGTGATGACCTGCATCCGGCTCTTGCCGCCCAGGCTGCAGTCGTTGGCGATGAAGGCGCCGCCGCCAGTTTCGGCCAGCCGGCTTTCCACCACCGGGTGCCGGCCCTGGCCGATGTCGATGCACGGCTCCCGGACAAAGACCGGGGCGCACCAGTCGAGCGTGAGCGAGCGTTCGGCCAGCGCGCACAGCGCATCGAGCGAGGCAATCGCCCGCGCCAGCCGGCTCAATGCGGGAACGAAGGCCTGCAGCTGGTCGAGCAGCTGCTCGTAGAGCCACTTTTCCCGCGCCAGCGCCCGCTCAGAGGCCGACAGGGCCTTGTCCTCGAAGGTTTTCAGTTCGGGCGTGATGTAGCGCTCGGCGTTTTTCAGCGTCTGGCGGCGGCGGTAGTCGCCCGGCACCTTGTCCAGCTGGCCCTGCGTGACCTCGATGTAAAAGCCGTGCACCTTGTTGAACTGCACGCGCAGGTTGGCAATGCCGGTGCGGGCTTTTTCGCGGGTTTCCAAGTCGAGCAGAAAACCGTCGCAGTTGGTCTGGATGGCGCGCAGCTCGTCGAGTTCGGCATCAACGCCGTGGTTGATGACGCCGCCGTCGCGGATCAGCGCGGCCGGCTCCTCCAGGACGCACCGGCCCAGCAGCCCGGCGCAGCCGGCGGGCGGCTGCAAATCTTCAAAAATAGTGGTCAAAAGTGGCGCCAGCGCACTATCCACGGGCGCAAGCAGCTCTGCTTTTTGTAGCGTCAGCCGCAACGCCACCAACTCGCGCGGACGCACCTGGCGCAGCGCCAGGCGGGCGGTGATGCGCTCGACATCGCTGCAGCCCTTGAGCCCGCCCCGCAGTGCGTGCAGCGCGCCGCCGCGCAGCTGGGCGATGGCCTCCAGCCGGGAGGCGGCCTGGGCGCGGTCGCGGCGCGGGCTGAGCAGCCAGCTTTTCAGCGCCCGGCTGCCCATGCCGGTGGCGCAGGTGTCGAGCAGCGAAAGCAATGTGGGCGAATCGTCGCCGCGCAGCGTCTGGGTCAGCTCCAGGTTGCGCCGCGTGGTCAGCGGCAGGTCGATCAGCTCGCCCGGGCGCACCACCTGCAGGCCCTGCACATGGGACAGGGCGCGCCCCTGGGTGTGTTCGGCATAGCCCAGCAGCGCCGAAGCCGCCGCATGCGCATCGGCCAGGCCTTCGGCCTGCCAGGCCGCCAGCGAAGCGACTTTCAGCTGCTCCAGCAGGCGCCGCGCGCCCAGCGCCGCGTCGAACTGCCAGGCCGGGCGGGCGCTGGCGGCGCAGCGCTGGCCCTGCAGGCGCTGCTCGAACGCGGGCGTCGCGTCAATGTTGTAGAGCAGCTCGCTGGGCGCGATCCGGGCCAGCCAGCTGCCCAGTTCGTCCTGATCGCAATGGGCCAGGTGGATCTGGCCCTGCGTCACGCTGAGCCAGGCCAGGCCGCAGGCGTTGCGCGCGCCCTGGTGCACCGCCAGCAGGATCGACTCGGTCTTGTCGCCCAGCAGTTCGCTGTCGGTCAGGGTGCCGGGCGTGACCACCCGCACGACCTTGCGCTCGACCGGCCCCTTGGCGGTCGCCACATCCCCGACCTGTTCGCAGATCGCCACCGATTCGCCCAGCTTGATGAGCTTGGCCAGGTAGCCTTCGAGCGCGTGAAACGGCACGCCGGCCATCGCCACCGGCTCGCCGGCCGACTGGCCGCGCCGCGTCAGGGTGATGCCCAGCAGGCGGGCGGCCTTTTCGGCATCCCCATAGAAAACCTCATAGAAGTCGCCCATGCGGTAGAACACCAGCGTGTCGGGGTACTCGGCCTTGATGGCGTGGTACTGCTGCATCATCGGGGTGTGCATGGTGGTTTTAGGGGCCGCTGCAGGGGGGTGATTCATAACGCTTCAAGGCTTCAAGGCTACGGGTCATGCGTTGCATGTGAATTTTTCAGGTTCGCTCGTGGGTCGCAACATGGGCTGCTGCGGCAGGCGAACCGGGTCTGGATGGTGGCGAGGCGGCTGCAAGCCAGCGCCAGAAAGAGCCATCACCGGCTGCGTGCATTATCGTTGACAGCCGTTCAGCCCGGCCCCGGGCATACTGGTCGCAAAGCCAGGCAGAAGGCCGGCGCCGCTGCAAGCCACCTGCCGCCCGGGCTTTCAAAGCCAAAGGTCCAGGCGCAGCGGCTGGGCGCCAGGGCAGCCCGATGCAAGCCAAGCATTTACTCAACAAGGAAACCGCCATGCCAATGCCTGTTGTTCCACCCACCCCTGAGCCCTGCCATGTCGTGATCACCGGCGGCGCTGGCTTTCTCGGTGCGCGCCTGGCGCGAACCCTGCTGGCGCTGGGGCAGCTGTCGCCTGGGGGCGGCGCGCCCCGCGCGATCGGCCGCATCACCCTGGTTGACCGCGTGGCACCGCCAGCCGACCTGACGGCCGACCCGCGAATTGCCATGCTGACAGGCGATTTGAATGACCTTCTTGAAGAAAAACAAGCGTTGGCGCCCGTGGTCACTGCGCAGACAGCTATCATTTTTCATCTGGCAGCCGCTGTCAGCGGCGAATGCGAAGCCGATTTCGACCTGGGCATGCGCAGCAATTTCGCCGCCACGCTGGCTTTGCTGGAAGCCTGCCGGCGCCTGAAGACACAACCCCTGCTGGTTTTCGCCAGCTCGCTGGCCGTGTTCGGCAGTGCGCCCGGCCTGCCACTGCCGCCGGTGATCGAGGACAACACCCTGCCCACGCCGCAGAGCAGCTACGGCATTCAAAAATTCATCGGCGAGCAGCTGGTGGCCGACTACACGCGCAAAGGCTTTGTCCAGGGCCGCAATGTGCGCCTGATGACCGTCAGCGTGCGGCCCGGCCGGCCCAACGGCGCGGCATCGAGCTTTCTGAGCGGCATGATCCGCGAGCCGCTGGCCGGCGTGCGGGCGACCTGCCCGGTGGCGCCCGACACGCCGATGGCGCTGTCGTCGCCGGCCCGCACCGTGGAAGGGCTGATCCGCGCGGCCGAGTCCACGGACCAGGCGTGGGGCCCGCGCACCGGGTTGAACCTGCCCGCCCTCACGACGACGCCCGGCGAGATGGCGGCGGCGCTTGAGCGGGTGGCCGGCGCGGCGGCCAGCCGTCTGATTGACTGGCTGCCCGACCCGGCGATCGGCAACATCGTGAAGACCTGGCCGGCCCGCATTCACTCGGCCAGGGCAGAGGCGCTGGGCCTGCTGCCCGAGGAGGCCTTTGAAAACATGATTCGCGACTACATCAGGGAAACTCCCCATGCCGTCAAATTGCCAATCACATAAAACGGGAAGTTGTATGACAACTTTGACCGGATCGACTGAGTCAGCCGTCGTCGGTCCCCAACCTTTCCAACCGAGGAGACATCAATGAGATTGAGCAAACTGGTGATGGGGCTATTTCTGGCCGGCGGCTTCGTCGGGTCTGCCGCCGCCCAGACCACCATGAGGATCAGCATTTCGATCGCGCAAAACTCCCACCAGGGCATTGCGGTCGATACTTTCGCCAAGGAGGTTGAAAAGCGTACCGCCGGGCGGTATAAGGTCCAGCCCTTCTATTCGGGCTCGCTTGGCGGCGAACGCGAATCCATCGAGGCCGTGCAGCTCGGCACCCAGGAACTCACGTTCTCCTCATCCGGCCCGGTGCCGAATTTTGTGCCGGAGACCAAAATACTGGATATTCCCTTTCTGTTTCGCGACAAGGCCCACGCCCGAGCGGTGCTGGACGGCCCCATAGGGCAGGAAATGCTGGCCAAGTTTGACAGCAAAGGCTTCAAGGCCCTGGCCTGGGGTGAAAACGGCATCCGCCACATGACCAACAGCAAGCGCGCCGTCAGCGCGCCCGAGGATCTCAAGGGCCTGAAGATGCGCACCATGGAAAATCCGGTGCATGTGGCCGCGTACAAAGGGTTGGGCATCGTGACCACCCCCATGGCCTTCCCGGAGGTGTTCACCGCGCTGCAGCAGGGAACGGTCGATGGCCAGGAAAACCCTTTGTCGGTCATCATGGCTTCCAAGTTCGACCAGGTGCAAAAGCACCTGACGCTGACTGGCCATGTGTATTCACCCGGCATTTTCCTGATGAGCAAGGCTTCTTTCGACAAGCTCGGCGCTGCCGACAAGCAGGCCTTCCTGGATGCCGCCAAGGAAGGGGTGAAGGCCAACCGCGCCCGTGTGGACGAGGATGACGCCAAAGGCGTGACCGAACTGCGCAGCAAGGGCATGAATGTGGTCGAGAACGTGGACAAGGCGAAATTCGTGTCGATGCTCGCGCCGGTGAATGCCGAATTTGAAAAGCAGTTCGGCAAAGCCAATATCGAACGCATCCGCAATTACAAGTAATTGCCCTCGGTCGTGTTGAACTGGACGCCCGGGAAATTTTGATTCCCGGGCGCTTTACCTACCCATCGCAGACTGTGAGCGCAATGAAAGAGCAATTTTTAAAACTGGAGCGCTGGACCAGCGGCCTGTCCATGCATGCCGCCTGCGCGATGCTGGCCATCGCCGCAAGCCTGGGGGTGTTCCAGATCATCACCCGCTTCGTGCTGGAAACCCCTGCCGAATGGACGGAGGTGCTGATTCGTTTCAGCCTCATCTGGATGGTGTTTCTGGGGATTCCGATGGCGTTTCGCCAAGGCGCCATGGTCAGCGTGGATGTGCTGTATCGCTGGAGCCCGCCCCGTTTCAGGCGGGTGCTGGATTACGTGGTGTGCCTTGCCGCGCTAGGCCTGGTGGCGGTCATTGTCTGGTGGGGCTGGGATTACGCCAACCGCGGCAAGGTGCAAACCATGAGCGGCCTGGAGAGCCTGTCCATGTTCTGGGCCTATCTGGCCATGCCTGCAGGGGGCCTGCTCAGCATGATCGGCATCGTCGGCAACTTGCTCGATCCCCAGCGCCTTGAACTGGAAACCGCCCAATGACCGCCGTCATGCTGAGCACCATGGTGCTGTGCTTTGCACTCACCGTCTCCGTCGCGGTCTCCATCGGCCTGGCCTCTGTCCTGGGCATCCAGGTGGCCGAGGCCAACATGCTGATCTCCGTCAAGGAGATGTTCAACTCGATCAACAAGTTTCCGCTGGCGGCCATACCGTTTTTCATCCTGGCCGGCAACATCATGGAAACCGGCGGCATCTCGCGCCGCCTGGTGGATTTTGCCAAGAGCCTGGTGGGCGGCGTGCAGGGCGGCCTGCCGATGACCTGCGTGCTGACCTGCATGATCTTCGCGGCGGTTTCCGGCTCGTCGGTGGCAACCACCTTCGCCATCGGCACGATCCTGATTCCGGCGCTGATCAAGCATGGCTATCCCACGACGTGGGCCGCTTCGCTGCAGGCGACCAGCGCTGAACTGGGCGTCATCATTCCGCCGTCCATCCCGATGATCCTGTACGGCGTGAGCGCCGAGGTGTCGGTCGGCGAGTTGTTCATCGCCGGGTTTGGACCGGGAATTTTCATCGGCCTGGCGCTGATGGCGTTTGTCTGGGTCTACTGCCGCATCAAGGGCTGGGGCAAGAACGACGGCGACTCCCGCCTGTCGATCGGCAAGGCGACGTTCAATGCCGGCTGGGCATTGCTGATGCCTGTCATCATCCTGGGCGGCATCTATGGCGGCATTTTCACTCCCACGGAAGCCTCGGCCGTGGCTGTTTTTTATGCGCTGATCGTGGGCATGGTGGTTTACCGCGAGATCAAATTGGCCGATCTCCCTACCATCCTGCGCAAATCGGTGATGTCATCGGCGGTGATCATGTTCATCATCGCCAACGCCGGCCTGTTTGCCTTCCTGATCACCCGTGCCGGCGTGCCCGACGCCATTGGCCACTGGCTGCAGGATGTCCTCAAGTCGCCCGCCTATTTCCTGCTGGGCGTGAATGCCGCCCTGTTCCTTATTGGCATGTTCATAGAAACCAGCGCGGCCATCATCGTGCTGGCGCCGATTCTGGCGCCCGTGGCGATCCACTTCGGGATTGATCCGGTGCATTTCGGCCTGATCATGGTGGTGAACCTGGCGCTGGGCATGATCACGCCGCCATTCGGCGTGAACCTGTTTGCCGCCTGCACGGTGGCGAAAATCTCCCTGGACCGAATGATCAAGGACCTGATTCCGTTCGTGCTCGTCATTCTGGCCTGCCTCATGGTCGTCACCTATGTGCCGGTGCTGTCGCTGGGTCTGCGCGATCTCGTTTACGCGAAATAGCAGCGCGACCATGGTGGCCGCAGCCAAGCCCATCACGCCCGGCGCCTGCCTCTCGGACCAGGTTGCCGACCTGCTGGCCGCTGAGATTCGCGCGGGCAGGCTGGCGGCGGGGGGCAAGCTGCCGACCGAAGCGGCGCTGGTGGCGCAGTTCCTTGTGAGCCGCACGGTCGTGAGGGAAGCCGTCTCGCGGCTCAAGTCGCTGGGGCTGGTCGATTCCCGGCAAGGCAGCGGCGTGTATGTGAAGGAGCCGGGGTTTGCGCCGCTCAACTTCGATGCCCGGGCAGCAGTGTCCAAGCAGGCGGTGGTCCAGATGGCCGAAGTAAGCCGCGCGCTGGAGGCTGAAGTGGCCGAACTGGCCGCGAGGCGGCGCACGCAGGCCGATATCAAGCGCATGCGCAGGGCCGCCGTGCTGCTTGACGAGGCGTTGCGGGCCGGCGGCGATGGCGTGGACGCGAGCGTCCAGTACCACCGCGCGATCGCACGGGCCGCCCGCAACCCCTTTCTACTCGGCACCCTGGACTACCTGGGCCAGTTTTTGCGCGGCGCCACCTGCGTCACGCGCGCCAATGAAGCGCGCTGTGACGACGTTGCGCGGCAGGTGCGCGACGAGCATGAAATGATCGTGGCGGCCATTGCCGCGGGGAATGCCGCCGCCGCACGCCAGGCGGCGGCGCAGCACATGAACAATGCCATCGGGCGCATCAAGCAGGCCGATCCGGCTTTCTGGGGCCAGGCGCGCGGCGCTGCCTGCATCGCAAAAAACCTTCAGCGCATTGGCAGCCAGAATTCACCGAACCCATGAGCCATCAATAATGCCCAGATTTGCTGCCAATTTGTCGATGCTCTACCCCGAGCTTGCTTTCCTGGACCGTTTCGAGGCCGCTGCCCGGGACGGTTTCCGGGCCGTCGAGTTTTTGTATCCCTACGCGTTTGATGCCCGCGAGATCGCCAGGCGGCTCCAGGCCCATGGCTTGCAGCAAGTGCTGTTCAATGCGCCGCCCGGCGGCCGGGAGGCGGGGGAGCGCGGGCTGGCATGCCTGCCCGGACACGAGGCCGAGTTTCGCGAAGGCATTGCGCAGGCGCTTGCCTACGCGGCCGTGCTGGACTGCCCCCGCATTCATGTGATGGCCGGGGTGCTGCCCGAGGGCTGCGAGCGCGAGGCGCTTTTTTCGACCTATGTCGGCAATTTGCGCTGGGCCGCCCGGCAGGCGGAAAAGCAAAAGGTCGAGGTGCTGATTGAGCCCATCAACACGCGCGACATTCCACGTTTCTTCCTGAACCGCCAAGACCATGCGCACGAGGTGATCGCCGCCGTGAATGCGCCCAACCTCAAGGTGCAGATGGACCTCTACCATTGCCAGGTCGTGGAGGGCGACCTGGCCATGAAGCTGCAAAAGTACCTGCCCACGGGCCATGTCGGCCATATCCAGATCGCAGGCGTGCCGCAGCGGCACGAACCTGATCTGGGCGAGGTGAACTATCCCCACCTGTTTTCGCTCCTTGACACGCTGGCCTATACCGGCTGGATAGGGTGCGAATACCGGCCTCGCGCCGGGATGCAGGCGGGCGGCACTTCAGCCGGGCTGGGCTGGCTCAAACCCTACCTGTGATTCCATTTCAATCCGGTAGGCCGTTGCTTCGCCTTGCCATGCTGCGGCACGGTTCTCCAGCTTCACGCCTGAGCTTGCATTGAAATTGAAATTGAAATGGAATGAGCCAGAGCGAAATCACCCTGGCTATGCGTCGCGGCCTTCACGGAATAAAACGGCTTTGTGCTACTGAATTCATAGCTGTCAGCGTATGACCCACCTGCGCTAGAGGCATTTTTGATGCTTGAAATGCAGCTGCTTCGCACTTGCGATGACGCTGGCCCCAAACGGACGCGTTTCAGCCAACTTACATCCGGACGCGGCTTTGCGCCAGCCGCAGTTCACGCGCCATGGCGCAGGCCAGTTGCAGGCGGCGCAACAGCCAGGGCGTGAGGTCGGTGGCCAGAAGCGGGTCAGGCCTCCCCAGGTAGGGCTGGCCTGAAATGCTGACGCTGGGCGCCTCATCCGTCAAGGCGGCCGGTGGCGGCTTGCCCGACAACTCGGCTTCTATGCGCTTGGCCGCATGGTCCAGCGCCGGCCTGGCCTGCGCCAGGTCGAGCTGGCCCCGCCGCAGCAGCAGCAAGGATTTGACGGCGGTGAGCTGGGCCAGCAGCTGGTAGCTGCGCGCCTGCAGGGCTTCGAGCGGCTCCAGCGGCGGGCGGACCTGGCGCGGCTCGGCCAGGGAACGCTGGGCCGCCAGGGTCAGCGCCGACAGGCTGTCATAGGCTTCACGGCGCGCCAGGCGCCAGTTCACATCCGCGGTCTGCGCGGTGTCCAGCAGCGCCAGGGCCAGCCGCGCGTGCTGGCTTTGGGCCTGCAGGCTGCGCTTGACCAGGCCGGGGATCTGGCTGCGCTCCCAGGAAGGCAGCACATAGCTGAACAGCCAGGCCAGCAGCGCGCCCAGCACCGTGTCGGCCAGCCGCTCGCCCACCGCGAACAAGGGCTGCAGGCCCACCAGCAGCAGATGCGCCTGCAGCAGGCCGCTGATGGTGGCCGCGATCGTGGTGTACAGGTAGCGGCGCAGGGCGAACGCATGGGCCAGGCCGGTGCTCAGCGCCACGATCAGGAGTAGCGTCTTGGCGCCGGGATGGGCCATCAGCAACAGCACGACCAGCAGGCAGCCGAGCACGGTGCCGGCCACGCGCGCATTGCGGCGCTGCAGGGTCTGCGCCAGGTTGCCGCGCATCACCACAACGATGGTGATCAGTATCCAGTAGTCGTGGGTGGCCCAGGGCAGGTGCAGGGCCACGGCATAACCGGCGGCCACCGCCAGCGTGGCGCGCAGGGCGTAGCGCAAGGTGGGCGCGCGCCAGCCGAGCTGCCCGAGCAGCGGCTTCCAGCTCCAGGTCGTGGCGCTGACGAACAGTTGCCACTGGTTGCGTACCAGGCTCAGCTCGGGCGCGACCTCGCCGCGCGCCAGTCCGGCCATCTTGACCGCCTCGTCGTTGATGTGGCCGATGCGGTCGGCCATGTTGTGCAGCAGCGCGGCCATGTCGGGCGCGTCGGTGCGGGCCGGTTGCGGCGCCACGGGCGAGGCGGTGGCCGGGCGCGGCGGCAAGGCGCCCGCGAGCTGCGGCCGCAAGTCCGGGATGGGGCGGATCGACAGCTCGCGCCGGCCGAGCAGCAGCGCCATGCCGAGGGCCTGCAGTTCGTCGGCGGTGGCGTTCAGCGCATGGCGCAGCGCAGGCAGGACCGGCGCGCCGGCCTGCTGCTCCAGCAGCACATCGAGGTCCAGGTCGCAGGCCAGCTGGTGGTCGCGGGCTTCGAGCAGGCTGAGCAGCATCGCCGCATGGCGCTGGCGCGCCGGCGTGGTCGGCGACTCCAGCACCACGTCGCGGGCGCCCTGCAGCTGGTCGGCAAAGCTGGCCTGCAGGTCCAGCATGGCTTCGAGCAGCGCATGGTGGTTGGGCTCGGGGCCGAAGCGCTGGGCCTGGGTGCGCAGGATCTGGGCAAAGCTGTGCAGGCATTCGGCCAGCAGCTGCGCCCTGAAGCGCGGGTTGAGCAGGTGCGTGGTCAGCACCGCCCAGAGCAGGTAGAGCGCGGCGCCGAGCGCAAACCAGCCGGTGTGCGAAACAACCTCCCGCAGCGAATCCATGGGCGGCGCGGCCATGGAAAACAGCATGGAAAACAGCAGCGAAAAAGTGATCGGCCCGCCGCGCTTGCCCCAGGCCATCACCATCACCGCTAGAAAGGTTCCGGCCGCCAGCACGCAGCCCAGCAGCAGGTCGTTGTGGCGTGCCAGCTGCACCAGCAGGAACAGCGGCGTGCCCAGCACGGGCGCGGGCAGCACCTGCATGACCTTGCGCCGCCGCGGCGAGGGCAGGTCCGGCAGGCTGGTGATGACGATGCCCACGGCCGCGCTGGCTGCGGCGGTCAGGCCCGCCAGTTCAAACAGCGCCAGCATGATCAGCACCAGCCCGAGCGAGACGCTCAGGCCATTGGCGACGTACTGGCTCAGGGCCACCCGCACCGCGTGATGCGCCTTGCCACGCAGCCCGGCTGCCAGCCGGGCCGGGAAGGCCGGCTTCGTGGAAGCGCGCTTCATGAAAAGGGGCCGCTGCGAAGACGTGGAGCCGTTGGCATGAGGGGCGGTTTCTGCGGCGAGTTCGACCGTTGCAGGCGTTCCGCGCTAGCGGCAAACCGAGCCAGGCGGCTCGGCCATGCCGCCCACAGACCGAGGGCGCGTGACGGCGGGCAAACCTATCACCCTTGAATCGCCAGCGTCAGGCTAGAACGGCGCGTCGGGGAGGGCGGCAGATGCGGTGTCGGGCGCGGCGGCGGCGGTTGCTGCGTGGGCCTCGATGGCGCCTGCATCGCCGGCCTTGTTGCGCTTGGCCTTGAGGGTCGGCTTGGCAGCGGCGGCGGCTGGCTCCACAGCGTCGCTGCCTGGCGCGGCAGTGTCCGGCGCGGCGGGCGTGTCTGCTCCGTCCTGCAGGGCCTGCCGCACATTGGCCTTGTCGCCGGCGCCGGCAAACTTGCTGTACTTGCCCAGCGTGCCCACCAGCTGGCCATAGATGCGCGGGTTGCCGGCCACGCATTCGCCGTGGTCCATGAAGTCCGCCTCGCCGGTGAAGTTGCCGATCAGGCCGCCCGCCTCGGTGATGAGCAGCGAGCCGGCCGCCACGTCCCAGGGGTGCAGGCCGGTTTCAAAAAAGCCGTCGGTGAAGCCCGCCGCCACATAGGCCAGGTCCAGCGCCGCGGCGCCGGGGCGGCGCACGCCGGCGCACTGGCTCATGACTTCGCCCAGCATGTTGAGGTAGGGCTTGAGCTTGTCGCCGGGACGGTAGGGAAAGCCGGTCGAAATCAGGCATTCCTGGAGCCGGGTGCGCTTGCCGACACGGATGCGGCGGTCGTTGACGTAGGCACCACGGCCCTTGCTGGCGCTGTAGATATCGTTGCGGGTCGGGTCGTAGACCACGGCCTGCTCGATTTTTCCGCGCACCGCCAGCGCAATGCTGACGCAGTAGAAAGGAAAGCCGTGGATGAAGTTGGTGGTGCCGTCCAGCGGATCGATGATCCAGACGAATTCAGAATCCTTTGCGCCATGCTCGCCGCCCGATTCTTCGGCCAGGATGCCGTGGCCCGGATAGGCCGTCAGCAGGGTTTCGATGATCGCGCTTTCGGCGGCCTGGTCGACTTCGGTGACGAAATCGTTGGTCTGCTTGAGCGACACACGGACCGCTTCAACGTCAAGCGCGGCACGGTTGATGAGGGCGCCGGCGGCGCGCGCAGCCTTGACGGCCACGTTGAGCATGGGATGTAGGTTGCTGGACATAAAGGATGGTAAAGAGCGGCCAGGAAAAACAGCCAAGGCTGCAGCCCGGTAACCGGGCAGGCAGAAAACCGGCTATTTTACCGGTTCATTGTCTGGCGGTGGCTTCGCGGATCGCTGAGGCCGCGTCAAAAAGACCGGCGACAATCACCGCTTCCTGCCTTGACGCACCCCGACGCGCCTGCGGCTTGACCCGTGCGCGGCCCGGCGCCTTCCTTCTTTTTTTTCAGTTGCCGCTTCATTCATGAAAACCCGCTTCATCCTGATCAACACCAGCCACGCCGGCAATGTGGGCGCCGCCGCCCGCGCCATGAAGGTCATGGGCTTTGACGACCTGGTGCTGGTGGCGCCGCGCTGGGCCAATGTGCTGCGGCGCGAGGAAACCATCCAGCGGGCCAGCGGCGCGCTCGATGTGCTGAGCAACGCGCGGATTGTTGAGACACTCGACGAAGCGCTGGACGGCATGGCCCACCTCTGCGCCACCGCCATGACGCCGCGCGACTTTGGCCCGCCAACACGGGCACCGCGCGCGCATTTCGCCGAACTGCTGGGTTCGGGCGATACGCTATCAAATAAAGAGCTGACTGCGCAGGCGCAGAATGCGCAAAAGCCCGATTCGGTTGCTTTTTTGTTCGGCTCCGAGCGTTTCGGCATGCAGAACGAGGATGTCTATCGCTGCCATGTGGCGCTGAGCATCCCGACCAACCCGAGCTTCAGCTCGCTCAACCTGGGTGCGGCAGTGCAGCTGATCGCCTATGACTGGCGCGAAGCGCTGGGTGGCTTTTCCGTGCAGGCGGCGGCGGCCGAGCCCCGGCTGGCCGATGCGGCCGCCGTCAGCGGCATGCTCCGGCATTGGGAAGAGGCGCTGATCGGCATTGGTTTCCTGGACCCGGCATCGCCCAAGAAACTCATGCCGCGCCTGAACCAGCTGTTCAACCGCGCCGGTCTCAGCTCGGAGGAAATCCACATCCTGCGCGGCGTCGCCAAGGCCATGCTGGCGGCGCGCCCGTCGGCCGATAAGACTGTGCCTGTCCGGGGCAATCCGCCGGCGCCAGCCGATACCCCTGCCGCCTCCTAAACTCGTGCTCATGTTCTCCCGACTCCGCTCCGACATCCAGTGCATCCTCGAACGCGACCCGGCCGCCCGCACGCGCTGGGAGGTGCTGACCTGCTACCCCGGCTTGCATGCGGTGATCCTGCACCGGAGGGCACACTGGTGCTGGATGCATGGCCTGAAATGGCTGGGGCGGTTCATCTCGCACCTGACGCGCGCCTGGACCGGCATCGAGATCCATCCCGGCGCCCGAATTGGCGAGCGCGTTTTTTTTGACCATGCGATGGGCGTGGTCGTGGGCGAGACGGCGGAAATCGGCGACGGCTGCACGATTTACCAGGGTGTCACGCTGGGCGGCACCGCGCTGTACAAGGGCGCCAAGCGCCATCCCACGCTCGGTAAAAACGTGGTGGTGGGCGCGGGCGCGCAGGTGCTGGGCGGCTTCACCGTCGGCGACGGCGCCCGGATCGGCTCGAATGCGGTGGTCGTCAAGCCGGTGCCGGCAGGCGCGACGGCGGTCGGCAACCCGGCCCGCGTCATCCAGGCCGGTGCCGACGTGAAGCGCGAGCAGACCGCCAGCCAGATGGGGTTTTCAGCCTACGGCGTGACGCAAAGCGACGATCCGCTGAGCCAGGCCCTGCGCGGGCTGATCGACAACGCCTCGGGCCAGGAACACCAGATCGCGCTGCTGTGGCAGGCGATTGAAAAGCTGTCCGGCTCGTCAATGACCGCAAAAAAAGACTGCGTACCCAAGGACGCCGCCCTGCAGGAAAATTTCGAGGCCGACAAGCTGAACCAGCTGGTCGGGAAATGAACGGGCAACCGCGCACTGGCACTGGCGGCCGCTGAAGAAATGCTATTGTTTTGATAGCTGTCAGCGCATGACCTGACTACGCCAGGGCACTGTTTGATGCTTATTTTGGCGTGCGCACCGCGTTTTTGGGCCGAAAAGCCTGGCAGACGTCGCTGCGGGTCTCCAGGTAGGGCCCGCCGATCAGGTCGATGCAATAAGGCACGGCGGCAAAAATGCCGGGCACCACCGATTCGCCCGCTTCGTTCTTCAAGCCCTCCAGCGTTTCGGCAATCGCCTTGGGCTGGCCGGGCAGGTTGAGAATCAGGCTGTTGCCCCGAATCACCGCGACCTGGCGCGACAAGATGGCGGTGGGCACGAATTTCAGGCTGATCTGCCGCATCTGCTCACCAAAGCCGGGCATCTCCTTGTGCGCCACGGCCAGCGTGGCCTCGGGCGTCACGTCGCGCGGCGCGGGGCCGGTGCCGCCGGTGGTCAGCACCAGCGAACAACCGGCATCGACCAGCTCGATCAGGGTGACGCTGATGTGCGCCTGCTCGTCGGGAATCAGCCGCTCCTCGAAGGTGAGCGGGTTGTGCAGGGCGCGCACCAGCCAGTCCTTCAGAGCCGGCAGGCCCTTGTCGAGGTAAACACCGCTGGAGGCGCGGTCACTCACCGAGACAATGCCGACTTTCACCGCATCGTAGCCGGCAGCGGAAGTGTCGGCGCTTGTCATGCAGGTGTGTCGGGTGCGCCGGCTTGCGCAGCCATCGCCAGCTTCACCAACTGGAAGATTTCGCGGTAAGCCTTGCCGTGGCGCGGCGCCTCGCCTGGGCTTTCCGGCTTGGCAATGTCCTTGCGGGCCTGGCGGATCAGGGCGCGCAGCTGCTGCGAATCCGTCGCCGGGTATTCGGTGAGCCAGTCGCTCAGCACCTCGTCCGAGGCAATCAGCTTGTCGCGCCACTGCTCGGCCAGGTGCAGGGCCAGCGTCAAGTCGGCCGAGCCGTTGGCCTGCTCGTCAATCGCAGCGCGGATCGGCTCCGCGTCAAGCGGGCGCATCAGCTTGCCGATGAACTGCATCTGGCGGCGCCGGCCCTCGAAGTTGGTGATTTTTCGGGCCTGGGCAAGCGCGTCGAGCAGCTTTTCGGGCAGGTCGAGACGGGCCATCAGGTCGGCGCGCAAGGTCAGCAGCGCTTCGCCGAGGGCCTGCTTTTCGCCGGCCTCGGCCTTGAGCTGGGTCTTGCTGGGCGGGCCCACTTCCTCCAGGGCGATTTCTTCGGGTTTCACGAACCGGCCGTTGGACCAGTAGCCTTTGATGGCCTTGGGAACGGGCTTTGTATTTTTGGTGTTCATGGCAGTCAGTATCATAGCTACCCCTATGACCCAAAAATCCATTGCCCGTTCCCCCCGCACGACTTCCCCAAGGAAAGCCAGCCAGCCTGAGGCGGGTTTCAGTTACCACCGCGAATTTTTCGAGGACCTGGTCGATACCGCGCTCGGCCATGCGAAAAAGCTGGGCGCGACCGACGCCGCCGCCGAGGCGTCCGAAGGCTGCGGCCTGTCGGTCAGCGTGCGCAAGGGCGAGCTGGAATCGGTCGAGCGCAACCGGGACAAATCCCTCGGCATCACCGTGTATGTCGGCAAGAAGCGCGGCAATGCCGCCACCAGCGATTTTTCAAAAGCCGCGATCCAGCAGACGGTGAAGGCGGCCTATGACATCGCGCGGTTCACGGCCGAAGACGACACCTCGGGCCTGCCCGACGAGCAGGACATTGCCCATGAGCATCGCGCGCTCGACCTGTTCCACCCCTGGACCCTCACTTCCGAGGAAGCCGCTCAGCTCGCCCTGCAGTGCGAAGCCGCTGCCATGGAGACCTCCCGCCTGATCACCAACAGCGAAGGCGCGGGCGTGTCGGCCCAGCAAAGCCATTTTTTCAGCGCCCACACCAAAGGCTTTCGCGGCGGCTATGCCAGCTCGCGCCACAGCCTGTCGGTGGCGCCGATTGCCGGCAAGGGCAAGCAGATGCAGCGCGACGCCTGGTACAGCTCGATGCGCGACTTCCGCGAGCTCGCCGCGCCCGAAGCCGTCGGCCGCTATGCCGCCGAACGTGCGCTGGCCCGCCTGAAAAGCCGCAAGATTCCGACCGTCGAATGCCCGGTGCTGTTCGAGTCGCCGCTGGCCGCCGGCCTGCTGGGCGGCTTCGTGCAGGCGGTGAGCGGCGGTGCGCTGTACCGAAAAAGCACGTTTCTCGCCAACAGCATGGGCAAGCTGGCTTTTCCGAAACACATCGACATCAGCGAAGATCCGCACCTGCTCAAGGGCAAGGGCAGTTCGCCATTCGACGACGAGGGCGTCAAGACCAGCGCCCGCCAGGTGGTCGATGCCGGACGCGTGGCAGGCTATTTCCTGAGCACCTACTCGGCCCGCAAGCTGGGCATGCGGACCACTGGCAACGCCGGCGGCTCGCACAACCTGACCCTCACGAGCCGCAAGACGCGGGCTGGCGACGACCTGGACGCCATGCTGCGCAAGCTGGGCCGGGGCCTGTTCGTCACCGAACTGATGGGGCAGGGCGTGAACTATGTGACCGGCGACTATTCGCGCGGTGCCTCCGGGTTTTGGGTCGAGAACGGCGAGATCGCATTTCCGGTGGAAGAAATCACGATTGCCGGAAACTTGAAGGACATGCTGCTGGGGATTCAGGCCGTGGGCGCCGACACCTACAACTATGGCGCCAAGACCGTCGGGTCGATTCTGGTCAACCGGATGAAGGTGGCCGGGAGTTGATTGGCAGTGATAAAAAGGTCAATTTGAAGTATTAAAAATTCACCTTTATAGTTTTATATTGGTTTATCAAGTTTTTCCAACGAGGTGATCGCATGGCTGATGTACGTGTATTGAAGTTTGATGTCGGCTCCAGCACCGACCAGGCTCTGCAGCGGCTGCAAAAGCGTTTCGATACGCCTACTGGCGGAGAAGCCATGCGGCGCAGTCTGGCCATCGCCGACTTCATCACCGAGGCCACCAAGGAAAAGGTGGCAAGGTTTTGATCCAGAGCCCTGATGGCAGCATTCGCGAAATCGTGATGCCTGGCTGACTTATGGTCGCGCCAGGAGAGCCGCGCGAGACCGAGACGATTCCAGGGTTGTCGGCGGACAATTCGCTGGAAGAGGCAAGCCTAAGTGAAAGGCGCTGGCGCAAGCACAGTGCCCAGCAGGACACCTTGATTCAAGCTGTCGTCAAGGTGTTCACCTGGCTCAATGGAGGCGTTTACCTACTGGTGCTGGTGGCTTGGGTGGTGGGCCATTTTTCCGACTACAAGGTGGTTGACGGCAACACGCCTGATGGCGTTGATTGCCGCCACCGTGGCACAAGCCGGGCTGGCTTTTGCAGCCATCGTTAAATTTTTCTTTTCGTCGGGTGCTGCCGAAGCAGACAGAACAAGCTGATTTTCTTGGCGGTTTAGCCCGCCAGCGCTGCCTTGACTGCCGCCGAGACCTGGCCCATGTCGGCCTTGCCGGCCAGCTGGGCTTTGACAGCGCCCATGACCTTGCCCATGTCGGCTGGACCGACGGCGCGGCCTAGTTCCAAGGCGAGTAAGGCAACAATCGCCTTGACCTCCGCCGTGACTTCCTCGGGGCTCAGGCGGGCAGGCAAGTAGGCTTGCAGCACCAGAAGCTCTGCCGCTTCCTTGTCGGCCAGGTCCTTGCGTTCGGCCTTCTGAAAGGCTTCGATCGAATCCTTGCGCTGCTTGATCAGCTTGTCCACGATGGCCACCGCCATCACATCGTCCACCACCACGCGCTCATCCACTTCCTTTTGCTTGATGGCCGACAGCAGCAGCCGGATCGTGCCCAGGCGTTCGCTGTCCTTGGCGCGCATGGCGGTTTTCATGTCTTCGGTGATTTTTTCTTTGAGTGTCATGGCAGGGCTCCTGAAAGGTGCGGGTAAAGGATAAAAGAGGGCGCTGAAAACAGAAAAGCCCGCAGAGCGTCCTCTTGCGGGCTTGGGCTGCCGGAAGGCGAAAAATCAGTTCTGATTAATACAGCTTCTTGGGCAACTGCATGGCGCGAATGCGCTTGTAGTTGCGCTTGACGGCAGCAGCCTTCTTGCGCTTGCGCTCGGCGGTGGGCTTTTCGTAGAACTCGCGGGCGCGCAGATCGGTCAGCAGGCCGAGTTTTTCGATGGTGCGTTTGAAGCGGCGCAGCGCCACGTCAAAGGGTTCGTTGTCTTTTACGCGAATGGTGGTCATTGATGAATTGATCCAAAGGATGTGCACCTTAATTGATCTGATCAGGATCAGGCCAGGTGCGGGTTTGCTAGCAAAGCCTAAGATTATAGCAGTCAGAAAACTGACCATAACCGCGCATCATAGCGCCAGTTCAGCCCGCCTTGCCGCCAGCGCCTCGGCGCAGGCCAAGCCGCTGGCCCAGGCCCACTGGAAGTTGTAGCCGCCGAGCCAGCCGGTCACGTCCACCACCTCGCCGATAAAGTAGAGGCCGGGCTGCTTCGACTCCATCGTCTGCGACGACAGGTCGCGGGTGTCGACGCCGCCGACGGTCACTTCGGCTTTCCGGTAGCCTTCCGAGCCGTTGGGCGTGAGCTGCCAGTCGCTCAGGCGTTGCGCCAGGCCCTGCAGCGCCTTGTCGGTGGCGTCGCAGATGGGCCGCTGCAGCGCGGCGTCCTGGCTGGCCCAGGCGTCGGCCAGGCGGCTGGGCACCAGGCTGGCGAGTTCGTTGGCGATCAGCTTTTTCGACGTGGCCTTGGCGCGCAGCAGCAGGGCGGCCAGGTCGGCGTCCGGCGCCAGGTTGATGCGGATGGGCTGGCCTTCGCGCCAGAAGCTGGAGATTTGCAGCACCGCCGGGCCGCTCAGGCCCCGGTGGGTGAACAGCAAGTCTTCGGAAAACACCGCCGCTTTTTTGCGCTGCTTCAAAGTAGCGTCTGCCGGGCCGGTTTCGATCCGCACCGGCAGCGCCAGGCCGGCCAGCTGGGCGTAGGGCGCCCAGTGGTCGCCGTCGAAGGTCAGCGGCACCAGACCAGCCCTGGGCTCGACCAGGCGCAAGTTGAACTGCTTGGCCAGCCGGTAGCCGAAATCGGTCGCGCCGATCTTCGGAATCGACAGGCCGCCGGTGGCAATCACGACTTGCGGCGCTTCGATCAAGCCCCGGTCGCTGTGTAATTGATAGCGGCCAGCGCTTGCACTGTCTGCGTAAACCACGCTTTTGATGCTGCACGGTTGCCAGTGCGTCACCTGGCCGGCAGCGCATTCGGCCAGCAGCAGGTTGATGATGTCCTCGGCCGAGCGGTCGCAAAAAAGCTGGCCTTTGTGCTTTTCGTGAAAAGCAACGCCGTGCTTTTGCAGCAATTCGATGAAGTCCTGCGGTGTGTAGCGCGACAGGGCCGAGCGGCAAAAGTGCGGGTTCTCGCTCAGGAACTGGGCCGGCGTGGCATCGCGGTTGGTGAAGTTGCAGCGCCCGCCGCCGGAGATGCGGATTTTTTCGGCCACCTTGTCGCTGTGGTCCAGCAGCAGCACGCGCAAGCCCCGCTGGCCGGCCTGGCCAGCGCAAAACAGCCCGGCGGCACCCGCGCCGATCACGACAACATCGAATTTATAAGTCAAATCGGCCTCTGGCGCAGGTAGAACGGGCGCTGGCAGCTATACAAAGCATAGCGGCTGGCCGTTGTGGCGCTGTATATAAAAAAACGGAAGTGTAGCCGGGCGGTAGTGCCCGTGAGCCCGCCACGGCTTGACGAGCACTGGCGGGATCGTGAAGGTATTCGTTTTTTCGGCTCGACCGTATGAAAAGATTTGCGCCTGCGGGCTGGGCTCAGCCGGTGCGCCGCGCGTGCGGATGCGCCGCTGCCTGCGCCAGCGCGCTGACCACGTCGCCGACGACGATGATCGACGGGCTGGACAGGCCGGCTTCGCTGATGGCGCCGGCCAGCGCGCCCAGCGTGGTGGTGATGTGGCGCTGGCTCGCCAAGGTGGCGTTCTGCACCACCGCGACCGGCGTTGCCGCGGGCAGGCCGGCCAGCAATTCGTTCTGGATGTGTTTGGCGCCGCTCACGCCCATGTAGATCACCAGCGTGAGGCGGGCGCTGTGGGCCGTGGCGGCCAGGGCGCGCCAGTCGGTGCCGATGTCGCCGGGCTTGGCATGGCCGGTGACGAACACCACGCCGTGCGCATGCCGGCGGTGCGTCAGCGGCACCCCCAGCGAAGTCACCGCCGCCAGGCCAGAGGTGATGCCGTTGACGACGTTGACCTGGATGCCGGCGGCCTGCAGGTGCTCGACCTCCTCACCGCCACGGCCGAAAATAAAGGGGTCGCCGCCCTTGAGGCGAACAACGGTCTCGCCTTCGCGGGCCGCCGACAGCATGAGCTTTTCGATGAAGGCCTGCGGCGTGGACTTGCAGCCGCCGCGCTTGCCGACATAGACGATGCGGGCGCCAGGCGCGGCAAACGCCACGATCTCGTCGCTGACCAGGTCATCGACGAACAGCACGCTGGCGTTTTGGATCGCCTTGAGCGCCTTGAGGGTGAGCAGTTCGGGGTCGCCCGGGCCAGCGCCGACCAGGGTGACCGTGCCATTCGCGCCGGTGGAAGTAGGGATATTCATAGTTGCCGGACCAGATGCAAGATGTGTTCCACCTGCTGCGCGATTGCGGGCGGCAGGGGGCTGGTGCCGGCCAGCACCGCGCGGATATAGGCTGCCGTGCTCGCCGCATCGATGGCCTTGGGCAGGTCGGGCACCGAGGGCAGGGTGCCCCGCAGGCCCTCCTGGACCACCGTGCGCTGCCCGCCAATGAAGCCGAGCATCTGCGGCGAGCGGCGCGCGTCGGCCACGCCCTCGCCCTCGGTGCCGCGCAGCAGCATGGCGTTGGCCCCGACGAGCGCGAAAGTGGCCGCCATCGACACGGCGTATTCGGGATGGGTGTAGCTGCTGACCACCAGCGACTTGCCGGCCGCCGGGTTCATCAGCTTGACCAGGCTGTGCGCCGAATTGCGCAGCCCGACGACGCGGCGCACGTCGAGCAGCCGCTTGAGCGCCGGGCTGAGCAGTTCGGTCGGCGCGAACACCACTTCGCCTGGCGCTATTGGTTTGATAGCTGCCAGTGCAGGCACATCAAGCGCTGTGAGCACTTCTGATGAGAAAACCCGCTTGCTTTCGGTGGGCGTGCCATGCACCACGACGGCCATGCCCTCGCGGGCCAGCAGCAGCGCCAGCAGCGGCGTGAGGACCGGCAGCTTGCGGGCGCCGTTGTAGCTGGGCAGCACGACCGTCGGGCTGCCGCTGGCGGGCAGCAGGTTCAGGCGCTGCTGAACGGCGTCCAGGAAGCCGGCCATTTCCTCGGGTGTTTCCCCCTTGATGCGCATGGCCAGGCAAAAGCCGCCGATTTCCAGGTCGGTCACCGCGCCGTCGAGCACCTGGCCCAGCAGGTCGGCAGCCTGTTCGCGCGAGAGGGAGCGGGCGCCGTCCTTGCCGCGCCCGATTTCTTTGATGTAGTGGCTGATACCCATGGTGCGATTGTCCGTGAAGTCGGCCGGTTTCCTGTCAAGCGCCTGGCTGCCGTGTGGGCGCCCCATGCTGGTGCACGGATTGCGCCGCTCAGGCCACCTGCTTGATCGGGATGACCGCGCGCGGCGCGGCGGGCAGGGCGGTCGCCATGGCGGTGCGCGCCGAGCGCAGCCGGCGCTTGAGCTCGGGAATGCACGAGCCGCAATTGGTGCCGCATTTCAGCGCCGCCTGCAGCGAGGCCAGGCGCGCCTCGTCGCTGTCGGCAGGGCCCAGGCCGGGGCCGAGGCGCGCCAGATGGTCGTCGATGGCGCTGTCGGTGACATTCAGGCAGCTGCACACCAGCTGGCCGCGCGACTGCACCGCCACCGGCGGCTTGGCGCCGGGCAGCAGCAGCAGCCGGCCGTAGGCCTGCGCGGGCAGCTCGTCCTTCAGCAGCGTGGTGATCCAGGCCTGGGCGCTGGTGTCGCCGGCCAGCACAAAGCCGGTCAGCTCGGCCCGCTCGTGGGTGCGTGCCAGCCGCACGGTGCGGCGCTGGCCTTTCTTGCGGTCGGCATAGCGCAGGATGTAGGCGCCGTCCAGGCCGAGAATGCGCTCCAGCCGGGCCAGCAACTCGTCGGCGGGCGCCTCGTGGGCGGCGGCGCGAAACAGCACGCCGGTGCGTTCGCCCTGGCGATCGGCCAGCGGCCTGTTGTTGGAGAACGGCACGCAGCTGGTAAAGGGGAAAGCCGCCATCAGGGGTTTGAGCTGCTCGCGGGCGGCCAGCGCGCCGTCCTCGGGCAGCCAGGCCATCGCCAGCAGCGACCAGGGCAGTTCGGCCTTCAGGACCTTGACGGCCGCATGCTTGAGCTCGGGCTGCCCGGACGTGGGGCAGTGGGCCGAGGTGGTGAGGGCGTTCACGCCGGCCAGCGGCTGGCCGATGCTGGACAGGCCGCTCAAGTATTCGCCGCCCCAGTGCATCGCCATGAAGGCCTGGCTCAGGCCCACTTCGGCGCATGCCTGCACCGGGATGACGAGGGAGCCGCGCCTGGAGGTCACATGCACCAGGTCGCCGTCCTTGAGCAGGCGCCTGGCCATGTCCTGCGCATGCATCTGCACGCACGGCTCGGCCACATGGCCGAACAGGCGGCCCAGCGTGCCGGTGCGGCTCATGCCATGCCACTGGTCGCGCAGGCGGCCTGTCGTCAGCGAGAAGGGGTAACGCGATTCACGCGGCTCGGCAACCGGCTGGTAGGCAGTGTTGGCAAACCGGGCCCGGCCGTCGGCCGTGGCAAATACGCCGTCCTCGTAGAGGCGCGCCTGGCCAGCGGTCTGGCCCTCCTTCAGCGGCCATTGCTGGGGCGCTTGCTCCAGCAGGGCGTAGCTCATGCCGGTAATGTCCAGGTCGCGTCCGCGCGTCAGTTCGCGGTGCTCGTTCCAGATGGATTCGGCTGTCGAATAGTTGAACAGGCTGGCAGCGTTGACCGTGCTGCCCCCACCCCAGCCCTCCCCCAGCGGGGGAGGGAGTAAAACGGGAGCGGGGAGTACCAACTCCAGCCGCCTTGCAAAATCAACCGCTATCGACCAGTCGTGCCGCGCCTCGCCCGGCGCCGCCACGGCGGGCCGCACCCGGCTGATGCGGCGTTCGCTGTTGGTGACGGTGCCGGTCTTTTCGCCCCAGGTGGTGGCGGGCAGCAGCAGGTCGGCATAGTCGCAAGTCGCCGTGGTGGAGAAGGCCTCCTGCACGATGACCAGCTCGGCGCGGGCCAGCGCGCGTCGCACCAGGGCCTGGTCGGGCATGGAC
The DNA here is from genome assembly GCA_028292745.1 of Polaromonas sp. Classification (GTDB taxonomy): domain Bacteria; phylum Pseudomonadota; class Gammaproteobacteria; order Burkholderiales; family Burkholderiaceae_C; genus Polaromonas. The sequence continues at coordinate 10,689 of JAQGLT010000098.1, read as the reverse complement.
TGCGCCGGATTGGTGCAGGCGATCCACAGCGCCTTGATCTCGCCGTCGGCGGCGGCCTGGAACATCTCGACCGCCGTTTTGCCCGGCTTGTCGGGGACCGAGGGCACGCCCCAGGCCGAGGCGACTTCGGCCCGGTGCGCCGGGTTGGCCAGGTCGCGGTGACCGCTCATCAGGTTGGCCATGCCGCCGACCTCGCGCCCGCCCATGGCGTTGGGCTGGCCGGTGAGGGAAAACGGCCCGGCGCCGGGCTTGCCGATCTGGGCCGTGGCCAGGTGCAGGTTGATGAGGGCCGCGTTCTTGGCGGTGCCGCTGCTCGACTGGTTCAGGCCCTGGCAGTACAGACTGAGCGTGGCGGCCGAGGTGGCGAACAGCCGGGCGGCTTCAAACAGGTCTTCCTTGGCGATGCCGCAGGTCTGGGCCGCCAGGTCGGGGGTGCAGTCGCGCACCGTGGCCTTGAGCGCCTCCAGGCCGCTGGTGTGCGCGGCGATGAACGCCGCGTCGGTCCAGCCTTCCCACAGCATGATGTGCAGCATGCCGTTGAACAGCATCACATCGGTGCCGGGCTGGAGAGGCAGATACAGGTCGGCGATTTCGGCGGTGTCGGTGCGGCGCGGATCGACATAGATGATCTTCATCGCCGGGTTGGCGGCCCGCGCGTCCTCGATGCGCCGGAACAGGATCGGATGCGCGAAGGCGGTGTTGCTGCCGGCGATGAACAGGCATTGCGCATGGTTCACGTCGTCATAACAGGCCGGCGGCGCATCGGCGCCGAGCGTCTGCTTGTAGCCGGCCACCGCGCTGCTCATGCACAGGCGCGAGTTGCTGTCGATGTTGTTGGTGCCAATCAGGCCCTTGGCCAGCTTGTTGAAGACGTAATAGTCCTCGGTCAGCAGCTGGCCTGAAATGTAAAAGCCGACGGCATCCGGTCCGTGCTCGCCGATGATGCGGGCGAAGCTTTCGCTGGCGAAATCCAGCGCGCCGTCCCATGACAGCCGCTCGGGCGCCGCATGCCGGTGGGCGCGCCGCATCGGATGCAGCAGCCGCGTCTGGCGCGTCACCGCGCTGGATGCCGTCAGGTGCAGGGTCGAGCCCTTGGTGCACAGCCGCCCGAAGTTGGCCGGATGGTCGGGGTCGCCCCGCACGCCGGTGATCTCGTTTGCGCGCGACTCGATGATCACGCCGCAGCCGACGCCGCAGTAGGGACAGGTGGATTGCGTCTCAAGCATGGCAGCTCCGGTGGGCAGGCGCATTTCAGGCTTCACGCGGTGTGGGGCGCCTGCACGTCGAAGGTCTGGTCGCCGACCGCGCCCGTGGAGGCGCCCGGCCCGGCCCGGGGCGGCTGCAAATCCAGCGCCAGCGTGGCCAGCTCGCCCGCGTCCAGGTAGACCTGCCCGGCATCGACCTTGCAGGCGAACTTTGGCGTGCAGCCTTCATCGGGCGCGCGGGCGCAGCCGTCGGCCAGGCCGATGGTCGTGTTGTGCAGCGGGCAGGCGACGGTTTCGCCGAAGACGATTCCCTGGCTGAGCGGGCCGCCCTTGTGCGGGCAGCGGTCGAGCAGGGCGAACACCTTGTCCTCGCTGTTGCGGAACACGGCAACCGCCATGCCCCGGGGGCGCGACACCCGGCGCGCGCCGAGCACCGGAATGTCTTCTACGCGGCAGATGGTGGTCCATTCGGTCATTGCTATTCCTTTTGTAGCTGCTTGCGCAGGTGGGATAAGCGCTGCAGGCATTATTTGCTTGAAATTAGCTGGTGAATCATTCATGAAATCAAACCAGCGCGATCGGAATGAACTGGCGCGTGTCCACGGCGGCTTCCTTGAAGTCGAACCACGGGTCGGGCTCGCCGTCGAGCGCGAACTGCAGCTGCGCCCACAGCGCCTTGCGGCCTTCATGGTCATCCAGGATTTTTTTCTTCACATGGTCCAGGCCGACGCGGTTGACGTAGTGCACGGTGCGCTCCAGGTACCAGCCTTCCTGGCGGTACAGCTCGCAGAAGGCGCCGGTGTATTCGAGCACCTCGGCGGCGGTTTTCAGCTTGGTGAAGAAATGCGCCACCTCGGTCTTGATGCCGCCGTTGCCGGCGATGTACATCTCCCAGCCGCTGTCCACGCCGATGATGCCGACATCCTTGATGCCCGACTCGGCACAGTTGCGCGGGCAGCCGCTGACGGCGAACTTCACCTTGTGCGGCGCGTACATGCGCCACATCGCCCGTTCCAGGTCCTTGCCCATTTGCGTGGAGTCCTGCGTGCCCATGCGGCACCATTCGCTGCCCACGCAGGTTTTCACCGTGCGCAACGCCTTGGCGTAGGCGTGGCCCGACGGCATGCCGATGTCCTTCCAGACGTTGACCAGGTCTTCCTTCTTCACGCCGAGCAGGTCGATGCGCTGGCCGCCGGTGACCTTGACGGTCGGAATCTTGTATTTGTCCACCGCGTCGGCAATGCGGCGCAGCTCGGAGGCAGAGGTTTCGCCACCCCACATGCGCGGGATCACGCTGTAGGTGCCGTCTTTCTGGATGTTGGCATGGCTGCGCTCGTTGATGTAGCGGCTCTGCGGATCGTCCCTGGCCTCCTTGGGCCAGGTGCTGGTGACGTAGTAGTTGACCGCCGGGCGGCAGCTGGCGCAGCCGTTGGGCGTGCGCCAGTCCATGAACCGGTACACCTCGCCGATGGCCAGCAGCTTGTGGGCGCGGATGGCATCGCGCACCGCCTGGTGGCCGTGGTCGGTGCAGCCGCACAGGGCCTTGAGCTTGGGCGTGGCCGAATAGTCGCCGCCGGCGGTGAACATCAAAATCTGCTCGACCAGCCCGGTGCACGAGCCGCAGCTGGCGCTGGCCTTGGTGTGCTTGCGCACCTCGTCCAGCGTGAACAGGCCCTTTTCCTTGATGGCCTTGCAGATCGCGCCCTTGTTCACGCCGTTGCAGCCGCAGACCTCGTCGCTGTCCAGCATGGCGGCGGCCTTGCTGTGGCCTTCGTGGCCGGTGTCGCCGATGTTGGATTCGCCGAACATCAGCTTGTCGCGGATGCCTGAGACGCTGCGGCCGTCGCGCAGCAGCTTGAAGTAGTAGCTGCCGTCCACCGTGTCGCCGTAGAGGCAGGCGCCGATCAGCTTGTCGTCCTTGATGACCAGCTTTTTATAGACGCCGCCGAACGGGTCGCTCATGACGATTTCCTCGGTGCCGTCCCCGCCCGTGAACTCGCCGGCGCTGAACAGGTCGATGCCGGTGACCTTGAGCTTGGTCGAGGTCAGCGAGCCGGTGTAGCGGCCGATGCCGAACATCGCCAGGTGGTTGGCCAGCACCTTGCCCTGCTCAAAGAGCGGCGCCACCAGCCCGTAGGCGATGCCCCGGTGCGCGGCGCATTCGCCAACGGCGTAGATGCGGGCGTCGGTGGTGGTCTGCAGCGTGTCGTTCACCACGATGCCCCGGTTGACGTGCAGGCGCATTTTTTCGGCGAGCGCCGTGTTGGGGCGGATGCCGACGGCCATGCAGACCAGGTCGGCCGGCACTTCGCTGCCGTCCTTGAAGCGGACCGCCGTGACGCGCCGGCCGTCTGCGCCGCCGCCGCCCACGAGTTCCTGGGTCTGCGCGCCGATCAAAAATTTCATGCCGCGCTCGACCAGCGATTTCTGCAGCAGCTTGCCGGCGACTTCATCGAGCTGGCGCTCCATCAGCGTCGGCATGACATGCACCACCGTGACCTGCATGCCGCGCTTCATCAGGCCGTTGGCCGCTTCCAGCCCCAGCAGGCCGCCGCCGATGACGACCGCATGCTTGTAGACCTGCGCGGCGTCGATCATCGCCTGGGTGTCGGCGATGTCGCGGTAGGCCAGCACGCCGTCCAAGTCTTTGCCGGGAACCGGCAGGATGAAGGGGTTGGAGCCGGTCGCCATGACCAGCCGGTCATACTCGGCGCTGATTTTTTCGCCAGCGGCGTTGCTGGCATGCACCACGCGGCGCACCCGGTCCACGTCGGTGACGTTCCAGCCGGCGTGCAGCGTGATGCGGTTGTCCGTGTACCAGGACCAGTCGTTGAGGATGATCTCGTCCAGCGTCTGCTCGCCGGCCAGCACCGGCGAGAGCAGGATGCGGTTGTAGTTCGGGTGCGGCTCGGCGCCGAACACGGTGATGTCGTAGAGCTCGGGCGCAATCTTCAGCAGTTCCTCCAGCGCGCGCACGCCGGCCATGCCGTTGCCAATCATCACCAGTCTGGATTTCTTCATCATGACCCCCGTAGGCAGTTCGAAAAACAAAAAAGGCATCCGCACGGGGTGCACAGGCCTCTGGCCGGTACTGCCGTGGGGACGCCATCGTCCTGTCGGCCCGATCCGCCATTGCATCGGGCCTGCGTGCGGCCAGCATCGGCCGCGCCAGCAATCATGCAAGGGGCGTGCCAGCTGCCTGCGCCGTGCGGGAATTTGCATGAAAACAGCTTCCGGCGCTTGTATCAAAAGGGCCTGATGCTATTAAAAAAGAAGCATAGGTCTGGCGCGGGGTGCCAGAGTGGTGCATGTGCGCATCCAGGCTGTGCATGGCTGTGGCCGGCTTGGCTGGCCCAGCAGAACCCAGCCAATAAAGAAAAAAAACCGGCAGAAAGAACCGGCCGCACCGAAAAGATGCCTTCCAGGCGGGCCCAGCTATTGCTTGGCATTGCATATGGCCTGAAACTTGACGGTCATCATTTCGAGGGAGTAACCGCATGACCGTTGTAGCCGACATTCTTAAGACCAAACCCGACAATACCGTGCACGCCATCGGGCCCGACGACTCGGTATTCGATGCGCTGCAACGCATGGCCGACAAGGACATCGGCGCCTTGCTGGTGCTGCAGGGCGGCGCGGTGGTCGGCATCGTGACCGAGCGCGATTACGCCCGCAAGATCGCGCTGAAGGGGCGCACCTCGGCGCTGACCCAGGTGCGCGATGTCATGACCACCTCGGTCATGTTCGTCAAGCCGACCCAGACCAGCGAGGAATGCATGGCGCTGATGACCGACAACCGGCTGCGCCACCTGCCCGTGGTGGAAAAAGACCGGCTGATCGGCCTGATCTCGATCGGCGATCTGGTGAAGGACATCATTTCAGAGCAGAAATTCGTCATCGAGCAGCTGGAGCACTACATTTCGGGCCAACGCGGCTGAGCTTGCGGCACCGCATGGCATGCGGCCTGACGCAACCGCACGCCGATGGCCGCGCGATGCACCAAACGCATGCATGAAACTTGCTAGGCTGGGTGCATGGCTTTCCACCTAGACATCGGCTTCGCGACCCTGGGCGGGCGCAAGCCCCTGAATGAGGATTTTTGCGCCGCCATGCTGCCCGGGCCTGGGCAAGACGGCATGGGCTCCATCGTGGCGATTGCCGACGGGGTGAGCGCCGGCGGCATGGGCAGGGAGGCGGCGCAGACCACCGTCACCAGTCTGGTGCGCGACTACTACGCCACGCCCGAAACCTGGGACACCACGGTGGCGATGGACCGCATCATCCGGGCGCAAAACACCTGGCTGGCCGGCATCAACCGGCGCCGCCAGCCGGTCATGGGGCTGACGACGCTGACCGCGCTGGTGCTGCGCGGCCAGTCCTACACCCTGGCGCATGTCGGCGACTCGCGGGCCTACCTGCTGCGCGGCGACGCGCTTCGCCAGCTCACCCATGACCATGTGGTCAATCACCCGGATTTGCGGCACCAGCTGCTGCGCTCGGTCGGGGCCGAGGACCATGTGGTGGTGGATTACCTGCAGGACGAGCTGCTGGTGGGCGATGTGTTCGTGCTCGTCACCGACGGGGTGCATGGCGCGCTGCCGGCAGGCCGGCTCCAGGCGCTGGCCGGCCTGCCGGGCATGCAAACAAGCGCCCAGCTGGCCAGCCGGAGCCTGGTGGATGCCGCCCTGGCCGCGGGCAGCGGCGACAACGTCACCGCCGTCGTCGTGCGGGTGCTGGGCCTGCTGGATGCGAGCCTGCAGGATGTCTGCCGCAGCGCGCAACGCCTGCCGGTTGCGCCGCGCCTGAAGGTGGGCGAGATGATCGACGGCCTGTGCGTGACCGCCACGGTGGCCGACAACGGCATCAACGTGCTGTACCAGGTGCGGGGGCCCGGCAGCCGGACGCTCTATGCGCTCAAGACCCTGCACCCGGCGCGGGCCCATGATGCAGAGGAGCGCGCCATGCTGGCGCATGAGGCCTGGCTGGCGGCCCGCATGCAAAGCGGCCAGGCGGCCGACTATCTGGTGCATCTTCACGAGCGCCTGCCGGGCGGGCGGGAGCGCACGGCCTTTTACCTGCTGTACGACTGGCACGCCGGCGAAACCCTGCAGCAGCTGCTGGCGCGCGGCCACCGGTTCAGCGTTCGCCAGGCCCTGGGCGCGGCGACCCAGACCGTCCGGGCGCTGGGCCGGCTGCACCGCCAGTGCGTGATCCACCGCGACATCAAGCCGGCCAATTTGCACCAGGGCGAGGACGGCGTGCTGCGCCTGCTCGACCTGGGCGTGGCGCTGAGCGGGCGCGAGCCCGAGGCGATGCGCCGGCTGCATGCCGGCACGCCGAGCTTCATCAACCCCGAGCAATGGGGGTTCAGCGTGCAGGGGGCCGGCGGCCAGGAGGAGCTGCCCGATGCGCAAAGCGATCTGTTCGCGCTGGGCGTGACGCTCTACCAGCTGCTGACCGCCCGCCTGCCGTATGGCGAAGTGCTGCCTTACCAGGCCGGCCGCTACCACCGCGACCCGGTGGCGCCCAGCCGCCTCAACCCCGAGGTGCCGATCTGGCTGGACCACATCGTGCTCAAGGCCGTCGCGCGCGACAAGCGCCAGCGGTTTGAAACGGCCGAGGAGTTGCTGCTGGCGCTGGAGCGCGGCGCGTCGCGGCCCCTGACCGCGCCGCAGCCCACGCCGCTGATGCTGCGCGACCCGGCGGCAGTCTGGAAAGTCGCGCTGGCGGTGTCGGCGCTGTTTAATTTGCTGCTGGTGTACTGGCTGCTGTTTTTGCCGAAATAAACGCCCAACAGGCAGGCGCGCAAAAGACGGTATTGCCTGCCGGGTTGAACGCCGCTAACCTGTCCGGCCCATTCACTGAAGAGGAGGCGCCATGCCTGTCGATCCGACTTCTTATCAACCGCTCGACCCCGGTCGCGTCGAAACCCTGGACTCGCTTGAGCGCGCGTACTGGTGCAAGGAGTTCAGCATCACCGAGGCCGAGCTGATACAGGCCGTGGCCGAGGTCGGCAACCACGTCAGCGCGGTGCGCGACCACCTGGAGTCTGCGGGCAAGGCCTTGCCAAAGCGTTGACCGGCCTGGATGCCGTGCTTTTCGGACTGGCGCGAGAGGCGGCGGCTCAGCCTGAAGCCTGGCCGGCATCGGCCCGGCGCATGGCGCTTCAGCGCGCCCGGCCGTCAACCAGGCTCAGCAAGGACGCCGCGCAATCGCGCAAGGCCCTGGAGGGCGAGGCCAGGGCCAGCTTTAAAAAGTGGCCGGCATACGCCGGGTCCTGGTGAAACCGGGCCGGATCGATCCACCAGCCCTGTCCGGCCATCAGCCATTTGAAATCAACCTCTGCCAGGAGCGGCACTGGCCTGTCGGAGCCGTTTGTCGCCTGGGCCGCTGCCGCCCGGTTTTCATGTTGGTGCATTGCAGTCACTCCCTGTAGCTGGTAAGCCTGCCCCTATAACGGCCGACGCTGGATTTGCGCGGACAAAGCCCAAGTCCGGTCAGTGACCACGCGGTCAAGCGCCAGGGTGCTTCAGGCGCGCGCTAGGCGCCTATGCATTTTCCGCGCTGTCTGTGCAGGCGACGCGCTGGCGGGTGGCAAAAGTTGCTGAATCGCAACACCTTGTGGCCGTGGCCCCGCCTGGCTCCTTCCCCCCGCTGGGTGAAGAAGAAATACCGGGAAAGCCAGGAAAATGCGCAGTTTCTGATCAAAACGGGCTCCAGCGCAGGCAGAGACTTGGCAGGCAGCTATGAATTCAGGAGCAACAAGGCGGCCCGGCTTTTCTGTTGCCCGTGAGGGTGAAACCGCTCTGGCCTTGCAAAAGGGTGGCAAAAGCACCCTGCGCTTTGCATTGCTTCGCTCAGGCGCTGCGCGCCCGTCCGCCCTTTTCAGCCCAGGTGCGGGTCCAGCGAATCTGCATCACCCGCAGCATCACCAGCATCGCCAGCGCCAGACCGGCAAACAGCAGGAACCCCCAGGCATAGCTGCCGCCGTATTGCTTGGACAGGCCCATCGCGCTGGGCACCAGGCCGCCGCCCAGGGCACCGATCTCGCCGATCATCGAACCGGCCACCGCCGTGGCCAGGGGCCAGCGCAGCGGGACCAGTTGAAAGAGGGCCCCGTTGCCCGCGCCCAAGGCGGCGAAGCACAGCATCACCAGCAGCGTGGTTGCCACCAGCGAGGTGCCGGCCATGCCGCACAGCAGCAAGCTGGCGGCCACCGTGACCAGCACCACCGTCAGCGTGTTGATGCCGCCCCAGCGGTCGGAGATCCAGCCGCCGAACACGCGCAGCGCCGCGCCCATGAAGGCCGCCAGCATGGTCAGCTGGCCGGCCTGCACCTTGCTGACCGAGAACTGGTCGTGGTAATAGGTCGGCAAAAACGTCGCCAGGCCGATGAAGCCGCCGAACGTCACCGCGTAGATCAGGCTGAAGGCCCAGCCGTCTTTCTCATACAGGCAGGCGATGTGCTGCTTGAAGCTGGCATGCTTGTCCAGGTCGCCGGGCTCTTTGGCGAACACGATCATCACGACCATCGGAATGCTGATGGCGGCGGCGGCAAAGCCGTATACCGCGGTCCAGCCGAAGGCCTGCGCCAGCGGCGGCGCAATCAGCACCGACACCGCCGTGCCGACATTGCCGGCCCCCACCAGGCCCATCGCCAGCCCCTTGTGCCGCGCCGGGAACGAGCCCGAGCCCAGCGACAGCGCCACGCCGAAGCTGGCGCCGGCGATGCCCAGCAGCACGCCCATGGCGAGCAGGTCGTTGAAGCTCTTGACGAAGAAGAAGCCGAACAGCATGGCGACGGCAATCAGCCCCATCTCGACCAGCGTGGCGTTCTTGCGGCCGATGTACTGCGACAGCAGGCCCAGCGGAAAGCGCATCAGCGCCCCGGCAATGATTGGAATCGACAGCATCAGCCCCTTTTGCGCCGGGGTGAGGTTGAAGGTTTCGGAAATAAAGGGCGCCATGGCGCCGTTGAGCACCCAGATGCAGCACGAAAACGAAAAATACAGGAAGGCGGCAAACAGGGTGGGGGAGTGCCCCGACTTGAGGAATTGCTTGAAGAAGTTCACGGGATGGGCTTCTTGAAAATAGGAATGATGTGCAAAGCAATCACCTCCCGGTTACCCGCTTTTGCGGGGATGAAGCAGGAAGGTGGTTTCGAGCCGCACCTTGAAAATCAGGCGGTCAGCTTTTCCACATGCGCCTGGCGCGTGTAGAGAAAGTCGATGACCGCCTTGCGGTAGTGCAGGTACTGGGTGCTTTCGGCCAGCGCGACCCGGTTGCGCGGGCGCGGCAGCTCGACGCTCAGCACCTCGCCAATCGTCGCCGACGGGCCGTTGGTCATCATCACGATCTTGTCGCTCAGCAGCACGGCTTCATCGACATCGTGCGTCACCATGACCACTGTGCTCTGGGTGTTGGCCACGATCTGCAGCAGCTCGTCCTGCAGCTTGGCGCGGGTCAGCGCATCGAGCGCGCCGAACGGCTCGTCGAGCAGCAGCACCTTGGGCTCCATCGACAGCGCCCGGGCGATGCCGACGCGCTGCTTCATGCCGCCCGAAATCTCGCCGGGCCGCTTTTGCGCCGCTGCGGTCAAGCCGACCATCGCCAGCGCCGCATCGGTGCGCGCCTTGAGCCGGGCCTTGTTCTCGGTGGCCGAGAACACGCGTTCCACCGCCAGATAAACATTTTCAAAGCAGGTCAGCCAGGGCAGCAGCGAATGATTTTGAAACACCACCGCGCGCTCGGGGCCGGGGCCGCCGATCTCGCGGTTGGCGCACAGCAGCACGCCCTGGCTGGGCTGGGTCAGGCCGGCGATCAGGTTGAGCAGCGTGGACTTGCCGCAGCCTGAGTGGCCGATGAGGGCGACGAATTCGCCCTTGGCGACCGTCAGGTTGACGTTCTGCAGCGCGCAGAACGGACCCTTTTTGGTCTTGAAGACCTGCTCGACATTCTGGAGGTCGATGTACTTGGGGTGGACTGGGGTGTTCATGTCGGTGTTCCTTGGGTGGGGCGCCAGGTCAGTTCCTGACTTCTTCAAACGTGAACGCGGTGGCGAGCTTGATCAGGGCAAATTCCAGCACCAGGCCGACGATGCCGATCACGAAAATCGCGATGATGATGTTCTTGACGTTCAGGTTGTTCCATTCGTCCCAGACCCAGAAGCCGATCCCGACGCCGCCGGTCAGCATCTCGGCCGCGACAATCACCAGCCAGGCGGTGCCCACGGCCAGCCGCACGCCGGTCAGCATGTACGGCAGCACCGAGGGGAACAAAATCCTGGTGACGATCTTCCATTCGGACAGGTTCAGCACCCGCGCCACGTTCATGTAGTCCTGCGGCACCCGCTGCACGCCGACGGCGGTGTTGATGACCATGGGCCAGATCGAGCAGATGAAAATCGTCCAGATCGCGGCCGGGTCGGCGCCCTTGAACACCAGCAGGCCAATCGGCAGCCAGGCCAGCGGCGAGACCGGCCGCA
>JAQGLT010000059.1 GCA_028292745.1 Polaromonas sp. | reverse complement strand
ATGCCGTTTACCTTCGATAGATGTCGAAGGTCCAACGGTAGCCCCGCCTCCCGGACCCGCCCGGCGAAGGCCTCTAGCCGGCCAACATAGTTGTCGTCAACCGGCCAAGGTAATTGTCGTCAACCACTTTGCACTACCCAGACCTAGACAGCCTCAAGGCGCATGTGCTCGCGTTCGTGTGCGCCTTCAACTTTTCCAAACACCTCAAGGCGCTGAGATGGAGAACGCCGTACTAAAGCATTGTGCAAGCTTGGTAGAAAAACCCAGCTATATTCAAAACCGATCCCCGTCACCTCATCCCAGGACCATACACCTAGTCGAAGAAGTCTGAACTGGTCTTGCCCCCGTATAACCGGACACGGTCTATACGCAAGTTGACGCGGATGGCGCCGGTTGATTTTGGCATTGCTTTTCCGCTTGGTCTTGCCTGAATTGCCGAGGTGATTTCATTTTCAGGGACGAGTGCGGATGCCTCTCATTGAAGTGCTCGCGAACGCTGCGGGCAACTGGCGCATCACGGCGCAGGCATCGCTCAGGTCCATACGGCTGAGGTAATCGCGGCGAAAGGTGTTGACAAAGCTTTCGGCCATGCCGTTGCTCTGCGGGCTGCACACCGGTGTGTTGATGGGTTTGAGTCCAAGGCTTTTAGCCATCTGGCGCGTCTGTGCCGCAACGTAGGCACTGCCGTTGTCGCTTAGGAACTCCAGTACGTGGCTGCTGGGCACTGACTCGACGGCGCCAAAGCGTTTTTCCACCCGCTTCAATGAGCATCTCGCGTACCGGCTCGCCCGGCAGGCCCTTGCCCTCCCAGGCACGCCAGGCCAGGATGCCTGCGGTCGCAGCAGTCCTTGGCAAAAGTCGCGGTCACCGTCTGGCCCGAATCGCATTTGATTTCAAAGCCGTCCGAGCACCAGCGCTGGTCGCTGGCGTTGGCGGCGACCTTGCCTGTGTGCAGTCTGCTCGATTGCCTGCGCCGGGGCGCTTTTGGGAGCAGCAAACCATTGCCAGCCATCAGGCGATAAACGCGCTTGTGGTTCACGCGCGGCAAGCCGCTGGCCATGCGCTGCCTGTTGAGCAGCGCGCAGGCGCGCCGGTAGCCATAGCTGAGCAGTTCAAGGACATGTTTGCGCAGTTCGGCAAGCAACTCAAAATCGGCTGCCTGCGCTCGGGCGCGGCGGCCATCGCACCAGTCAGGCGCCCGGGCCTGGCGCGTGTGAACATTCGAGCGCGCCACGCCCAGAGTCCGGCATACGGCCATCACTGGCCATCTCCCGACTGCAAGGGCGAGCGCGCAATCCACTTTTTTGCGACAGAATACTCCACGGCTACTTTGAGAATTTCGTTCTCCAGCGTCTTTTTGCCCAGGATGCGCTGGAGCATGGAAATCTCGGCCCGGACGGCGGCCAGCTCGGACGCGGGCACGACCGGCTCGCCCGCAGACACGGCGGTCAGTGCGCCCTGGCGCTCTAACTTGCGCCACTGAAACAGCAGGCTTGCTGAGACGCCTGAAACAGCAGGCTTGCTGAGACGCCTTCTTGGCGTGCCACCAGCGACACGCTCATGCCAGGCTCATAGGTGCGGCGCACCAGAGCCGACTTTTCTGCAAGGGACCAGCGCCTGCGGCGCTGGTCCCTGAGGATGACTTCAACCGTATCCGTATCAGTATGCCTATTCATATTCACAGCCGTACTCCTATCTTCAAAGGTAAGCGATAGACCGTGTCCTGTCTTTCAGGGGGCTAGCTCAAGCTTTTATGGCGCAATTTAATCGCGCACACAGTTTAAATTAGTGTCCATTAGCCACTGCGAGTGGCCTAGCAGTCGGTAATCGCCGTTACTGGAGCCCATGAGTTGCACTCCTAGCGGCATACCGTCAACTTGCAGCAATGGAAGGCTGCAGGCTGGTAAGCCAAGGAAAGAGCTGTAAACCACTAAGGTGCGGGAGCCTGTGTTTTCATACCCCGTCGGGGCGATGCCTGAAGCTGCCGGCAAGATGAAAGCGTCGTAGTATTCGCATAACGCCTGCGCCTGCTCTCGTAGGGTTGTGCGTAGTTGCATTAGCTGCACGTATTGCAGCCGATCAATCCTTGCGCCCTGGAGTACGAGATTGTGGATTTTCTCGCTGACAAGGTCGCTGTTATTCTCCACATAGGAACGATATGGCCATTGCATTTCGTGCGCCACCATTCGCATCGATGCCTCAGCGATCATCTCGGCTTCTGTGCAAAACTTTGAAAGGGCATCATCTTCCGGGGGCTCGACGATTTCTATCCCAATTGCTCGCCAAGCTTCGAGCTGTCCGTCGAACGCGGCAAGCGATGCCTCGTCCAGTTCCGTATATCCAGCGGTACGCAGAACCGCTAGGCGGCGCACCGGCCTAGATAGCAATTCACTGTTGGGCGCACCGTTGAGCCCGCGGCGCAAAGGGATAGGGGACTTCTGGGCGATCCACCAAGCAACCTGCCATGCAGAATCCACGCTGTCCGCAATCACGCCCAAGTGATCGTGGCTAGTGGATACGGGATGCACGCCATTAAGTGGCAAGGCGCCCCAGGTTGGCTTGTAGCCAATCACGCCACAGTAGCTGGCGGGTCGCACGATGGAGCCTTGGGTCTGGGTGCCCAAACCTGCGCAGAACATGCCACTTGCAACACCCGCCGCCGCGCCAGACGATGAGCCTCCGGGTGTGCGCTCAGTGTCATGGGGATTGAGTGTCGTCGTGGCGCGCCCAATAGCGAATTCCGTGCATCGTGTTTTTCCAAGGCTAATAGCTCCGCCGAGGCGCAGAGCCTGCACGCAAGTCGCATCGGCCAAGGGACGCCAGTTGGCATAGATGTCGCTGCCCATTTGGGTGGGCATGCCGGATGTTTCGATGATGTCCTTGATGCCAACCGGCATCCCGTCAATCCGCGACAAAGCCTGCCCTTGGCGATAGCGCTTCGTCGAGTTGTCAGCGAGCTTGCGAGCGTTCACCAGATCCAAATGTGCGAACACATTCAATGTGGGCTCAGTTTGGGCAACATGGTCGATCGCCTGCTCCAGGTAGTGGCGCGGTGACAGCCCACCCGTTCGAAACTGGGCCACCGCATCGCGGAACGGCAAGAGAGGTGAAATCAGGCGCATATATCCTTTGGGTTGGTCGTGCACTGCAGATCAATCTGCCGAGATGCCGCTCCTCTTGATGAAGGGTCCCCATTTATCGATGTCGCCCTTGATCAGCGTCATTACTTCATCTGGACGCATGCTAGTGGGGCGCATGCCCAAATCGGTCAGTTGTTTGCGAACCTCAGGCTGCGCAGAGGCTTTGTCAAGCGCCGCGCGCAGCTTGGCCAGTTCGGCTTCAGGGGTGTTGGCGGCAACGAAGATACCCATCCAGGTTGAGAACTCAAAGCCGGGAAGATTGGCCGCTTCCGCCAACGGAGGAATCTGCGGGTAGGATGGGTGGCGGCTCCGGCTGGCAATGCCTAAAGGGCGGACCCGGCCAGAGGCGATATTGCCCGTAGCTTGCGACACAGCCTGGAACTGCACTTGAACATGGCCGGCGAGAAGGTCAGCTACAGCCGGCGCCGTACCCTTGTATGGAACGTGCGTCATCTTGATGTTCAGGAGTGAGTTGAACAGTTCTGTCCCCAGGTGGTAGCTGCTGCCGTTTCCCGACGTTGAGTAGTTGAGCGCACCCGGGCTGGCTTTAGCTAGGGCGATCAGTTCTTGTACATTGTTGGCTTTTACTGAGGGGTGAACCACCAAAATGTTGTCATCGGTGGCCATTACTCCGATCGGAATGAAGTCTTTTAAGGGATTGAATCGCGCAGACTTCAGAAGGAGAGGCGAGAGCATGGTGCTGCTGCTGGCCAGCAACATCGTTTTGCCGTCGGGCTTCGAGTCGGCGACATACTGGCTGGCGATAGCTCCCGTTGCTCCAGGCTTGTTCTCCACAATGATCGTCGCGCCCAGGGGCTCTGCCATAGCACGGGCAGCGATCCGCGCCACCACGTCATTTGGTCCGCCTGCGGCGAAGGGAACGATGATGCGCCTCATGTTTTCTTGGGCGGCCGCGGACAGTGCAGTTAGGCTCAATGCAGCACACGCTAACGCTCGCACTTTCACACCGAAAACGCGGCGATTTAGGTATGAAATTGTATTAGAGACAGAATGAGAATGGAAGGAGGTAGGGATTTGCATGGGATATCCAGGGGTTCAGAAAATAAAAAAGTCAACCGATGTGTCAGGGCGTCGTTGAGTAGGTCGGTGGCATTCGGGAGCAAAGCCCGCACATCACTCCTAGGTCTGCAAGGAACCCAATGGCGTTGAAGGCCTCAGTCGTGCATTTTTATGCCAATAACAGGGTCTACTAGTTGGTGGAATTTATGTTCCAAATCGCTGTTTAGCATACGCCTGGGAGTGTATTTTGATACTAACCAAATTTCATGTAAATTGCATTTTTCTGATCAATTGATGCATTTAACGCAAAAATGAGTCGGTGACTAGGGGTGTGGTGGAAATCTTGAACTACTTAGAAAGGTAGTTCATGTCTTCTTACGAAGATCGCATTCGAGCCGTCAGGCTCTACATCAAACTTGGCAAACGCACTGGCGCGACCATCCGTCAGTTGGGGTACCCGATGAAAAATGCGCTCAAGAGCTGGCATTGGAAATACGAACAAGGCCGCGATTTGCCGGCGGGCTATGCGCGTTCGAAGCCGAAGTATTCAGACGAGCAGAAGAAAGTGGCTCTTGAGCATTTCCTGAACTATGGTCGGCGCCTGGCTGGTACCCTGAAGGCACTGGGATACCGGTGCCGCGAAACGCTCGCAGCCTCGGTTTATGAGCTGCATCCCGAAACGAGAAAGCACATTGTCAGCAAAGCACACAGCGTACCACGCCCTCCAGCGCTCAAGCAGGGGGCTGTTCAATTGAACTTTGCACCCGGCAGACAAGTGCGCTGGCCATTGCTCAGAAGCTCGCCGTGAGTAGGGGGGCGTTGTACCAGTGGGAAACCAACTCCTGGATTCAGGCAGTTAACGCCTACATCGGCTGCTACAACGAAAAGCGCATCCAAATCCCCCTTGGCTTCCTCGGTCCCGTCGAAGACCAAGAAAGCCTCGGACTTACGGCATAAACCAGTCCAAGTTTTTTGTCCGCACCCCCAGATAGTCAATATTTAATCGGCACCAACAGTTGCGTTGACCGGTTGAACCCACCTCGGCCTTCTTTGCTCGAACTCAGGTGAGCCAAGGTCCAGCGCTTGGGAGCACTGCAGCTCATTAGGGAATATTAGGCGCTTGGATTTGTCATCACAGATTTAAGCGCCATCGGTTTTTTGGGGACCTTTTGTCGAAAGCGTCGATTCTCCCGTACATCTGGCCAGCAGCATACTTGTAAAGATGAGCGAACCGAGCAGTAAACACCAGTTTTACTGCCTTTCCAAGTCTTTAGGTAGCCGATACCGCTGAGATAACTCCGATTCACTTAAGAATGTGACGGCTGCTGGACCCTTCGGATGGCGTCGAGCAGCGGCTCCAGTCGTCGATGGCGAAGCAGGTACGCCGTGTTGCC
>JAQGLT010000043.1 GCA_028292745.1 Polaromonas sp. | reverse complement strand
CGCTGGCTTGAGCGTTGCGTCATAGTCGATCAGGGCGCGGGTGATGCCGTGGCGCACTGCGCCGGCCTGGCCGGACTCGCCGCCGCCGTGGACGTTGATCATGATGTCAAACGTCTCGACGTGGTTCGTCAGAAACAGGGGCTGGCGGCAGATCATGATCGAGGTCTGGCGACCGAAGAACGCTTGAATGTCCTTGTCGTTGACCGTGATCTTGCCAGTGCCTTTTTTCAGAAACACGCGGGCGACGCTGGATTTGCGACGGCCGGTGCCATTGTTCCATTCACCAATCATGAGAATAGCTCCTTAGATGTCCAGCACTTTAGGCTGTTGGGCGGTATGCGGATGCTCTGCACCACCGTACACCTTGAGTTTCTTGATCATGGCGTAACCGAGCGGGCCTTTGGGCAGCATGCCCTTGACGGCTTTTTCCAAGGCGCGGCCCGGAAATTTGGTTTGCATGTCGCGGAAATTGGTGGCACTGATGCCGCCTGGATAACCGGAATGGCGATAGTAGATTTTGTCGGTCGATTTGGCACCGGTCACGCGCAGCTGGGCGGCGTTGATGATGACGATGAAGTCGCCAGTGTCGATGTGAGGCGTGTAAATGGCCTTGTGTTTGCCGCGTAAACGGAGAGCAACTTCGCTGGCTACTCGTCCGAGGACCTTGTCGGTCGCGTCAATCACAAACCACTCGTGCGTCACATCAGCGGGTTTTGCGCTGAAGGTTTTCATGAGTTTCTTTATTAAAAGGGGTTTGTCGGGTTCTTTTCCACGGTCGGCGTTCCTCTGACGGGAACCTCTTAGGTGGTCATTTGCCTGCGAGCAACCAAAAGGATAAATCCCGCCAATGGCTTTCAAGCAACTCCGCCGCGGAACCTCATGTGCGCTGCGAAGCCTTTGATTATATGAAGAAGGCAGGGTTGGCGTCAATTTTTGTGGTTTTCCATAGGCGCCTTCTGCAAGCCTTCGGCCCAGCTGCCGCCCACTGCCGCCCCAACCTCACCCTTTCACGCAGACGATCTGCTTGAGGACATAGACCACGTCCACCAGGTCGGTCTGCGCCGCCATCACCGCGTCGATGTCCTTGTAAGCCATTGGAATCTCGTCGATCACGTCCTCGTCCTTGCGGCATTCCACGCCTGCGGTCGCCTTGACCTGGTCGGCCAGCGTGAACCGCTTCCTGGCCTGGGTGCGGCTCATCGAACGGCCGGCGCCGTGGCTGCAGCTCATGAAGCTCTCTGGGCTGCCCTTGCCGCGCACGATGAAGCTGCGTGCGCCCATGCTGCCCGGAATGATGCCCAGCTCCCCTGCCTTGGCGCTCACCGCGCCCTTGCGGGTCACGAACACCTCTTGGCCGAAGTGGGTTTCCCTGGCCACATAGTTGTGGTGGCAATTCACCGCTTCAATGTGCGTCTCGAACGGCTTGGTGACGATCTTGCGCAACGCGCCAATCGTGCGCTGCATCATCACCTCGCGGTTCAACCTGGCAAACTTTTGCGCCCAGCCCACGCCGCGCACATAGTCGCCGAAGTACTTCGCCCCTTCCTCGAAATAGGCCAGGTCCTGGTCGGGCAGGTTGCGCTGGTTCAGTTCGGCATCCTTCTTGGCCAGCGCGATGAAGTGGGTGCCGATGGCGTTTCCCACGCCGCGCGAGCCCGAGTGCAGCATGAGCCAGACTGCGCCCGCCTCATCCAGGCAGACCTCGATGAAATGGTTGCCGCCGCCCAGCGTGCCCATGTGGCGGTGGTGGTTGGTGTTCTTCAGGTGCGGGTAGTCAAGGCATAGCGCGTCGAACTCGCCTGCCAGCTGCGCCCAGGCCGCGTTGGCCTCGCTGGGCGGGTTTTCCCACGAGCCCCGGTCGCGGCTGCCGCCCCGGCGCTGCTGCTTGGGCGTCATGCCGTGCGGCACGGCACTTTCGATCTGGCTGCGCAGGGGCGCCAGGTTGTCGGGCAAGTCATGGGCCTGCAACGTGGTCTTGCAGGCGATCATGCCGCAGCCGATATCCACGCCCACCGACGCCGGAATGATCGCCTTGAACGTGGCGACCACGCTGCCCACGGTGGCGCCGATGCCGTAGTGAACATCGGGCATGGCAGCGACGTGCCTGAACACAATTGGCAGCCGGGCCGTGTTTTCAAGCTGCTTGAGCGCCTCTGCTTCGACCGGAACGCCTTGGGTCCACATCTTGACCGGCACGCCGCCTTCGACCTGACGCATTTCATAGTTCATCTTGAGTTTTCCCTCGGTGTGACGGTCTGGTAGTTTCAACCTGACGCAGTGAATATTGCAACCTGCCGCGCGGCCAGCGCAGCATGGAACGACGCCGGCCGGCTGCGAAATAATGGCTGAAGTTCGGCTTGACATGGGAACAAGTGCGCGCTTAAGACGTGTTTTCAATCCTTCGCCTGCTACCATCAAACCATGTTTTCTTACCGCCACGCCTTCCATGCAGGCAACCATGCCGACGTTCTCAAGCACACGACCTTGATTGCGTTGATGAAGTACCTGACCCAGAAAGACACGGCGCTGACCGTGATCGACACCCATGCCGGGGCCGGCCTGTACCGGCTGGATGGCGACTACACCGAAACCAGCGGTGAGGCGCAAGAAGGTATTTTCAAGCTGCTTTTGGCATCAAAACCGGCTCCAGCGCAGACAGCGCCAGCGGTAGCAGCTATCAAAAAAGGAGCGACCAGCGCCGGCACCAAGGTCGCCCCTTCGCAGGCGGCCGCGCAAAGCACCAGCGCCTATGCGTGGGCGCCCGCATTGCTGGACTACCTGGAACTGCTGCGCAGCCTGAATCCGCATTTTGCGCAGACCGGCGACCCGGCCCATCTGAAGATTTACCCGGGCTCGCCCTTCATCGCGCAAAAATTCCTGAGCGGGCGCGACAAGCTCAAGCTGTTCGAACTGCATCCGACCGATTACAAATCGCTTTGCGGCAACATCGAGCAGCTCGGCGTGGGGCGCCAGGTCGTGGTCGCGCGGGAAGACGGCTTTGAAGCGCTCAAGACCTTTTTGCCGCCACCGGCCCGCCGCGCCATGGTGCTATGCGACCCAAGCTATGAAATCAAGAGCGACTATGCCCGTGTGGCGGCCTGCATGG
Source organism: Polaromonas sp. (assembly GCA_028292745.1). Classification (GTDB taxonomy): domain Bacteria; phylum Pseudomonadota; class Gammaproteobacteria; order Burkholderiales; family Burkholderiaceae_C; genus Polaromonas. The sequence goes on along the minus strand of JAQGLT010000043.1, from coordinate 7,395 downwards.
CCGATGCCGTCAAGCGTTTTGCCACCGGAACGTATGTGGTCTGGTACCCGATCATTCCGCGCCCCGAAGCGCACGACCTGCCGCGCAAGCTGAAAACGCTGGCGGTCAAGGCCGGGCGCCCCTGGCTGCATGCCGCGCTGACGGTGAAATCGAGCAAGCTGACGACCGACACCGAGGGCGAAGTGGTGCGTCCCGGCCTGCCCGCCAGCGGCATGTTCATCATCAACCCGCCGCACACGCTCAAAGCCGAGCTGAACGCCGCCTTGCCGCAGATGGTCGCGTTGCTCGGGCAGGACCGCAATGCGGGCTTCACGCTGGAGCACGGCGGCTAGCGCCAAATCGCCCTGACCGGCAAGCGCCGCGCACTGGGTCGCCCGTGGCCCCGCTTGGCGCCTTTCCCCGCTGGGGAAGGCGGCGATGAGGGCCTCCCTGAATCCGAACCCGAACTTTCCAGGCGCCAGGCAGGCCTCGGGACAGCAGGAAAAAGCCGGCGGCTGGCGTTCGACCCCCGCTGGTCCCATTCCAACCTTCCCCAGCGGGGAAGGAGACATACCGGGGAAAAGCCCAAAAAACAGCGCAATTTCTGATCAAAACAGGCTGCAGCGCAGACAGCGTCCGCGCAAGCAGCTATGATTTCAGGAGCACCAAGGATGTCCGGGCTAGAAATGAATGCACGCCCGTAGAGGCGAGCACCTCCCCACTGGCAGGGGCCGCGGGACTGGCTTGGCCAGACCGCAGCCGCAGCGGCCGCCTCAGGGGGCAGGGAGCCACACGCAGTGGGCGACCGTGCGGGCTTAATACTTCAGCGTTGTGCTCTTGCCCCAAAACACCCGGTAGGCATACACGGTGTAGCCGAGGATGATCGGCAACACCACCAGCGCGCCGACCAGGATCACGCCCATGGAGGCCGGCGCCGAGGCGGATTGCCAGATCGTCAGCTTGTCAATGATCAGCCAGGGAAAGACGCTGTAGGCCAGGCCGTAAAACGCCAGAAAGAACACCCCCACCGTCGAGCCAAACGGCACCCAGGCGCCGTATTCGTTGCCCTGCGCCAGCCGCACCGGAAGGCGTTGCAGGCTGCGGTGGATGATCCAGAACAACACCGCCGTGGCCACCGGAATCGGCAGCAGCAGCACGATGTTCGGGAAGGAAAACCACTTGGCGAAAATACTTGGGCTGACCAGCGGCGTGGTGAGGGAAATGGCGGCAATCCCCGCCATCGTGAACCACAGGCTGAAACGCGCCCAGCGCACGGCGCGCAACTGCAGTTCGCCCTCGGTCTTGATGATCAGCCAGCCCGCGCCCATCAGGCAGTAGGCGGCAATGAGCGCCAGCCCGATCACGGCATTGAACAGGCCATACCAAGGGCCGGTCGCAAAACCGGTGACCAGCGCACCCAGCATGTAACCCTGGGACCAGGCCGCGGCCATCGAACCGATGTAAAAAATCCGGTTCCACAGCGGCTTGGAAGCGGCGCGCGCCTTCACGCGGAAATCGAAAGCGACGCCGCGCAGCACCAGACCGATCAGCATCAACGCGACCGGCAGGTACAGCGTGCCGAGGATCATGCCGTAGCCTTTGTGGAAAACGGTCAGCAAGATGCCGACGCCCAGCACCAGCCAGGTCTCGTTGGCGTCCCAGAAAGGCCCGATGCTGGCGATCATGGTGTCCTTGTCCTCGTCGCTGGCGCGGCGCATCAGCACGCCCACCCCCAGGTCGTACCCATCGAGGATCACGTAGATCAGCATGGACAGGCCCATCACGCCCATGAAAACGATGGGCATCCAGCCTGCGGCTTGTGTCAGGTCCGGGGCAAGGTCAAGCATGGGAGGCTCCTGCAGGGGGGGTGGGTAGGCTGCCTTCCTTTTCAGGATAGTCCAGCGGATTGGGCGTGTCCTCCATGCCGGCCTCCAGCGGTTTGTTTGCGTGCACGCGGTGACGCGCCAGGTAAAACACCACCGAGACATACGCGATGAGCAGCAGGACATACAGCGTGAGGTAGGCCGTCAGGGTCAGGGCGATGTAAGGCGCCGGCACCGTGGAGGCGGCGTCTGCCGTCGTCAGCACGCCTGTTACCAGCCAGGGCTGCCGGCCGATTTCGGTGACGTACCAGCCGGCGATCAGCGCCACCCAGCCGGAGAAAGTCATGACCACCAGAAGGCGTGCGTGCCAGTCTTTCAGCTCTCGCGCTTGCTGACCGGGCAATCGAGCCTTCCATGGCTTTAGCTGCCAGACGCTGAGCCAGCTCACCAGCAGCATCAGCATGCCAATGCCAACCATGATGCGAAACGCCCAGAACACCGGCGCCACGGGCGGGTGCTGGCCCTTGAATTCATTGAGCCCCCGGATCTCGCCCTGCCAGTCATGCGTGAGGTAAAACGAGGCCAGGCCTGGAATAGAGATTTCGTAGTCGTTGTTGCGGTCAACCGCATTGGGCAGGGCAAACAGAATCGCGCCAGCACCTTTTTGCGTTTCCCAGATGCCCTCCATAGCGGCCACCTTGGCGGGCTGGTGCTCCAGGGTGTTCAGGCCGTGCAGGTCGCCGGCAACGATCTGCAGCGGGATCAGAAAAGCGGCCAGGTACACACCCGTGCGCAGCGCAGCCTGCACGTCGGCGCCGCGGTCGTGGCGCAGCCAGCGGTAGGCCGACAGGCCGGCGACGAGAAAAGCCACCGTCAGGCCCGAGGCCAGCAGCATGTGCGTCATGCGGTAGGGAAACGAGGGGTTGAAAATCACCTCGACCCAACTGGTCACATGCGCCGTGCCATCTATCATTTCAAAGCCGGCGGGCGTTTGCATCCAGGAGTTGAGCGCCAAAATCCAGAAGGCCGACAGCGTGGTGCCCGCTGCCACCAGGAAAGTGGCCAGGGTGTGCATGCGCTCGCTGACCCGCTCGCGGCCGAACAGCATCACGCCGAGCATGGTGGCTTCGAGAAAAAACGCCGTCAGCACTTCATATGCCAGCAGCGGCCCGGCGATGTTGCCGACGGTTTCCATATAACCCGGCCAGTTGGTGCCGAACTGGAAACTCATGGTGACGCCGGTGACCACACCAATCGCAAAGGTCAGCGCGAAAACCTTCACCCAGAACTGATAGGCATCCATCCAGTACTGGTGCTGTGTCTTGACGAAGCGCAGCTTGAAGAAAAGCAGCACCCAGCCCAGCGAGATGCTGATGGTTGGGAACAGGATGTGGAAGGTGATGTTGGCTGCAAACTGAATGCGCGCCAGCAGGAAGGCGTCAAGTCCGTCCATGGTCAGCTCCGGTTGTTTTCTTCGGCAATAGCGGCCGGCGGTGCTGCCAGCTTGGACGCTGCGGCGCGGCCTGTCAAGCCGGCCTTGACCGTGCCGGCCACTTCGAGCAGTTTTTGCACCCTCGCGCCCATCTTCATGAGTTGGATCAGCGTGGCCGAATCCATTTTCTGCACGTCGGTCAGCCAGCCGGTCATCAGCTCGATCAGGTCGTGCATCTGTTTCATGCGGGTCTGGGCATGAATGTCGTCCTGGCAGGCCGGCTGCTCCATCAGCGCGTCGCGCAGCATCGACAGGGTCGGGTCGATCTCACGCTTGCGCCGCTCCTCGGCCAGGGTGCGAAAGATGGCCCACACATCCTCGGGCGCCTGGAAATACTCGCGCCGGTCGTTGGGCAGGTGCTGCAGGCGCACCAGATTCCAGGACTGCAGTTCCTTCAGCCCCATGCTGACGTTGGAGCGGGAAAACGCCAGGGCCTCGCCGATCTCGTCGGCATTCAGCACGCGGGGCGACACATACAGCAGGGCATAAATCTGCCCCACGGTGCGGTTGATGCCCCAGCGGCTGCCCATTTCACCGAAATGCAGCACAAAACGCTGGGTCAGGGGTGCAAGATTCATGATGCGCCGTATTGAAGTTTCAGGAATTACTGAAATTCTAATAGAAACTGGGGCACGCGTCCAGGGGTTTCGTTGGCCTTCAGGGGCAAGGGTGAACTCCTGCGCAGGCTGGGTGGCCGGCCGAAAAAGCGTGCATGCAGAACAGGCCTGCCAGCGTCACCGCGCCGTGCCGAAAAGTCTAGCGTGAAATCACCCTGAGTAGCAACAGCCGAGCACCTTCTTGGTCGCCCGTGGCCCCGCTTGGCTCCTTCTCCCGCTGGGGGAAGGAGAACTACCGGAAAAAGCCCGGAAAATAGCGCAATTTATGATCAAAACCGGCTCCAGCGCAGGCAGCGCCTGGGCACGCAGCTATGAGTTCAGGAGCATGCAGGCAGCCCGGCTTGGCTGCCTAAGGCGCGCGCCGCCGCTTTTTTCGCGCCTTGCGCTCCTCGCCCGAGATGGGCACCACGTCGTCCAGGGCATCGGCCACGTTGAGGGACACCTCGGCCACGCCCACGCCAATCAAGCCCAGCGCCTGGGCGGCCGCCTGGCTGACGTCGATCACGCGGCCGGGGGTAAACGGGCCGCGGTCGTTGATGCGCACGTCAACTTCCTTTCCCAGGGTCAGGCTGCGGACCCGGACGATGGTGCCGAATGGCAGGGTTTTGTGCGCGGCCGTCAAGGCGTATTTGTCATAGTGTTCACCGCTGGCAGTGCGCCGGCCATGAAACTGCCCGCCATACCAGGAGGCGCGGCCGCGCTCCAGTTCCAGGGCGGCCTCGCCGGTCAGGCGGTATTTCTCGTCCACTTGCGCTTGCGGCACCGCTGGCACCTCGGCCTCGACGGCAGCAGGGGCGGCGGCATCCCGCTTGAGCAGGCGCTTGGCAATGAACTCAGCCAGCCGCGCCTTGAGCGGCAACGGCGGCGCCGGCAAGGTGAGGCTGGGCGTCATCACCAGGGCCAAGGCCGGGTCGGCAACGGGTGCCGATGCCGCAAGCAACGGCGTGGGCGCGGCAAATTCCTGCGGGAGCGGCGACGCCGACAGGGCGACTGGCGCTGGCGCCTGCGCTGCAGCCGCCGCATCGCCCAGCGCGGCCGGGGCCGACGGCGGGAGCGCCGCGCAGCCCACCTGGACCAGCAGCGCGCCTGCGGCCAGCCAGGCCTGCAGGCCGCGCCTGACTGCGGACACCCGGCGCGCCATCAAACGGGCTGCAGACGGCGGAGGATCTCCGTCGTCGCCGCTGACTGGTTCATCGTATAAAAATGCAGGCCCGGCACGCCCGCGGCGCGCAGCCGGTCGCACAAGGCGGTGACCACATCCAGGCCAAAGCTCTTGATCGAGGCCGTGTCGTCGCCAAAGCCCTGCAGGCGCAGGCGGATCCAGCGCGGAATCTCGGTTCCGCACGCGTCGGAAAAACGCATGAGCTGCGTGGAGTTGGTGATCGGCATGATGCCGGGCACCACCGGCACGTCGATGCCCAACCGGCTCACGTCGTCGGCAAAGCGGAAATACGCGTCCGCGTTGAAAAAATACTGGGTGATGGCCGAGTCGGCCCCCGCCCTGACCTTGGTGGCGAAGGCCTGCAGGTCCGCCTCGGCGGATCTGGCCTGCGGATGGCCCTCGGGGTAGGCGGCCACCTCGATGTGAAATGCGTTGCCGGTTTCAAGCCGGATAAAGGCCACCAGGTCACTCGCATAGTGAAATTCGCCGCCCATGCCATAGCCGCTGGGCAGGTCGCCGCGCAGGGCCACCAGGCGCTTGACGCCCATGGCGCGCAGCAGGCCAAGCTGCTCGCGCACCGTGGCCTTGGTGGCGCCGACGCACGAAAAATGGCAGGCCGCGGCGACGCCCTCCTCCAGAATCGACTTGACCGTGCCGAACGTGCCCTCCTGCGTCGAGCCGCCGGCGCCGAAGGTCACCGAGCAGAACTCGGGCCGATGCGCGTAGAGCGCCTGGCGGGTCAGGCGCAGCTTGTCGGCACCCTCAGGGGTTTTGGGAGGGAAAAATTCAAAACTGACTGGAATGTTCATCGCTTGACCTTGTTGTTCTTGATTGCCTTTGATTGCCCTTAGTTGTCTTCGGCCTTTTTATCGCGCCGCTTGGCGCGGGCCGGACCATGCTGGCCGGCATGCGCCGCCTCGGCGGCTTCGGAATCTTCATGCGGCGCGCGCGCGGCGCGCAGTTCCCCGCGCGGTATGCGCTTGGCGGCCTTGCGCTTGGGCGCGGTGGCCAGCGGCTGGTCTTCGCCCTGCACTTCATGGCCCTTTCGGGCATGGATAAAAAATTCGCGGTTGCCGTCGCCGCCGGCAATCGGCGATTCCAGCCAGGCCAGCACCTCCAGGCCCAGGCCGGCGCAGGCATCGCGCAGACGTTTTTCAACGAACTCGAAATGCGCCGCGTCCCGCACGATGCCGCCCTTGCCGATCTGGCCGGGCTGCAGCTCGAACTGCGGCTTGACCAGCATCAACAGCGCGCCATCGGCCTTGAGCAAGCGCACCACGGCCGGCAGCACCAGCGTCAGCGAGATGAAGGACAGGTCGCCGGTCAGGAAGTCGAACACCGGATCGAAGCCATCGCCGCCTTCATCATCGTCGCCCTCATCGGCTTCATCGAAATCTCCAAAGGCCTCGAAATCGTCCTCGCTGCCGCTGCTGCCGTGCAGCGCGCGGCGGTAGTGCATGGCCAGGTCGTCGGCCGTCAGCGCGCGGGCATTGACACCCTCGATGCACACCACGCGCGCGTCGCTGCGCAGGCTGTCGTGCAGCTGCCCATGGCCGACATCGACGCCCACGACCTGCGCCGCGCCCTGCTGCAGCAGGCAGTCGGTGAAGCCGCCGGTCGACTGGCCGATGTCCAGGCAGCGCAGGCCGGCCACGTCCAGGCCGGTGGCTTTCAAGGCGCCTTCGAGCTTGAGGCCGCCGCGCGAGATGTACTTGGCCTCGGTGGTGTCGAGCAGCTGCAGCTCGGCGCCGCCGGGGATTTCATCGCCGTTCTTGGCGACTTTTTTCCAGGCCACGGCTTCATCGACCCGCCAATGCACGCCCGAGGCGATCAGGCGCTGGGCCTGGGAACGGGTGGTGGCATGGCCGTGCTCGACAAGAAATAGATCAGCGCGCATAAGGTTCCGGCAACGTCAAGGTTGCATACAGGGGATAAAACAAATTATTTTGATAGCTGCCAGCGCACGTCCAGCATGCGCCAGAGGCCAATCTGGCTTGGAAAAGCCCTGGCGCCGGGTCGCCCGGACCGCATCTCAATACCGGTAGGTATCGGCCTTGTAAGGGCCGGCTTTGGAGACGCCGATGTACGCGGCCTGCTCGTCGCTCAATTCGCTCAGCACCGCGCCGACCTTTTTCAAATGCAGGCGGGCGACTTTTTCATCCAGGTGCTTGGGCAGCACATAGACCTTGCCGGCCTGGTACGCGTCCTGCTTGGTGAACAGCTCGATCTGGGCGATCGTCTGGTTGGCAAAGCTCGACGACATAACGAAGCTCGGGTGGCCGGTGCCGCAGCCCAGGTTCACCAGCCGGCCCTTGGCCAGCA
>JAQGLT010000086.1 GCA_028292745.1 Polaromonas sp. | reverse complement strand
TTCCATGGTCTCGGCCGCGCCCGTGTTGAACGTCAGGCTGGCCGGCAGGATCACGCCGACGGATTTCTTCGTGCCGTCCGCCAGCGTGATGACGTGGCTGATGCATTTGCCGTCGAAGTACACATTGGCTTGGGTCTGAACAGTGATGTTGTCGATTTTTTCGGTCGTCATGAGGGTTCCGTAACGAGGTAAACGCTGCGCAGGGCAGGGGCAGTTCCAGCCGGGGATTTTAGGTCAGCCCGGCTGCTTGCCCGGCGCGGCATGAATCCGATCGCCGGTTTGCGGCGTATGAAAGCTATTGCTTGACAATACAGTTCATGAAACCAGAAAGCCCGGATATTCACTTGATCGCACTCCTGGACCGCGTGGCCTTGGCCGATGAATCGGCCCTCAAGGAGCTGTACGACCTGACCTCGCCCAAACTCTACGGCGTGGCAGTGCGCGTGGTCACCAACCGCGAATGGGCTGAAGACGTGCTGCAGGAGGCTTACCTCAATATCTGGAAGGTGGCCGGCGACTACAAGGCCACCCTGTCGCCGCCGCTGGCCTGGATGGGACTGGTGGTGCGCAGCCGGGGCCTTGATTTTTTACGCCGCCGGGCCTCCGACCGTGCCGACCGCGTGCAGGAACTGGACGAGGTGATTTCAGACACGGTGGCCGGCGACGCGCCCAACCCCATGGACACCACCCAGGCCAGCGAGCAGGCCAGGGCGCTGCACCAGTGCCTGAGCCAGCTGGAGGGCAAGCAGCGCGAGGTGGTCAGCCTGGCGTATCTGCGCGATTTGAGCCACAGCGAACTGGCGCAGCAACTCAGGCTGCCGCTGGGCACGGTGAAAACCTGGATTCGCCGAGGCCTGGAGCAATTGCGCGGCTGCATGGAGCGGTTCGCATGAATATGGCCCCCACGCTCCCCGCTTCGCGTGGTTCGCTGCTCCGAGGGGGCTGCTGCGCCTGCGGACTGGCGGAGCCAGATCCGCGGCCCTGGCTGGTTTGGGGCTTGTGCTGCCGTTTCTGGTTCTGCTTTTGCTTTTGCTTTTGCTTTTATTGCCTCCACGCTTTTTGCTTTCCGAATTGCATGCCGGGTGGAAACATCATGAATATTGAAAACAACCCTGCGTTGATGGATCAACTGGCAGCCAGCTATGCCCTGGGCACCCTGCGCGGCGGTGCGCGGCGCCGGTTTGAAACCCTGGCGCGCGGCAACGCCACGCTGCGCGCCGCGGCGCTGGTCTGGCAAAGCCGCCTGGCCTCGGTGGCCGAACTTCAGCCGGAGCTTGCACCCGGCCCGGCGGTCTGGAAGCGGATTGAAAACCTGGTCAATGCCGAAAAGCAGGCCCAGGCCATGCAGGCGGCGCGCCGCATTTCTGCTGCCGCGCAAGCACCCGCTACAGGCGGCTGGTGGGCCAGCCTGGGCTTGTGGCGCGGCGCCACGGCGGCAGGCGCTGTGGCTGCCCTGGCGGCCCTGGTCGTCGGCGTCAATCTCAACACACGGTTGAGCACGCAGGTCCAGGAACTCAGCGCCAAACTGTCGGCCACCCCAACCATCGAATACGTGGCCGTGCTGGCGGACGACAAGTCATCGGCCTCGATGCTGGTGACTTTCGATCCCAAGACCAAAAAACTGATGCTCAAGCGAGTCGGAGACTTTCGCGAGCAGCCCGACAAGTCGCTGGAACTGTGGGCCTTGCCGCCCGGGCAGCCAGCCAAATCCCTGGGCGTGCTGTCCACGGACGCCGTGGTTCAGTTGACCGCGGCGGACAGCGACATTCAGCAGTCTCCTGCATTGGCCATTACCCTGGAGCCCAAGGGGGGTGTTCCGCCGGGCACTGCTGCCACCGGGCCGATCCTTTTCAAGGGTGCGCTCATCAAGACGCCGATGTAGGCTGCTGCAGTCGCAGCCAGTGCAGCAGGCAGCATCAGAAAGGGGCGTTGAGAACGCCCCTTTTGATTTGATTTCAGTTCAATTGAGAACTCGACGTCAGTGGCGGTGATGCCCTCCAAAGCCCCGGCTGTAGCCAAAGTTCAGGGACAGGCCGATGGGCGGATAGTACGGCGCGTAATAGGGGCGGGGGGCGTAGGCCGGATAGACCACCGGCGCCACCGCCACCGGCTGCACGTAAACCGGTTGCGGCTGCACGACAGGCGCGGGCTGGTAATAGGGCTGCGTCTGCTGCTGCGCCTGGACCTCATTGGGTTGCGGCGCAGGCGTCATGGCGCCAACCGGGCTGACCTGCAGGCGCACATACAAACCCGGATCGTTGGCCATCTGCGTGTTGTACTGGGTTCCCTGGTATTCGTACACCACGTTGTAGTGGGTGGGACGATTTTCATAATACGTCTGCGTGCCGCATTGCTGCACGTTTTGCAGCTGGGTGTTGGGCCCTTCGATCCGGTCGCCCACCATGGCGCCACCGACCAGCCCAATCATGGTGGCCACGGCCCTGCCGCTGCCATTGCCGATCGCATTGCCGGCGGCGCCCCCGGCCAAAGCCCCCATCAGTGCGCCAGCGCCCGATTTGGGCGCCTGCGTCATGACGGCTTCGTTGTTGCAGACCTGGCGCGGCACCGCTACCTGCTGGACCACTGGCGTGCTGGAGACAACGCGTGCCAAAATATCCATGGCCGCCGCAGGCAGGCAGGCCATGCCCGCAGCGGCCACTGTTGAACCAACCAGTGTTTTAACGAATGCGTTTGTCATGATGTAACCTCTTTTAACTGTTCAGCCCGGTCTGAATAATGCACTTCAGACGATTCCAATTTTAGGGAATCAGACCTGTTTCTAGGCGGAAAGTTCGATAATCGGACTGTAAAGCTGGTTAACAGCAACAATCTTCGCCGCATCTTCACATCTTCAAGCCAGGCGCTCCAACCAAGCCCGGCTGTCAAACCCGACGGTGATGTCTTTCCCCCAATCCATCACCGGGCGCTTGATCGCGCTCGGGTTGGAGTGGATGAACGCCTGGGCGCTGGCGGCATCGGTGACACGCGCCTGCGTGGCCGTGTCGAGCTTGCGCCAGGTCGTGCCCTGGCGGTTGAGCAGCCGCTCCCACCCCACCGCCTGCATCCACCGTGCCAGCGCCTCGGCCGGAACGCCTTGCTTCTTGAAATCATGGAACCGGTAAGCCTGGCCGTGTTCGGCAAGCCAGGCGCGGGCTTTTTTGACAGTGTCGCAATTGGGAATGCCGTACAGGGTGATCATGTGGAAATTTTGGCAGATATTGATGAAATAGGCCATCTGCGCAATGTACAAGCGCGCTGACAGCTATGAACTATGTAGCAGCCGTGATGTACTGGAGCAGGTTGGAAGTATTGACGGAGCGCTGCCGGCCATCTCTGTGGCAGGTAAAGGCCGCTGCGCGTGGCGCATGAAGGTTTTTGTCCTTGCGCGACAATGCGGCTCTCTATGGAACATCTGACCACACTTGACGACTGGCTGGCCCATTGCGAGCGCCTGCACCCCAAAAGCATCGACATGGGACTCGAACGCGTCAAGGCCGTTGCCGGCCGCATGGGCTTGCGGTTCGACTGCCCCGTCATCACGGTGGCCGGCACCAATGGCAAAGGCTCGACCTGCGCCATGCTCGAAGCCATTCTGATGGAGGCGGGCTACCGCACCGGTGTCTACACGTCGCCCCACCTGGTGCATTTCGAAGAGCGCTGCCGGGTGCGCGGCGACATTGTCAATGCTACTGATTTGGTAGCACACTTATCAAGTGTGGAAAGCGCTAGAAGTCAAAATGGCGATGAGATCTCGCTCACCTACTTTGAATTCACGACGCTGGCCATCCTGCAGCTGCTGGCGAGCGCGAAACTGGACGTCGTCATCCTTGAGGTCGGCCTGGGCGGCCGGCTGGACGCGGTCAACATCCTGGACGCCGACTGCGCCATCATCACCAGCATCGACCTGGACCACATGGAGCTGTTGGGCCCGACGCGGGAAAGCATCGGCTTTGAAAAGGCCGGCATCATGCGCGCCGGCAGGCCGGTGGTGGTGAGCGACCCGGTGCCGCCGCAAAGCATTTTGGACCATGCGGCGCGGCTTGGGGCGGACCTGTGGCGCTTCGGGCATGACTTCAATTTCTCGGGCGACAAGCTGCAGTGGGGCTGGGCGGGCAGGGGCCGGCGCTATGCCGGGCTGGCCTACCCGGCGCTGCGCGGCGCGAACCAGCTGGTCAATGCCGCGGGCGTGTTGGCCGCGCTGACCGCCTTGCGCGACGTGCTGCCGGTCACCGCCCAGTCGGTACGCACTGGCCTTTCCCTGGTCGAGCTGCCGGGACGCTTTCAGATTGTTCCTGGCCAGCCGACACTGGTGCTGGATGTGGCGCACAACCCGCATTCGGTCGCCGCCTTGACGGAAAACCTCGATGCGATGGGTTTTTATCCCTGCACGCATGCCATTTTCGGCGCCATGGCCGACAAGGATGTCGCGCCCATGTTGGCCCGGGTCGGACCCCTGGTTGACAAGTGGTATTTCACCGACCTGCCCACGCCCCGCGCTGCCAGTGGCCAGGCGCTGCATGCCGTCTGGCAGAAGGGCAATGTCCGGGCCGACGTGACGGCTGCCGCCTATGAAACCCCTGCGTCTGCCCTGGAAACGGCGGTCCTGAATGCGGGCCCCGCTGATAGAATCGTGGTCTTTGGCTCCTTCTACACCGTGGGCGGCATTTTGAAAAACGGCGTACCGCGTCTTTCGGCGCCCCATCTTTCCACTTAACGTCAAATCAACCGGACCAACCGCCAGCGCCCGCGCTGCAAGCGCTCCGCAACCCACCTGGGCCTTCAACGGATTCCCACTTACACCATGCCGTTTTTCAAGTTTCGCCGCAGTGACGCCAGTTCTGCTGCCCCAGTCGGCTCAGCCTCTCAAGCGCACAGCGTGGAAGTCCTGCGCAAGCGCGCCCGGCACCGCCTGATTGGCGCGTCCGTGCTGGTGCTGGTGGGTGTCGTCGGCTTTCCGTTGCTGTTCGATACCCAGCCCCGGCCTGTGGCGGTCGATATTCCGATAGAAATACCCGGCAAGAACACAGTCAAGCCGCTGGTCGTTCCTGCGCCGCCTGTTGCCATGGCGCCCGCGCCCGTGACGGCGCCTCCCGCCCCATCGGAGAAGGTGGCTGCCGCTGCCAGCCTGTCGCCGAAGGAAGAAATTTTTTCATCAAAACCGGCTGAAGCGCTTTCCGAACCTGCGCCCCCAGCTATCAAAAAAGAAGTAAAACCAGAACCTCGGAGTGACGTGAAAGCCGAGGCCAGATCAGAACCCAGGGCGGAAGCCAAACCCGATGCCAAGGCTGAAAGCAAAGTGCCTGCCAAGCCTGCCGTTCCCAAGCCAGAGTCCAAGCCGGCACAAAAACCCGCTACGCCAGCCGAAGACGCTGCGCGGGCCAGCGCCCTTCTCAACGGGGCCGCCGCTGCGCAGCCGCCGGCCAAGGTCGTGGCAGCCAAGCCCGTGGCTGCGGACGAGGCCAAGGTGGCCGCCGCTGCTGAAACCAAAGGCCGCATGGTGGTGCAGGTTGGCGCTTTCGCCGATGCCGCCAAGGCGGACGAAGCGCGGGCCAAGCTTGAAAAAGCCGGCCTGAAGACCTATACCCAGGTGGCTGACACCAAGGACGGCAAGCGCACCCGGGTTCGCGTTGGCCCGTTTGCGAGCAAGGCCGAGGCTGAAAAAGCCATCGGCAAGATCAGGTCGCTTGACCTGCCTGTTGCCATCTTGAGTTTTTAAGCCGCCGGCAGCCTTGTGACGACGCTTGACTGGCTATTTACAGCGGTACTGGCTTTTTCCCTGATGCTGGGCGCATGGCGCGGACTGGTCTATGAGGTGCTGTCGCTGCTGGGGTGGGTCGCTTCCTTTTACGCCGCTCAATGGTTTGCGCCCCAGGCGGCCCTGCTGCTTCCCTGGCAATCGGCGTCGGAGCCGATGCGCTATGCCGTGGCCTTTGTAGGCGTATTTATCGCTGCCTTGTTTTTGGCGGGCTTGCTGGCCGCCTTGGTGAAAAAGCTGGTGCATCGCATGGGATTGCGACCCGTGGACCGTACGCTGGGCGCTGCTTTCGGTGCGTTGCGCGGCGTGTTGCTGCTGCTGGCAGCCACCTTCGTGGTGAACATTACCGCATTGAAATCGAGCGGCTGGTGGCAGGAATCGGCAGGCGCACGAGCGCTGACGGACGTGCTTCCCAGCCTGAAGCCGCTGCTGCCCGGGCAGTTGGCGAGCTACCTGAATTGATTAACGAATTTACGTTGAAAGGTCAACACACCATGAACGGATCACCATGTGCGGCATAGTCGGCATCGTCAGCAAAGCCCCGGTCAACCAGCTGATCTACGACGGCCTGCTGCTGCTGCAGCACCGGGGCCAGGATGCCGCCGGCATCGTCACCCAGCAGGGGCACAAGTTCTACATGCACAAGGCCAAGGGCATGGTGCGCGATGAGTTTCGCACTCGCAACATGCGCGCCCTGCCGGGCAATGTCGGGCTGGGCCAGGTGCGCTACCCGACGGCTGGAAATGCCTACAGCGAGGATGAGGCGCAGCCGTTCTATGTGAATGCGCCGTTCGGACTGGTGCTGTCGCACAACGGCAATCTGACCAATGCGGCCGACCTCAAGACCGAGCTGTTCAACACCGACCACCGCCATATCAACACTGACAGCGACTCCGAGGTGTTGCTCAACGTGCTGGCGCATGAGCTGGAGAAAACCACGCGCGGTCTGGCATTGGCTCCCGCCGACGTGTTTGCCGCCGTGCGCGGCGTCCACAAGCGCGTCAGAGGCTCGTATGCCGTGGTGGCGCTGATCGCCGGGCACGGGCTGCTGGCGTTTCGCGATCCGTTCGGCATTCGTCCCTTGTGCCTGGGCCGGGGCCGCAATGAAGACGGCGACACGGTGATGGTGGCCAGCGAATCGGTGGCGCTGGAAGGCACGTCGCACCAGTTCGTTCGCGACATCGTGCCGGGCGAAGCCGTGTTCGTGGACCTGGAGGGAACCGTTCATGCCGAGCAATGCGCAGCGCATCCGCAACTCAAACCCTGCATTTTTGAGTTTGTCTATTTGGCGCGTCCCGATTCGGTGCTCGACGGCATTTCGGTCTATCAAGCGCGCCTGAACTTGGGCGAAACCCTTGCCAAGCGGGTCGTGTCGACCGTGCCGCCCAACGAGATCGACGTGGTCATCCCGATTCCTGAATCCAGCCGCCCCAGTGCCACCCAACTGGCGCACCTCCTGGGCATTCCATACCGCGAGGGATTTGTCAAGAACCGTTATGTCGGCCGTACCTTCATCATGCCGGGGCAGGGCATCCGAAAAAAATCGGTGCGCCAGAAGCTCAACGTGATTGCCAGCGAGTTCAAGGGCCGCAATGTGCTGCTGGTCGATGACTCCATCGTGCGCGGCACCACCAGCCGTGAGATCGTGCAAATGGCGCGCGACGCCGGCGCCCGCAAGGTCTATCTGGCCAGCGCCGCGCCGCCGGTGCGCTTTCCGAATGTGTACGGCATCGACATGCCGACGCCGGGCGAGCTGGTCGCCCACAACCGCAGCGTGGAGGAAATCCGCCAGGAAATCGGCTGCGATGCGCTGATCTACCAAGATGTCGAAGCCATGAAGCGTGCCATCGGCTTGTTAAACCCGTCGCTTGATGGTTTTGATGCATCCTGTTTCGACGGCGTGTATATCACCGGCGACGTGACGGCTGAAACGATAGCCGCGATGAATTCAGCGCGTGCCGATACCGCCGAGAAAATTGGCGACGACAGCGATGTCGACGTCTCGCGCCTGGCGCTGCCCAACCCGCAGGAGGCTTGAGGCATGACCACCGGCAGAGAGCTTCCCCCCAACCTGCACCGCGACACGCTGGCCGTGCGGGTGGCGCTGGAGCCCAGCCAGCATGGCGAAAACTCCGAAGCGCTTTATCTGACCAGCGGTTTTTTGCAGCCCGATGCCGAAACCTCGGCGCGGCGCTTTGCCGGCACAGAGGACGGCTACACCTACGGCCGCACCTCGAACCCGACCGTCACCAGCTTCGAGCGCCGGCTGGCCGCGCTGGAAGGCACCGAAGCGGCTATTGCCGCCTCGACCGGCATGGGCGCGATTTTGATGATGTGCATGGGCCTGCTCAAGGCCGGCGACCACGTGGTCTGCTCGCGCTCGATGTTCGGCTCGACGATTGCCCTGATCGGGCGCGAGTTCGGCAAGTTCGGCGTCGAGACCACCTTTGTCTCGCAGACCGATGTGGCCGAATGGCGCGCCGCCCTGCGCCCGACCACCAAGCTGCTGTTCGCCGAAACCCCGACCAACCCGCTAACCGAGGTCTGCGACATCGCCGCGCTGGCCAGTCTGGCGCACGGCGCGGGCGCGCTGCTGGCGGTCGACAACTGCTTTTGCTCGCCGGCGCTGCAGCGGCCCGCCGAGCTGGGCGCCGACCTGATCATCCATTCCGGCACCAAGTACCTCGATGGCCAGGGCCGGGTCATGGCCGGGGCGATCTGCGGCCCGTCGCGCCTGATCGTCGATGTGTTCGGCCCGATAGTCCGCACCGCCGGCATGACGCTCTCGCCGTTCAATGCCTGGGTCGTACTCAAGGGCCTGGAAACGCTGGGCATCCGCATGCAGGCGCAGTGCGCCAACGCGCTGGCGGTGGCGAAATGGCTTGAAGCGCAGCCCGGCGTGGCGCGGGTCTACTACCCCGGCCTGGCGTCGCATGCGCAGCACGACCTGGCGATGCGCCAGCAGTCGGGGCAGGGCGGCGCTGTGGTGTCGTTCGACCTGCGCGGCGACAGTGCCGACGCGGCGCGCGCCAACGCCTTTCAGGTCATCAACAGCACCCGCGTGGTGAGCATTGCCACCAACCTGGGCGACACCAAAACCATCATCAGCCACCCCGGCACCACCTCGCATGGTCGCCTGAGCGAAGCGCAGCGGCAGGCCGCCGGCATCAGCCAAGGCCTGATCCGCCTGGCCGTCGGGCTGGACCATATCGAAGACATCAAGGCCGACCTCTCGCGTGGCCTGGGCAACATCACATGACGAACAAGACCCGCACCCGCTTCGCCCCGTCGCCGACCGGCTTCATCCACCTCGGCAATATCCGCTCGGCGCTGTATCCGTGGGCCTTTGCCCGCGCCACCGGCGGCGACTTCATCCTGCGCATCGAGGACACCGATGTCGAGCGTTCCAGCCAGCTGGCCGTCGATGTGATCATCGAAGGCATGCGCTGGCTCGGGCTCGATTACGACGAAGGCCCATTTTTTCAGATGCAGCGCATGGACCGCTACAAGGCGGTGCTGGCCGAGATGCAGGCCGCCGGCCATGTCTATCCCTGCTACATGAGTATGGCCGAGTTGGACGCGCTGCGCGAAGCTCAGACGGCAGCAAAAGAAAAACCGCGCTACGACGGCACCTGGCGACCCGAGCCCGGCAAGGTGCTGCCGGCCATTCCCGAAGGCGTGCAGCCGGTGCTGCGTTTTAAAAATCCGCAAGGCGGCTCGGTGGCTTGGGACGACAAGGTCAAGGGCCGCATTGAGATCAGCAACGACGAGCTCGACGACTTGGTGATTGCCCGGCCCGACGGCACGCCGACCTATAACTTCTGCGTCGTGGTAGATGACATGGACATGGCGATCACCCATGTGATCCGGGGTGACGACCATGTGAACAACACGCCGCGCCAGATCAACATCTTCCGCGCCCTGGGCCGGGAGGTGCCGGTGTATGCCCATCTGCCGACCGTGCTGAACGAGCAGGGCGAGAAGATGAGCAAGCGAAACGGCGCCAAGCCGGTGACGCAGTACGCCGCTGAGGGCTACCTGCCCGATGCCATGGTCAACTACCTGGCGCGCCTGGGCTGGAGCCACGGCGACGATGAGATTTTCAGCCGCGAGCAATTCCTGCAGTGGTTCAACCTTGACCATCTCGGCAAGAGCGCGGCGCAATTTGACGAGGCCAAGCTGCGCTGGGTCAATGCCCAGCACCTGAAAACCACGACGGACGACGCGCTCGCCAGACTGGTGCAGCGTTTCCTGGGTGCCCAAGGCGTGCCGGCGCAAGATGCCGATTGGCTGGCGCGCGGCTGCAGCCTGTTCAAGGACCGCTGTAGCACATTGGTTGAACTGGCGGGCTGGCTTGAATTGCTTGTTACCGGCGGGCAAGCTGCTGCCGAAGACAGCGACAAGCACGTGACCGACGCGGTAAGGCCCGCGCTTGCCAAGCTGGCCCAGGCGCTCTCAACCTGCGAGTGGAGCAAGGCGGCCATTGCCGCAGCGATCAAGCAGGTGCTGGCAGAGACCGGCCTGAAGATGCCGCAACTGGCCATGCCGGTGCGCGTGCTGCTGATGGGAACGCCGCAAACGCCTTCGCTGGATGCAGTGATTGAACTCATGGGGCAAGAAAAAGTAGTCGCCAAACTGAATTTAGTTTGAAAAATAGAAAAGGCTGAATTTTCTCGCTATAATTTGAGGCTCGACAGGTTATCAAGTAATTGATGGCAAAGGGGGTATAGCTCAGCTGGGAGAGCGCTTGCATGGCATGCAAGAGGTCATCGGTTCGATCCCGTTTACCTCCACCAAGATGTTGAAAAGATTTTTGAGGTTGGGCAGGGTGTAAAAACCCTGCTTCGGAAGTTCCCAGGTTTAGACCCCATCGTCTAGAGGCCTAGGACACTACCCTTTCACGGTAGGTACCGGGGTTCGAATCCCCGTGGGGTCGCCAGATTTCTTTGCTGCAAGGCAAAGGGAAAAAGCACAAGTTTGTCAAGCACTTGGCTCGAAAGAGCAAAACGCTTGTCTACCAGGAGTGGTAGTTCAGTTGGTTAGAATACCGGCCTGTCACGCCGGGGGTCGCGGGTTCGAGTCCCGTCCGCTCCGCCATATTTGAAGGGTTTGCTGCTACGAAAGTAATGGCAAACCCTTTTTCTTATTCCAAATTGGAATATCGCTTATTTTCAGTGCCCTTCAAAATCTTCCCTGAAGGTTTTGAAGGGCACTGTGAGCTACAGCTCACCAGTTCAGTCCCTTGAGAACTTGATCAGCAAGCACGCTGCTCAGCAATCCCTGGCGGCACAAGTGCAGTCCGCTTGAAACCGAAATACGATGGGCACCTCATAGCCCATTTAAAGAAACAGCTGCTTGCGCCAGCATTGCATCAGATGAGTAGTTGAAATAGTACGCAGTCGCAAAAAGTTTTTATGCAAGTTGGGGCTGAAAGCATGGCGAAAGCAAATTCCATGCAGCATATGCCCACATAAAGACATGAAAAAAAGCATGAGGACAGTCAAACCCCAAATAACCAATTCGAGGATTTCCTATGGCGTCCTTGGACAGCATAGTTAGCATGATGTGATGCGCGCACTTTTGGCAGAGGACGAACAAACCTTAGGCACTTGGCTAAGCAAGGCGCTTGAAGGCGTGGGCATCCAAGTCGAGTGGGTTAACAATGGAAAGCTGGCCGATGTTTCCTTGCAAAATAACGACCATGATGTCTTGATCTTGGACTTGGGCATGCCGGGCATGGACGGCCTGGAAGTGCTGAAGCGTCTCCGCGCACGGGATCAGCGCCTTCCGACAATTATTCTGACCGCACGTGATTCTTTAAACGAACGGGTCATGGCTCTCAATGCAGGGGCCGACGATTTCTTGGCAAAGCCATTTGCGTTGGTTGAACTTGAGGCGCGCCTTCACGCGCTTGTTCGCCGTGCGCGGGGTAATGAACATTCGCGTTTGTGTTGCGGCTCGTTAATTTTTGATGTTCAGAAAAAACAGTTTTCGCTATGCGGTGAAATTCTGATGCTTTCGCCAAGGAAACATGCTGTTTTAAGAGTTCTGATCCAGCATAGTGGCGAGCCAATGTCCAAGCAGCAAATTCTTGACCGTGTTTTCTCGGATGACCAGGATGTTCACCCCGAGGCGGTGGAGGTTTTTGTCCACAGGGTGCGCAAGAGACTGGAGGGCAGGGGCGTGCGTATTGTCACCATGCGAGGATTGGGGTATGCGCTGGAAGAGGCCTAGAAACATCAGCTTACGGCTACGGCTTTTCCTTTCGCTCCTTCCGGTGTTGGCGACCATTTCCACAGCGGGATTGTGGATGACGCATTACAACGCTCTCGACGCGGCCAACGCGGCTTATGACCGCTCATTGCTAGGGGCAGCCAAATCCATTGCAGCCAACATCTCCACAGATTCCGGTGGGCTCTCGGTGGAGCTGCCTTATCGAATGTTTGAGTTTTTCGAACTTACCGCTAGTGATCAGATCCATTTTCGGGTTGCGAGTTCAGACGGCCTTGTTGAGATTGGCAGTCCGGATTTGCCATCTCCACCGATGGTGTTGAAGAAGAACCTACCCGTCTTTTATGACGCGGTCTATTTTGGGGAAGCAGTGCGACTCGTCGCCTATGTCGCGGCGCTGGAAAAGCCGTTGGCACAAAGTCCTGCTCGTAGTGTCTTGATCCAGGTTGCGGAAGGCGTTAAATCCCGGCAAGAATTTACCCGACGCTTCGTTTCACGCGCTGCAGTTCGCGATGGCCTGATATTTTCATTTACGTTGCTGTGTGCAGCCCTGGTTGTGGCTCTGGCACTCAGACCGCTCGCCCGGCTTGCCTTGCAGGTTAGCGCTCAAAGCGAGAATGACCTGACACCTATCGATGGAAGTGGACTGCCCACGGAAGTGGTGCCGCTGGTGCAGGCCGTGAACCAGCATATGCAGCGCTCACATAACCTAACCCTGCAACAACGGGAGTTTGTCGATGATGCCTCGCATCAGTTGCGCACCCATCTGACTACCCTTCAAATGCAGGTGGATTATGCGATTGGCGAGGAGACGCCGGAGTTGGTTAAGCAAGCACTGGCGGCATTGCGATTGGAAATTACTCGGGCCACGCACACGACCAACCAGCTGCTGGTCCTGGCCCGCAGTGACGCTGCTGCGCTACAGATTCACGAATTCGATCTTGCCGAGCTCGTGCGTGATGTGGCCCTGAGTCAAATGCCTCAAGCGCGCGCCAAGGACATTGATCTCGGGATCCAGCGCCGAGACCCGGCAATACTTGCCGCCGGTGACCGAGAGCTGTTGCGAGAGGCCCTGCTTAACCTGGTGGCAAACGCAGTAGCTTTTACCCCCAAGGGCGGGGAAATAACCATTTTTTCAGCCGGTGACAGCTTGGGGTGGAGTCTCTCAGTGATCGACAGCGGACCAGGCATATCTGATAGCGACAGAGACCTTCTAGGCCACAGATTCATCAGAAATGAGGCCAATGGCAGTGGATCCGGACTTGGCCTGGCTATTGCACGCGCAATTGCTGAGAAGCATGGTGGTGTCATGAAACTCGACCATCGCACAGATGGTCAAGGATTGCGTGCAAGCATCTGGTGGCCGACACAGCCTTCCCGGTAGCCCTCGAATTCTCCCGCGTTCTATCGTGTTTCAAAGGTAGACCCTACTTGAAAGGTGCGGGCCCAAGTTTTCCATCAACCCGGCGAGCCTTGGTTTTGCTTGCGTGCCAGCAGTTTCGTACCCTTTGCCGTGCAGGCCAATGAAGGTCAGCACCAGCCCTGTGGCCTGAAGGCGCTCAAGGAAGCCGCGACGCCGGCACGTAGACGCGCCCGTCCATCAGCCGGCGGGCGCTGCGGTAGACCGCCGTTTCGGTGACCTCCACCGCGCCGCCGCGCACCAGCACCCGGGCGCCCACGCGCAAAATGCCGCTAGGGTGCTCAATGCAGACATCGTCGCCCTCGGGGCGCAGGCCCATGCCATGGGCCACCGTGCCTTCGATGTGCATGGCGGCCGCCACGCACATGCCGCCAGTGAGCGGCGTCGCCAGGTGTGGCTGCCCGGAGGAGAGCATGCGCACGCGGATGTGGCAGCCCGGCTGCCCCGGCTCGGACAGGAGGGCCACCAGCGGCAGGCTGCGCACCCGCTTGGCGGCCTCCTGCACGTCGGCCGCCAAGCCCATCGCCACCGCAGCGCTGCGGCGCAGTTGTTCGCAAGCTGCGATCAACGCTTGGTCGGCGCTCATCGCAGCCGGCGTCTCGTCGCCGCGCAGGCCCAGCGATGCGGCGCGCAGCATCACCACCGGATTGGCCGTGTCGATCAGGGACACCTCCAGCAGACCCAGGCCCGCAACCTCCAGCGTGCCGCGCGGCTGGCCGGTGGGCAGCAGACGCCCGGTGGCGGCGCCGCCGGGGTCTAGGAACGAGAGCCGCACCGGCGCCCCGGCCCCGGCCACGCCCTGCAGCACGAAGTCGCCGTCGACGGCCGCCTTGCCGCCGGCCAGCGGGAAGCGCGCCACGATGATCTTGCCGGTGTTGGTGTTGTGGATGCGCACGATGGCGCTGTCGCCCTGCGCCGGCACCAGGCCCTCGTCCACCGCGTAGGGACCGACCGCCGAGGAGATGTTGCCGCAGTTGCCCTTGTACTGCACCACGGCGGCGTCGATCGGCACCTGGGCGAAGGTGTAGTCGACGTCGGCATCGGGCCGCGAGGGCGGGCCGACCACCGCCACCTTGGACAAGGAGGAGATCCCGCCGCCCATGCCGTCGAGCTGGCGCCCGTGCGGGTCCGGCGTGCCCAGCGCGGCGGCAAAGATCGCGTCCCAGGCGGCGCGCCCGGGCAGGTCCTGCTGGCGAAAGAACAGGGCGCGGCTGGTGCCTCCGCGCATGTACACGGTCGGAAAACTGATCTGGTCCATGGCTATTGAGATTGAAGGCGGCGGTGGACGAAAGGCAGCATGCCGCCGGCGGACCACACTTCCAGCTCGTTGGCGGTGTCCAGCCGGATGCGGCAGCTGAGCCGGGTGAGGGTGCCGTCCGCGCGCTCGATCTCCACCCGGACGGCGCCACCGGGTTGGATGCCAGCGGTGTCGATGTGGAAGCGCTCGCTGCCGTCCAGGCGTAGCGCGCGCCAGCCGATGCCAGGCTCGAACTGCAGCGGCAGCACGCCCATGTAGGCGAGGTTGGCGCGGTGGATGCGCTCGAAGCCTTCGGCCAGCACCGCGCGGACGCCGAGCAGTCGGGTGCCCTTGGCCGCCCAGTCGCGCGAGGAGCCGGCGCCGTAGTCGCGGCCGGCCACGATGACCAGCGGCACGCCCTGTGCGCGGTAGCGCTCGGCGGCGTCGAACACGGTCAGCACCTCGTCGCTGCCGGCCATGCGCGTCACGCCGCCCTCCTGGCCCCCGGCCAGCGCGTTGCGCAGCCGGATGTTGGCGAAGGTGCCGCGAACCATCACCTCATGGTTGGCGCGGCGTGAGCCGTAGGCGTTGAAGTTTGCCTCTTCGACCCCGCGGGCGCGCAGGTAGTCGGCGGCGGGCGAGTGCGGCGCGATGGCCCCGACGGGCGAGATATGGTCGGTGGTGATGCCGTCGCCCAGCAGCAGCAGGGCGCGGGCGCCGGCGATGGGCTCTCCGCCCCCGCCCCACGCCGCATCGAGGTAAGGCGGGCGGCGGATGTAGGTGCTGTCCGCGACCCACGCGAACAGCTCGCCGCCCGCCACGGGCAGCCGCTCCCAGGCGTCGGTTCCCTCGAACAAGCCGCGATAGCCGCGCGCGAAAACCTCGGGGCCGACCCAGCGCTGCACCATGTCCTGCACCTCCTGGTCGGTCGGCCAGAGATCTTGCAGCATCACCGGTTGGCCGTCCGCGCCGGTGCCCAGCGGTTCGCGTGCCAGGTTGACGCCCATGTGGCCGGCCAGCGCGTAGGCCACCACCAGCGGCGGCGACATCAGGTAATTGCTTTTGACCAACTGGTGAATGCGCGCTTCGAAGTTGCGGTTGCCCGACAGCACCGAACAGGTCGCCAGGCCACGCTCGCGCACGATGCGCTCGACCGCTGGCGCCAGATCCCCCGAGTTGCCGCCGCAGGTGGCACAGCCATAGCCGGCCACCTGGAAGCCCAGGACGTCGAGCGCTTCCTGCAGCCCGGTCGCGCGCAGGTAGTCCCCCACGGCGCGGGAGCCCGGCGTGAGCGAGGTCTTGACCCAGGGCGGCACCCGCAGGCCACGGGCCACGGCATTGCGCGCCAGCAGCCCGGCGGCTAGCATTACCGACGGGTTGGAGGTGTTGGTGCAGCTGGTGATCGCCGCGATGACAATGGCACCGTCGCACAAGCCCCGGCCGTACGTGTGCAGCTCGGCGACGCGCTCCAGGGGGCGGCGCTCGTGCGGCTTGCCGGGCCCGGCGACGCTGGGCTCGACGGTGGAGAGATCCAGTTCGATCAAATGCGAGTAGTCCGGCTGCGACGACCCGGCGTCGCGCCACAAGCCCTGGAAGCGGGCATAGGCCTCCACCAGCGTGGGGTCGCGCCCGGTCAGGCGCAGATAGTCGATGGTCAAGGCATCGATCGGAAAAAAAGCGCAGTTCGAACCATATTCGGGCGCCATGTTCGCCAGCGTCGCACGGTCGGGCACGGGCAGTGCATCCAGCGCAGGGCCGAAGAATTCCACCATCGCATCGACCACGCCGGCCGCGCGTAGCAGCTGGGTCAACGTCAGCGCCAGGTCAGTGGCCGTCACGCCCGGACGCAGCGCACCCGAGAGCCCCACGCCGACGACGCGGCGCACCGCCGTCACCAGCGGCAGGCCCATCATCGCGGCCTCGGCCTCGATGCCGCCCACACCCCAGCCCAGCACGCCCAAGCCGTTGACCATGGTGCTGTGGCTGTCGGTCCCGACCATGGTGTCGGGAAATGCGAGGCTATCCTCGCACCGCACCACCTGGGCCAGGTGCTCGATGTTGATCTGATGCAGGATGCCGCGCCCGGGCGGCACCACACGCAGGTTGCTGAACGCGCGCTGCGCCCAGCGCGCCAGGGCGAATCGCTCGGCGTTGCGCTCGAACTCGCGTGCCATGTTGGTCTGCTCTGCATCTGCCGAGCCCGCGGCGTCGATGATCAGCGAGTGGTCGATTACCAGGTCCACCGGGATGCGCGGGTTGACTCGGCCGCAGTCACCGCCCGCCTGGCGCATGCCGTCGCGCAGCATCGCCAGATCGACCAGCGACGGGATGCCGGTGTAGTCCTGCATCAGCACGCGGGCCGGATGGAACGGCACCTCGATGGCCTGCCCCTGCTCGGGCGACCAGGCCAGCAGCCGCGCGAGATCGGCCTCGGTGACGCCGTTGCGGCCCACATGCCGCAGCACGTTTTCGGCCAGCACCCGCACGCAGTAGGGCAGCCGGGCCAAGGCGGCATTGCCCGCCGAAGCGGCAAGGCTGTAGCCCTGCGCGCCGGTGTCGCCCACCGGACGGACAAAGCGGTCCTGGAGCAGAGTCAGTTCTGGCGGCATCATCGGGCGCTACCGGAGCGGCGCCACCGCAGCAGCGAGGGCAGCAGCAGCGCGCACCCCGCGCAGGCCAGCAGGCCGATGGAAATCGGGGTGCTCACCAGCACCCAGAAGTCGCCCTGGCTCACCGCCAGCGCGCGGCGCAACTGGATCTCGGCCTGCGGGCCCAGGATCAGCCCGATCAGGGCCGGCGCGATGGGGAAGCCATGGACGCGCGCCACATAGCCCAGCAGGCCAAGGCCGACCAGCAGCGCCAGGTCCATCCAGGAGGTGGAGATGCCCCAGACGCCGACCAGCGCGAACACCACGATGCCGGCGTAGATGTAAGGCCGTGGGATCAGCAGCAGGCGCACCCACAGGCCCACCAGCGGCAGGTTGAGCACCAGCAGGATCACGTTGCCGATGTAGAGCGACGCGATCAGTCCCCACAGCAGCTGCGGGTTGCTCGTGAACAGCATCGGGCCGGGCTGCAGGCCGTAGTTCTGGAAAGCGGCCAGCAGCACGGCGGCAGTGGCCGTGCTCGGCAGGCCGAGGGTCAGCAGCGGCACCAGCATGCCGGCTGCGGCGGCGTTGTTGGCCGCCTCGGGCCCGGCCACGCCTTCGATGGCGCCGTGGCCGAACTCCTCGGGATGCTTGCTCAGCCGGCGCTCCAGCGTGTACGACAGGAACGTCGGGATCTCGGTGCCGCCGGCCGGCAGCGAACCGATGGGGAAGCCGAGCAGGGTGCCGCGCAGCCAGGGTTTCCAGGAACGTGCCCAGTCGGCGCGCGTCATCCGCGTGCCCCCTTGCAGAGGATTGAGCGCCGCCGCCGCGTTGCCATGGCGGCTGGCCAGGTACAGCCCTTCGCCAATGGCGAACAAGGCCACCAGCACCACGGTGAAAGCAATGCCGTCCAGCAGTTCGGGATGGCCGAAGGTCATGCGCGGCTGGCCGGTCTGCGCGTCGATGCCGATGCTGCCCAGGGCCAGGCCGACAAACAGCGCGATCAGGCCGCGCAGCGTGGACTTGCCCATGACGGCAGACACCGAACAGAAGGCCAGCACCATCAGCGCGAAGTAGTCCTCGGGGCCGAACACGAAGGCCAGATCGGCGATGGCCGGCGCCAGGAAGGTCAGGGCCAGGGTGCCCAGGGTGCCGGCCACGAAGGAGCCGATGGCGGCGGTGGCCAGCGCCGCAGCGCCGCGTCCGTTGCGCGCCATGCGGTTGCCCTCCAGGGCCGTCATCACCGAGCCGCTTTCGCCCGGCGTGTTCAGCAGGATGGAGGTGGTCGAGCCGCCGTACATGGCGCCGTACAGGATGCCGGCGAACATGATGAAGGCCGAGGCGGGCGCCACCTTGGCGGTCAGCGGCATCAACAGGGCAATGGTCAGCGCCGGGCCGATGCCGGGCAGCACGCCCACGGCCGTGCCCAGGGCGCAGCCGATCAGTGCCCACAGCAGGTTCATCGGCTGCAGGGCGACGCCGAAGCCGGCGATCAGGTGGTTCAGGGTGTCCATGCTCAGTTCAGTTCAGTTCAGTTCAACGCACGAGCGGCAAAAACTTGCCCAGGTGTACGCCCAGCTTGGAAAACAGCCACCAGAGCAGGACGCCCAGCACGGCGCCGATCAGCAGGTCCAGCAACAGGCGGCGCGAGCCGAAGGCGCGCGCCACCAGCGCGAAGGTGCCCATCGCGGTGATTGGAAAGCCCAACGGCGCCATGGCCACCAGCGGCAGGGCGATGCCCGCCACCGCCAGCGCGAAGCGGCGGCCGGAAAAGGGCCCCGCGCCTTCTTCATCCTCCACGGGCGCCGCCAGGCCATGCCACTCCTGCCAGCCCAGCAACAGGCCCAGCACGACCAGGCCGGCGCCTATCGCGGTGATCATGGCCGACGGGCCGAGGCCGATGAAGTGCGTGGTCGAGACAATGGAGCGGGCGCCCCACAGCCACACGGCGCCCAGCGCTACAACGCCCGCGCCCAGCCACCAGCGCCGAGGCAACTCTGGAGCCCTCACTTCAGGATGCCGACATCTTTCAGCGCCGTGCTCCAGGCCGCCTCTTCGGCGCGCAGGAAGGCCTCGAACTTGTCGCCCTCAAGGTACGCGTCGTCCCAGCCCTGGGTCTTGAGCGTTTGCTTCCACTCGGCCGAGGCGTGCATCTTGTTCAGGCGGTCGAGCCACATCTTCTTGCCGGCCGCGCTCATGCCCTGTGCGCCGACGACCCCGCGCCAGTTGCCGACCTCCACCGGAATGCCCGACTCCTTGAGCGTCGGTGCATTGACGCCCTCGACGCGCGCGGGCCCGGATACCGCGATGATGCGGATGCGTCCGGTGTCGGCGAACTGACGGAACTCGCTGGTGCCCGAGATGGCGGCCTTGATCTTGCCGCCGCCCAGGGCGGCCAGGATCTCGCCGCCGGAGAACGCGACGAAGTTGATCTTGTCCGCCGGCACCCCGCTCTGGCGGGCCAGCAGCGCCAGCATCACATGGTCCACGCCGCCGGCCGAGCCGCCGCCCACCGCGAGCGCGCCTGGGTCACGCTTGAGCGCGGCCATGAAGTCCGCCACGGTCTTGATCGGCGAGTCCGCCGGCACCGCGATCGCGTTGTACTCGTTGGTCAGGCGCGCCAGCGGCGTCACGTCCTTGGTCGTCACCGGCATCTTGTTGGAGATGGCGCCGCCGATCATGATCACGCCCATCGCCATCACGGCGTTGTCGTCGCCCTTGGTGGTGCGCACGAATTCGGCCAGGCCGATGGTGCCTGCTGCGCCGCCCTTGTTGATGAAGGTGGCGCCCTCGGTGAACACCTTGGCCTGGTTCATGGCGGCGAACATCTGGCGGCCCAGGCCGTCCCAGCCACCGCCCGGGTTGGCGGGGATCATGACGCGCGCGGGCTCGGCAAAAGCGCCCGTGGTGAAGCTCATGGCCAGGGCCACGGCGGTTGTCCAACGTTTGAAGTTCATGGTTTTGTCTCCTTAGGTTCTTCGAATGGGGGCAGCACGGTGGCTACCAGGGAAGCGTCCAACTCCTCGAACGACCGCAGGCCGATCAGCTCGTAGAGCTCGGCCCGGGTCTGCATGCGCGCCAGCAGCGCCTGCGCGCTGCCACTTCGCCGCAGCTCCGCATAGAGCTCGGCCTGCGCCTTGTTGGCCACGCGCAGCGAGCTGACCGGCCAGATCAGCATGCGGTAGCCCATGGCCTCAAACTCGGCCGCACTGAAAAACGGCGTGCGGCCGAACTCGGTCATGTTCGCCAGCAGTGGCACGCCCGGCAGGCGGCGCGCGAACTCGCGGAACATCTCGGCGCTGGTCAGCGCCTCGGGAAAAATCGCATCGGCCCCCGCCTGCACATAGCGCCGCGCGCGTTCCACCGCGCCGTCCAGGCCCTCGCTGGCGGCGGCGTCGGTGCGCGCGATGATGACCAGGTCGCGCCGGGCGCGGGCCGCCGCGGCGACCTTGGCGCACATGTCGTCGGCCGAGGCCAGTTTCTTGTCGTTCAGGTGCCCGCACTTCTTGGGCAGCAATTGGTCCTCGATGTGGACCGCCGCCGCCCCGGCATCTTCGAAGCTGCGCACCATGTGCATGACGTTGAGCGCCTCGCCGTAGCCGGTGTCGCCGTCCACCAGCAGCGGCAGGCCGCTGGCGCGCACGATCTGGCGCACGAAGAAGCAGACTTCGTCGACGGTGATGATGCCCAGGTCGGGCAGGCCCATGGAGGCCGTCATCGCCGCGCCCGACAGGTAGGCCGCCTCGAAGCCGGCCGCGCGGGCCTGCAGCGCCGCCATGCCGTTGTGGGTGCCCGGCAGCGGCAGCAAGCCGCCGCGTGCCAGCAGCGCGCGCAGGCGCTGCCCGGCGGGTGCCTGGGGTAGATCGGAGGCGCAGAGGTAGGGCATGGCGGGCTCAGATGTAGAGGTTCATGTATTCGTGCACCGGCATGGCGTCCAGGCGCGCGGCGTCGAGCGAAGCGTCCAGGATAGCCTGCTGCTGCTTGGCGGCAAAGCGGCCGGCCAGGTGGGCGCGGAACTTGGCGTGCAGCAGCGGGATGCCTTCGGCCCGGCGGCGCCGATGGCCGATCGGGTACTCGATGCAGACTTCGTCCAGCACCGTACCGTCGTTCAGCGTGACGCTCAGCGCGTTGGGAATGGCGCGCCGCTCGGGGTCGTGGTAGGCCTGCGTGAAGCCGGGGTCTTCGAGGCAGCGCATCTTGCCGCGCAAGGCATCGACGCGCGGATCGGCCGCGACGTCATCCTCGTAGTCGGCGGCCGTCAGGCGCCCGAAGATCAGCGGAACCGCCACCATGTACTGCATGGTGTGGTCGCGGTCGGCCGGGTTGTGCAGCGGGCCGCGCTTGTCGATGATGCGGATGGCGGCTTCCTGTGTGCGGATCGTCACCTCGCGGATGTCGTCGCTGCTGCGCCCTTGAGCGCGCAGGCGCTGGTGGATCTGCATCGCGGCTTCCACCGCCGTCTGGGCGTGGAACTCGGCCGGGTAGGAGATCTTGAAGAGCACGTTTTCCATCACGTAGCTGCCGTAGGGCCGCTGGAACTTGAACGCGTCGCCACGAAAGCTGGCGTCGTAAAAGCCCCAGGTCTTGGTGCTGAGCACGGCCGGGTAGCCCATCTCGCCGGTCTTGGCCATCAGCGCCAGCCACACGGCGCGGCTGGTGGCATCGCCGGCGGCCCAGCTCTTGCGGCTGCCGGTGTTGGGCGCGTGGCGGTAGGTGCGAAGGGCCTGGCCGTCGCAGAACACCAGCGACAGCGCATTGACCAGCTCATCCTGGGTCAGCCCCAGCAGCTGGCCGACCACAGCGGTGGAGGCCAGCTTGACCAGCAGCACGTGGTCCAGACCCACTTTGTTGAATGCGTTCTCCAGCGCGAAGCAGCCCTGGATCTCGTGCGCCTTGACCATGGCGGTGAGCACGTCGCGCATGGTCAGGGGCGCACGGCCTTGCGCCACCGCGCTGCGCGAGAGCCAGTCGGCCACGGCCAGGATGCCGCCCAGGTTGTCGGAAGGATGGCCCCACTCGGCGGCGAGCCAGCAATCGTTGAAATCGAGCCAGCGGATCAGCGTGCCGATGTTGAAGGCGGCCTGCACCGGATCCAGCACGAAGGGCGTGCCCGGCACCCGGGCGCCGCCCGGCACGGTGGTGCCCGGCACGATCGGCCCGAGCAGCTTGGTGCAGGCCGGGTAGGACAGGGCGGCCAGCCCGCAGCCCAGGCTGTCAATCAGGCACAGCCGGGCCGTCTCGTAGGCCAGCGGGCTGTCGACCGGGCGCTGGAGAATGTAATGGGCGATGTCCAGCAGCACCGGGTCGGTGGGCGGGCGCTCGTTGAATCTGAAGTCGGACATGCGGCAGGTGTGATGGCTGAAGAGCCTGCCATCTTCAAGTCCGGCACGCTATAAATCAAATGAATAGTTATCATCGATCGATGAAAAAATCGAATGTTCCCGTCCCGGAGGTGGCGATCCGGCAACTCCGCCACTTTCTGCTGGTGGCGCAGCAAGGCAGCTTCCAGGCGGCCGCCAGCAAGGCCTTTCGCTCGCAGCCGGCCATCACCAAGTCGATCCAGGCGATCGAAGGCCTGCTCGGCCAGCCGCTGTTCGAGCCGGGCCAGCGTTCCGCCGCGACGGCCTATGGCCTGGCCTGCCAGCCGCTGGTGGAGGAATTGCTGGTGCACTACGACCGCATGGTGGCCGCCATGCAGTCGCTGGCCTCGGGGGCGCTGGGGCGCCTGACCATCGCCTCGATCGCCAGCGTATCCAGCAACTGGCTGCCGGCCATCGTGCACGGCTTCATGCGTGACCACCCCGACGTCGATCTCCATCTGCGCGACAGCAATTCGCAGAGCATTGAGGCGATGGTGCTGGCCGGCGAGGCGGAGCTCGGCATCTGCAGCCCGGTCCAGGCCGATCCGCGACTTCACCTCACGCCGCTGATGGAAGACCCGTTCGGCTTCGTCTGCCGGCCCGATCACCCGCTGGCCGCCCGCCGCAATCTCAGCTGGTCCAGCCTCAGCGGTTTGCCCCTCATCGGCACCACCGCGCATCGGCAGCTGGAGGACCCGCAGGCGGTGCAGGTCCTGGCGCGCGCGCAGCTGAACACCGAAGGCATCCTGACCCTGCTGGGGCTGTTGCGCGAAGGGGTGGGGGTTACGGTGCTGCCGAAAATCGCGGTGCCCCGTGACGCAAGTTCGCTCGTCTTCATTCCGCTGACGACGCCCCGGTTGACCCGCCGGGTCTATGTGCTGCGCTTGCGCGAACGCACCCCCAGCCCGGCGGCCTCGATCATGCTGGAGCGGCTGATGGCGGCGGCCAAGGCGCGGGCGCCAGGCAGGCCTCAGGCAAGCATGAAAAAGCCGTCGGCTGGCGTTTGAGTCCTGCTGGCCCCCATCTCAACCGTCCCCAGCGGGGAAGGAGAAATACCAGGGAAAGCCAGGGAAATGGCGAAATTTATGATCAAAACTGCCTCCAGCGCATACAGCGCCTGCGCAAGCAGCTATGAATTCAGGAGCGATTTAACTACCGGGCCTGGCGGTTGCCCGCCAGGGCGAAACCGCGCTAGCTAGGCATTTGAAGGGGTGTCCTCGTATCCCGGCTTTTGTACAGCCGGTAGAGCGGCGGCAACAGCAGCATTGACAGCGCCCCAATCCATAGCCCAATTGAAATAGGGCTTTCCCACAAAATTCCCAACTCGCCATTCGTGATTGAAAGCGCGCGGCGCAGGTTCTGCTCCATCAGGTTGCCCAGCACAAAGCCGAGAATGAGGGGCGCCATGGGAACCTCTTGCTTGCGCAGTAAGTAACCGATCAACCCCAGCGCAGCCATCAGCATCAGATCGAAGGTGGTGGCATGCACAGAATAAACCCCCACCGTGCTCACCGCCAAAATCGCGGGCACCAGCAGCCAGTTCGGCACTTGCAGAATCCGGGAGAACAGGCCTACCAGCGGTATGTTCATGACCAGCAAAATCACATTGCCTATGAAGAACGATGCAATCAATCCCCACACCAGGTTGGGTTGCTGAGTGAACAATGCTGGCCCGGGCGTGATGTTGTACAGCGCCAGTGCTCCCATCATGACGGCGGTGGTGCCAGACCCCGGAACCCCCAAGGTCAGCATGGGCACGAAAGAGCCTTGCGCCGACGCATTGTTGGCCGCTTCCGGGGCCGCCACGCCCCGGATGTCGCCCGAGCCAAACGTTCCCTCTTTGTCGGTGAGGCGCTTTTCCATGGTGTAGGCCATGGCGCTGGCAATGGTCGCACCAGCGCCCGGCAGCACACCCACCACAAACCCCAGCACGCTTGAGCGCACAGTCCCCCACCACGTGCTGGCCATCTCCTGGCGATTGAACATGGAGCGGCCCGTTTGCTTGATTTGCGCCTGATTGCTGTGCTGGCTCTCCAGCATCAACAAAATTTCGCTGATCGAAAACAGACCGATCACGACCACCACAAACTGAACACCGTCGGACAGGTGCACGTTGTCGGCCGTGAAGCGGTATACCCCGGAGTTCGAGTCAAGTCCGACGGTTGCCAGCGAAAGGCCGATAAGCGCTGCCAGGCCGGCTTTCACCGGCGCATCGCCCATCAGGCCTGTGATGCAGGCGAAAGCAAGACACATCAGCGCGAAGTACTCCGCAGGTCCGAAAGCCAGTGCCCACGAGGCCAGCAGCGGCGCAAACAGAACGATGCCGATGGTCGCGATGATCGAGCCGACAAATGAACTCCAGGCGGAAATGGACAGCGCGACCCCCGCCATGCCTTTACGGGCCATCGGATACCCATCCAGCGCGGTCATGATCGCGCCGGCATCACCCGGGACATTGAGCAGGATGGAAGATATCCGTCCTCCGTACTCGCAGCCGATGTAGACCGCCGCCAGAAGTATCAACGCCGTCTCAGGCGGCAGCTTCATTGCAAAAGCAATCGGGATCAGTATGGCGACGCCATTGATCGGGCCCAGACCCGGTAAAAGCCCGACAACAGTCCCGATGAACGCGCCCAAGGCCGCCACCATGAGGTTGCCAGGCTGCAGCGCCACGCCGAAACCCGCCATTAAATAGTCAATCGTGCTCATCAACGGCCTCCCAAAAATGCAGACAAGAGGCCTGTTGGAAGCACCACATCCAGCACGCGATCAAACAGGAAAAATAGCGTGATGCCCATGACGACGCCGGCAAGAAGACTTCGTTTCCAGGTGCCGCCGAAAACCATCCCCACGGGGACCGTCATCAGCGCTGTCGCCACAACAAAGCCCAAGGGTTGAAACAGCAAGGCGTAGCCCGCCACCGTCAGCGCGCAGATGCCGGTGCGCATCAGGTTTGCGCGGGAGAAAGCAGCTTGACCCTGGCTTTCGGACGGCCGCACCACCAGCCAAGCGCCAATCAGACCGATCAGCCCAGCCAGCAGCAGTGGAAACGACCGTGGCCCCACGGGTTCGTAGGAAACAGGTGCCACATAGCTTTGCGCCGACCAGGCCATACCGGCAGCCACAACCACACAGACCGTACCGAGAATGCGGTCGCTCATGAAGATCTTCCGTTGCGCATCGAGTTACTTCGTGACGTTGAGATTGAATTCTTCAGCCAGCTTGCGGTAGCCAGCGACTTGCCGCTTGACCAACGCGTCGAGTTCAGGCCCGGTGACCGCATACTTGAAGAGACCGCGCTCGGCAAGCAGCTTGTTGAAGGCGGGCGTGGCCATCATCTTGTTGAAAGTGTCCACCCAGACCTTGTAGTCGGCATCACTGACCTTGGGCCCCACATAAAACCCGCGAACAATAGGCCACTCCACGTCGTAGCCCAATTCTTTCATGGTGGGAACATTGGACAAGGAACCTTCCAGGCGCTTGTCGGCCATGACAGCCAGCACCCGGATTTTTGCACCCGCCTTCATCTGCTCGGACGCTTCCGAGGCATCTCCGGCATAGACATGCACGTGACCGCCCTGCAATGCCGTCACCGCTTTGCCTCCGCCCTCGAAGGCTACAAACCGCATTGCTTTGTGGTTCAGGCCCGCAGCCTTGGCGGTCAGCGCAGCCTTCATCCAATCCTGGCTTCCGACTGTTCCACCTGCGCCAAAGACAACTTTTGTAGGATCGCTTTTAAGTGCGGTGATGAGGTCTTGAATGCTCTTGTAAGGTGAATCCTGCTTGACCACGACAACGCCGTAGTCGCTCCCAATGGTTGCCACCCAGCGAACGTCATTTTCCGTGTACCGGCCAAACTTTCCCTGGGCCAGATTCAGCAGCGAACCGCCGGAAAACGCAATGATGGTGTTTGCGTCTCCGGGGCGCTGGGCCACAACAGTGTTGTAGGCAACAGCACCGATCCCACCGGGCATGTAGGTCACGCGCATCGGGTCTGCAATGAACTTCCCCTCCAGCAGCGCTGACTGCGCCATCTTGCAGGTCACGTCGAAACCACCGCCGGGCTTGGCGCCAGCGATGCATTCCGTCTTGTCGAGAGGGCCGGCACCCGCAGTACCAACAATCAGTGCAAGCGTTGATGCGAATACAAATTTGAATTTCATGATGTCTCCTGTAGTGACCGGTCGCACACCCCATGGCGGAATCGGCACTACAAACTTTATCGAGTGGCAGCTTTCGATTGGCTTTCAAATTCAGCTGCCAGCACTGGGTAGAAACCCGCATGCGCCAGGGATTGCGTGGCGTGGCGGCGTTCAGCTTCCGCCCGAATCTGCGGGCAGAAGCTATCGCCCGATTTTCAGCAAGCCGGTCGCCAGCGCCGTGCCGCACACAATGACGCCGCCGCAGCCCACCATCCAGAGCGTCACCGCCTCGCCCAGCAACAGCACGCCGTAGAACACCGCGAACACCGGCACCACAAACGTCACCGCCAGCGCGCGCGGCGGCCCGGCATTTTCGATCAGCCTG
Source organism: Polaromonas sp. (assembly GCA_028292745.1). GTDB lineage: Bacteria > Pseudomonadota > Gammaproteobacteria > Burkholderiales > Burkholderiaceae_C > Polaromonas. Next base: position 22,738 of record JAQGLT010000086.1, on the reverse strand, counting down.
AAAAACAGGATGTAGGCGATGCCGGTGCACACCACGCCGACGGCCAGCAGCGCCAGCCAGGCCGAGGCGCCCGGCATGCGTGCCGGCCACAGCCACAGCGCAGGCAAGGCCAGGCCCAGCGTGGCGCCGATCTGGCTGCCGGCGGCGGTCACCAGCGGCGGCAGGCCGGAAAGAAAACGCTTGGTGTAGCTGGCCGAAATGCCGTAGCAAACGCAGGCCAGCAGGCAGGCCGGCACCGCCCAGCCGGACGCCACGCCCGAGGCGCCGGCTTTGAAGGTGGCCTGGTCCCAGGCCAGCAGCGCCACGCCGGCAAAGCCGATCACCAGCCCCAGCATGCGCGAAGCCGTCGGTCTGTCCTTGAGCCACACCCAGGCGACCAGCGCGCCGAACATCGGCACCGTGGCGTTCAGGATGGACGACAGACCGGTGCTGATGGACAGCAGCGCAAACGAAATGCAGGCAAACGGAATGCCGGAGTTGAGCATGCCGATCAAGAAGGTGCGCCGCCAGTGTTTTTTCAGTTCGGGCAGCAGGCCGCGCAGCCACACCAGCGGCAACAGGAACAGCGCCGCGATCGCCACCCGGACGGCGGCGGTGGGCAGCGGCCCGAACTCGACGGCCCCCATGCGCATGAAGAGAAACGAGGCGCCCCAGATGGCGGCCAGCAGCACGAAGTCGGCGACCCAGCCCTGGGGGCGGGCGGTTGCGGCACCGGCGGCGGCCGGCGTGCCCAGCCGGGGCGGCGTGCTCAAAAAAGGCTCTCGGCCAGCGCGCCTTCGAGGCGGAGCAGGGCGGTCTTGCGGTCCAGCCCGCCGCCGTAGCCGGTCAGCATGCCGCTGGCGCCCATCACGCGGTGGCAGGGCACGATGATGCTGACCGGATTGCGCCCGATCGCGCCGCCCACGGCCCGCACCGCCGCCGGGTTGCCGATGCGGCGGCTGACTTCGCCGTAGCTGATGACGCTGCCCTGCGGGATGGCCAGCAGCGCCTGCCACACCGCTTGCTGGAAGGCCGTGCCGCAGCGCAAATCCAGCGGCACGTCGAACGCGCTGCGCTGGCCCGCGAAATACGCGACGAGTTGCCGGCGGGTCTGCTGAAGGACCGGGTGGTGCGCGTTTTCGGGCCAGGCGGCCAGCCCGGTGAGCGCGCTGGGCAGGTAGCGCTGGTTTTCGGCAAACCACAGCCCGGCCAGGCCGGTGTCGGTGGCCGCGATGACAATGCTTCCCAGCGGGCTGGGAACGCGGGTCTGGACGATGGTGCTGTGAAATTTCATGGCGATCTCCTGAAGTATTGCTTGCTTGGCTGGCCTGGACGGCCGGGACTGGGCCTTTAGCCGGTTTTATTGATGTTTTTGGCACTTTGCGCAGGTGGAGCATGCGCTGTTAGCTATTGAATCTATAGCGAAGGATGAGCCCGCGCAGGGCACGGCTCGGCCACCAGCAGGCCGCTCCAGGCGCGAATGACGGCATAGCTGCGCCAGGGTTTCCAGGCCAGCGACGCTTTTTCCGCTTCTTTGGCCGGCGCCTTGCGCCCCTGCACGCCCAGCATCTTGTGCAGCGCGACATCGCCGGCCGGAAAGGCGTCGGGCCAGCGCAGGGCGCGCATCGCGATGTACTGCGCGGTCCAGTCGCCGATGCCGGGCAACTCCTTGAGCAAGGCAATCGTCGCCTTGACATCCGCGCCGCCGTGCAGCGGCAGCCGCTGGTCCGCCACGGCGCGGGCGATGCCCACGATGGCGGCCTGGCGCTGCTTCACGATGCCGAGCTGGCCCAGCGCATCGCCGCCGCCAGCCAGCACGGCGGGCGCGGGGAACAGGCGCGTCAGCTGCGGCCACGGGGTCTGTATCGGCTCGCCGAATCGGTCCACCATGCGCTGCGCCAGCGTGCGCGCCGCCGCCACCGTGATCTGCTGGCCGAGCACCGCGCGCACCGCCAGCTCGTAGCCGTCGAGCGCGCCCGGCACCCGCAGGCCGTCGCCACCCGGAAAGCTGGCGTGCAGCACGCCGTTGATGGCCGCCGGGTCGGCGTCCAGGTCGAACAGGGCGCGCACCCGGCGAATCACCAGCGGCAGCACATCGCACAGCGAGTCGCTCACGCGCAAGACCAGCTGGGCGCGTGCCTCGTCAAACCGGGCCAGCAGCCAGCCGGCATGCGCCCTGCCGCCAGATTCAGTGCGAAAAGTCCTTCCAACGCAGGACTGGCCTGCGGCAGTAGCTATGAATTCAGTAGCAGCTATGCTGCGCTTGCCCATGAAGCCCAGCAGGGCCGCCACATCGTAAGGCGGCCGGTAGCCCAGCCGCAGCGTGATGCCGTCGCCTGCGGGCCGCGCGCCTTCGCGGCGCAGCTGGGTCGGGTTCAGGCGGTAGTGCTGGGCAAACGCGGCGTTGAAGCGCCGCACGCTGGCAAAGCCGCTCATCAGCGCCACCTGCGCGACCGGCAGATCGGTGTCGGTCAGCAACTGCTTGGCCGTCAGCAGGCGCCGGGTCTGCAGGTACTGCAGCGGCTTGACGCCAAACTGCGCCTCGAACAGCCGCCGCACATGGCGGTCGCTCACGCCCAGGCGCCCGGCCAGCTTTTCGATGGAAGGCGCTTCATCGCCCCACACTTGCGGCTCATCTAAAAGCCGGGCCGCCTGGTGCGCCAGCATGAAGGACGCATCCTGGATGCACCAGCTCACCGAATGCGGCGCCAGCTCGGGCCGGCAGCGCAGGCAGGGCCGAAAGCCGGCGTTTTCCGCCTGCGCCGCATGGCGGAAGAAGCGGCAGTTCCTGCGCATCGGCGTCCTGACGCTGCAAACCGGGCGGCAGTAGATGCCGGTCGAGGTGACGCCGGTGAAAAAGCTGCCGTCGAAGCGCGCGTCCTTCGCCTTCAGCGCCAGGTAGCAGTCGTCGTCTGGAAGCAGGGAATTTTCGGTGGTCATCTGCCCATGATACGGCGGACAAAGCGGCCTACCAGCCATTTTCGGACATCTCCTGCCTTTCCAGCCCAGTAGGCCGTTGCTGCGCCTTGGCCGCGACCGCGCTGTTCGCGGCTCAGGCCTGTTCTCCTCCTGAATGGAAACGAAAGCGCCATCATTCCCGCAGGTATAACTGGCCCAGCCGCGCCAGCCGCTCGGCATGCCAGGGCTGCACCTGCTCCCAGCCAAACCGCCATGCCCAGTGGCCTTCGCCCTGGCCGGGCAGGTTCATGCGGTGCTCGGCGCCCAGGCCCAGCACGTCCTGCAGCGGATGAATCACGGTGTCGGCGATGCTGGCGCTGGCGGCGCGGATCAGCTGCCAGTGAATGTCATGGTCGGTGTCCGCGCCCAGGTAGTCCAGCACCTGCCGGCGCAGCGCGGGCGTGGCCTCGGCCCACCAGCCCTGGCTGGTGTTGTTGTCGTGCGTGCCGGTGTAGGCGACGGTGTTGCGCTCGTAGTTGTGCGGCAGGTAGGCGTTGGTGTTGTCGCCGGCCTCGTCAAAAGCGAACTGCAGGATGCGCATGCCGGGCAGGCTGAATTCATGGCGCAGCGCGTCCACGTCGGGCGTGATGATGCCCAGATCTTCGGCAATGATGGGCAGTTCGCCCAGCGCGGCCTGGACAGCATGGAACAGCGCGGCGCCGGGGCCGGGCAGCCAGCGGCCCCGGATGGCGGTCGGCTCGCTGGCCGGAATTTCCCAGTAGCCGGCAAAGCCCCGGAAATGGTCGATGCGCACGATGTCCACCAGCTCGAAGATGCAGCGCACCCGCTCGGTCCACCAGGCATAGTTTTCCGCCGCATGGGCGCTCCAGCGGTAGAGAGGGTTGCCCCAGCGCTGGCCGGTGGCGCTGAAGAAATCGGGCGGCACGCCGGCGATCACCCGCATCCGGCCTTGCGCATCCAGCTCGAACAGCTCCTGCCGCGCCCACACCTCGGCGCTCTGGTAGGCGATGAAGATGGGCGCGTCGCCAACGACCTTGACGCCGCGCGCGTTGGCATAGGCGCGCAGGCTTTTCCACTGCCGGTAAAAGCACCACTGGCCGAATTTCCAGAAGCTGATGCGCTCGCCGTGGGCCAGGCTGGCTTCGCGCAGGGCCTGCGGCTCGCGCCGGGCCAGCGGCGCGGGCCAGTCGCACCAGTCGCCGGTGCCGTGGATGTCGGCCAGCGTCATGAACAGCGCATAGTCGTCGAGCCAACTGGCATGGTGCTGGGCGAACTGCGCAAAATCCGTCTGGTCTGCGGCGCCGCCCGCCTGCGCGAACCGGCGCGCCGCTTTCTGCAGCCGCACCATGCGCCAGGGCACAACGGCGTTGAAGTTGATGCGGCCGGCGCTGAAGCCGGCGTCGGGCAGCAGGTCGGCTTCATCGAGCCAGCCTTGCTGCTGAAGCGTGGCCAGGTCGATCAGCAGCAGGTTGCCGGCAAAGGCCGAACTGCTCATATAAGGCGAATTGCCGGGGCCGATGCCGCCCAGCGGCAGGATCTGCCAGAGCTTTTGCCTGGCCGCGACCAGCCAGCCGACGAAGTGGTAGGCCGCCGGGCCGAAGTCGCCGCTCCCGTGCGGGCCGGGGAGTGAAGTGGGGTGCAGCAGCACGCCGCTGGCGCGGGGAAAGGTCATGGTGGTGGGCCGGCAGTTGACAGGTTGAAGGAGGGAAAGGTTGAAAAGGCTAGAAGCCGGGAGGCAGGTTTCAAGCATCAAAAAGACTGTTTGCGCATATGCAGCATGCGCAAGCAGCTATGGAATCAGTAGCGAACGGCCATCGGCGTGCGTGCAATCCCGTGATGACATTCCAGCTTGATTTGATGCGGGATCGCATTGGTTTTAGCCCGTGAACAGCTTTTTAGCATCAAACAGGCCGCTTGCGCAGGCGCAGTCTGCGCAATGGCTATGAATTCAATAGCGAACATCCACTGCATGCCTTGACTGCCGTGGCGCAAAGTCAGGACGGCTCAACGCTGCAAAGCGATCTTGTTGCCGGCGGCGGCCAGCAGCACCAGGCTGTGGGCCTGCAGCTTGAGCGGCGCTTCGCCCTGGCCCTGCCAGCGGGCCGCGCCGCGCGGATGGGCGGTGTCGAGCACCGCCTGCCAGACGCCGGCGGGCAGCAGGAAATCATGCGCCGCCGCATCCGGGTTCACCAGCAGCAGCAGCGGCGCCCGGGCCCGGCCGGGGTGGCCGATCAGGCAGCCGAGCACGCGCTCGCTGTTGTCCTGCCAGGCCAGGCCCTGCAGCAGCTGGCCCCGACTGTCCAGCCAGGACAGGTCGTGCAGGCCGAGCGTGTCGGTCAGACCGCTGTACCAGCGGTTGCCAAAGGGCAGCAGCTGGCAGCGCAGCGACAGCACCCAGGCGGTGAAGTCGGTCAGGTCGTTGTCGGCTTTTGTCCAGTCGATCCAGGTGGTTTCGTTGTCCTGGCAGTACGGGTTGTTGTTGCCGCGCTGGCTGTGGGCGAGTTCGTCGCCGGCGCACAGCATTGGCGTGCCCTGGGCCAGCAGGGCGGTCGCCAGCAGGGCGCGCTGCAGCCGGCCGCGCAGGGCATTGATTTGCGCGTCGTCGGTGTCGCCTTCGATGCCGCAGTTGGTGCTGAGGTTATGGCCGTGGCCGTCGCGGTTGTCCTCGCCGTTGGCCTGGTTGTGGCGCGCGTCGTAGCTCACCAGGTCGCGCAGGGTGAAGCCGTCGTGCGACACCACGTAGTTGACCGACACGGCCGGCGCCCGGCGGCGCGGCTGGTACAGGTCGGACGAGGCGCACAGCCGCAGCGCGAAGTCGCCCCGCGTGCGGGCGCCGTGCTCATCCTGCAGCCAGAAGCCGCGCATGGCGTCGCGGAACTGGTCGTTCCATTCGAGCCAGCCGCGCGGAAAGTTGCCGACCTGGTAGCCGCCCGGGCCGATGTCCCAGGGCTCGGCGATCATCTTGACCTGCGACAGCACCGGGTCCTGCGCCACGGCGGCAAAAAAGGCGGCGCCCGGCTCGAAACCGTGGTCGCCCCGGCCCAGCACCGGTGCCAGGTCAAACCGGAAGCCATCGACATGCATGCTCTCGACCCAATAGCGCAGGCTGTCCATCACCAGCTGCAGCACCCGGGGCTGGCGGATGTCCAGCGTGTTGCCGCAGCCGCTGTGGTTCTCGAAGGCGGCCAGTGACTCAGGCGGGTGGCGGTAATAGCTGGCGTTGTCCAGGCCGCGAAAGCTCAAGGAGGGGCCGGTGCCGTCGGACTCGGCCGTGTGGTTGAACACCACGTCGAGCAGCACCTCGATGCCCTGGGCGTGCAGCGCCCTGACCATGGCGCGGAATTCATCGCGCGGGTTGAGACCGTCCTGCCCGCACGCCAGCCGGGGGTTAGGCGCGAAAAACGCCAGCGTGTTGTAGCCCCAGTAGTTGCGCAAGCCCAGCGCCGCCAGCCGCTCCTCATCGAGCGCGTAATGCACCGGCAGCAGGCTGACGCTGGTGACGCCCAGGCGCTTGAGGTGCGCCAGCGAGGCCGGATGCCCCAGGCCGGCGTAGCTGCCGCGCAGGGCCTGGGGCAGCTGCGGATTCAGCTTGGAAAAGCCCTTGACATGCAGCTCGTACAGCACCGTGTCCTCAAGCGGCACGCACGGCGGCTGGTCGCCCTGCCAGTCGAAAGCGTCATGCACCACCCTGGCCTTGAGGGCGAAGGCGGCGTTGTCCCGCGTGTCCATGTGCAGCGGATGCCGGCGGTCGGCGCCGAAGTGCGCATCGCGCCATTCGAAATCGCCCACGACTTCCCGGGCGTAGGGGTCGAGCAGCAGCTTGTGGGGGTTGAAGCGGTGACCCCGGTCGGGCCGCCAGAAGCCATGGGCGCGCAGGCCGTAAATTTGGCCGGGCATGGCGCCGGGCAGGTAGCCGTGCCAGACATCGTTGGTGTGGGCCGGCAGCATCAGCTGGCTCACCTCCTGCGTGCCGGTGCTGTCGAACAGGCACAGCGCCATGGCCTGGGCATGGGCGGAAAACACCGCGAAGTTGATGCCCTGGCCATCCCAGGTGGCGCCCAGCGGCCAGGGCCGGCCGGGCAGCAGGGCAATCGGTTTCATGCGGTCCATTCGAGCAGCACAGTGGCCAGCGGCGGCAGGGTCAGCCGGACGGAATGCGGCTGGCCGTGCCAGGCGATGGGCTCTGCCTCGGCCAGGCCCAGCGGGGTGCCGGCGTTGCTGCCGCCGTAGTGCATGGAATTGGTGTTGAGCCGTTCGCGGTACTGGCCGGGCCGCGGCACGCCGACGCGGTAGGCCGCCTGCACGGCGGGCGTGAAATTGCAGACCACGACGATGAAGGCAGCAGGGTCGGTCCCGCGCCGGATGAAGCTGAGCACCGAGTGCGCGCTGTCCTGGCGGTCGATCCATTCGAACCCGGCGGGCACGAAATCGAGCTGGTGCAGCGCCGGCGTGCTCAGGTAGAGCTGGTTCAGGTCGCGCACCAGCCGCTGCACGCCGGCATGCAGCGGGCTGTCGAGCAAATGCCAGTCCAGGCTCTGGTCGTGGTTCCATTCGCGCACCTGCGCGAATTCGCAGCCCATGAACAGCAGCTTCTTGCCGGGGTGGCCGAACATGAAGCCCAAGTAGGCCCGCAGGTTGGCGAATCGCTGCCAGCTGTCGCCGGGCATCTTGCCCAGCAGCGAGCCCTTGCCGTGCACGACTTCATCATGCGAGATCGGCAGCACGAAGTTCTCGCTGAAGGCATAGGCCAGGCCGAACGTCAGCTCGTCCTGGTGATGCCGGCGATGCACCGGGTCGCGGGCGATGTACTGCAGGGTGTCGTGCATCCAGCCCATGTTCCATTTGTAATGAAAGCCCAGGCCGCCGGCATAGGTGGGGCGCGACACGCCGGGAAAGGCGGTGGACTCCTCGGCCAGGGTCACGGCGCCGGGACGCTCCTGGCCGATGACCTCGTTCATGCGCTTCAGGAAGTCGATGGTTTCCAGGTTTTCGCGTCCGCCATGCGCGTTCGCAATCCATTCGCCCGGCTGGCGGCTGTAGTCGCGGTACAGCATCGAGGCCACGGCATCGACCCGCAGGCCGTCGATGCCGAAGCGCTCCAGCCAGTACAGGGCATTGCCGATGAGGAAGTTGCGCACCTCGGTGCGGCCCAGGTTGTAGATCAGCGTGTTCCAGTCGTTGTGGAAGCCTTCGCGCGGATCGGCGTATTCATACAGGGGCGTGCCGTCGAAATTGCCCAGGCCGTGGGCATCGGTCGGAAAGTGCGCCGGCACCCAGTCGAGCAGCACGCCCAGGCCGGCCGCATGGCAGCGCGCCACAAACCGGACCAGCCCGGCGGCATCGCCGAAGCGCGAGGTCGGCGCATACAGGCCCACCGGCTGGTAGCCCCAGGAGCCGTCGAAGGGGTGCTCGCTGATGGGCATCAGCTCCAGATGGGTGAATCCCATGTCCTGCGCATACGGCACCAGCTCGCTGGCCAGCTCGTCCCAGGTCAGCCAGCGCTGCGCGCCGCTTGCCGGGTCAATGATGCGCCGCCAGGAGGCGAGGTGGACTTCGTAAATGCTCATCGGCGCCTCCAGGGCGTTGGCCCGCTGGCGCGCGCCCGATGCCGGCTGGCGCTCCGGCAGGGCGGCCACGATGCTCGCCGTGGCCGGCCGCAGCTCGGCCTGCCGGCCGTACGGGTCGGCGCGGGCGGGCAGCACCCGGCCATCCGCCGACACGATCTCAAACTTGTAGAGGGCGCCAAGGCCCACGCCGGGCAGGAAGATTTCCCAGACGCCGCATTCGCGCCGCAAGCGCATCGGGTGGCGCCGGCCGTCCCAGTGATTGAACTCGCCCACCACGCTGACACGCGAGGCATTGGGCGCCCAGACGGCGAAACCGGTGCCGGCCACGCCCTGCATCACCCGCGGATTGGCGCCCAGAATCTCGTAGGGCCGCAGATGCGTGCCTTCGCTCAGCAGCCAGACATCCATCTCGCCCAGCAGTGGGGGGAAACGGTAGGGGTCTTCCAGCCGCTCGGCCTGGCCATCGCTCCACTGCACCTGCAATTGATAGTGCGCATGAGCGGCATGAGCGGCATGAGCGGGTAGAGCCAGCAGCAGCTCGAAAAATCCGTCGGCATGGCGTTTTTCAAGCACGCCGAGCGATGTTCCTGTTGCCGCATCCAGGGCCTGAACCTGTTGCGCCCCAGGCAAGAAAGCACGAAGGGCCATCCCGCCGTCCTGCGCATGCGGCCCCAGCACCGAGAACGGGTCGCCGTGGCGGGCGGAGCAGATCAGTTCGATATCGCGCGGGTTCACCATGGAGCCGTCCTTGCGGTGGAGTCGGAAAGTGGGAAGGGGCCTAGAGCGCAGCGGGCGCGATGTTCCAGATCTCGCTGGCGTACGCCCGGATGGTCCGGTCGGATGAAAACACGCCCATGCCCGCCACGTTGGCGATGGCGCGCTCGCACCACTGCGCGGGCTGGCGGTACAGCGCATCGACCCGCAGCTGGGCGGCTACATACGACTCGTAGTCGGCCAGCAGCAGGTAGTGGTCGCCGCCCCAGAGCAGCGAGTCCACCAGCGCGCGGTAGCGTCCCGGCTCTTCGGGTGAAAACTGCCCGCCGGCAATCGCATCGAGCACGCTTTTGAGCGCCGGCACGCTTTCGTAGTAGCGCATCGGCTGGTAGCCGCTTTGCCGCAGCGCATGCACCTCGGGCGTCTTCAGGCCGAAGATGAAGATGTTGTCGTCGCCCACGTTCTGGCGAATCTCGATGTTGGCGCCGTCGTCGGTGCCGATGGTGAGGGCGCCGTTGAGCGCCAGCTTCATGTTGCCGGTGCCCGACGCCTCGGTGCCGGCGGTGGAAATCTGCTCGGACAGGTCGGCGCCCGGCATGATGACCTCGGCTACCGACACGCCGTAGTTCGGAATGAACACCAGCTTGAGCTTGTCGCCCACGCGCGGGTCGTGGTTGATGACGCTGCCGACATCGTGGATCAGCCGGATGATGGACTTGGCGGTGTGGTAGCTCGACGCCGCCTTGCCGGCGAAGATGACGGTGCGCGGCACCCAGCCGGCCTCGGGATTGGCCAGGATGGCCTGGTAGCGCGTGACCACATGCAGCACGTTGAGCAGCTGGCGCTTGTACTCGTGGATGCGCTTGACCTGCACGTCGAAGAGGCTGTCGGGGCTGACCACGATGCCGGTGGTGCGCTCGACATAGGCCGCCAGCCGGGCCTTGTTGGCGCGCTTGATGGCCATGAATTTTTCCTGGAAGCCGGCGTCAAGGCGGTAGTCGTCCAGCCGCCTGAGCTGGTCCAGGTCCAGCCGCCAGCGGCTGCCCAGCGTCTCGTCGAGCAGGCTGGAAAGCGCCGGGTTGGACTGCGCCAGCCAGCGCCGGGGCGTCACGCCGTTGGTCATGTTGGTGAAGCGGTCGGGCCAGAGGTCGGCGAAGTCGGCAAAGATGGTCTGCACCAGCAGGTCCGAATGCAGTGCCGACACGCCGTTGACCTTGTGGCTGCCCACGATGGACAGGTGCGCCATGCGGACCCGGCGCTCGCCGTGCTCGTCGATCAGCGACAGCCGCGCCAAAAAGGCGTTGTCGCCGGGCCGGTGGCGCGCCGCCATTTCCAGAAACTCCTTGTTGATGCGGAAAATGATTTCCAGGTGGCGCGGCAGCACATGCTGGATCAAGGCGACCGGCCAGGTTTCCAGCGCCTCGGGCATCAAAGTGTGGTTGGTGTACGAAAAGGTCTTGCAGCACAGCGCCCAGGCGGTATCCCAGGCCATCTGATGCTCGTCGCACAGCAGGCGCATCAGCTCGGCCACGCCAATGGCCGGATGGGTGTCGTTCAGGTGGATCGCCACCTTGTCAGCCAGGTTGTCCAGGCTCGGGTGCTCGTCCAGGTGGCGTTTCACCAAATCCTGGATTGACGCGGCGACAAAGAAATACTCTTGTTTCAGCCGCAATTCGCGTCCGGCGGGGGTGCTGTCGTTGGGGTAGAGCACCCAGGAAATGTGCTCGAATTCGTTCTTGGTGTTGGCGGCGCGCGCATAGTCGCCCAGGTTGAATGCGCCCAGGTCGATGTGCGCGGGCGCGACCGCTTTCCACAGCCGCAGCGTGCTCACCAGCGGCGTGCCGTGGCCGGGCACCACCATGTCGTAGGCCTTGGCGGCCACCTCGCCCGCATGGCGCCAGACCGGCGTGCCGTTCAGGTGCTCGACCCAGCCGCCAAAGCGCACCGGATAGGTGATGCCGGCCCGGGGAAATTCCCAGGGGGTGCCGTCCTGCAGCCACGGGTCGGGGTACTCGACCTGGGCGCCGCCTTGGATGTCCTGCGCGAACATGCCGTATTCATAGCGGATGCCATAGCCGAAGGAGGGCAGGCCGACCGTCGCCATCGAATCGAGAAAGCAGGCGGCCAGCCGGCCCAGGCCGCCGTTGCCCAGGGCGGCGTCGGGCTCGCGGTCGGCCACGTCCTCCAGCGTCTGGGCGTGCTGCATCAGCCCCTGCGCGGCGCCGCTGGTCAGGTTGAGTGCCGCCAGCGCGTTGGAGAGCGTGCGGCCCATCAGGAATTCCATCGACAGGTACACCACGCGGCGGGCTTTTTGCGCCCGCTGCTGCGCCTGCGTTTCGACCCAGCGCTGGGAAAGCTGCTGGCGGGCCACCTGCGCGACCGCCTGCATCAGGTCGGTCGGGCTGGCGTCCTCGGAGGCGACGCCGACGGTGCTGAGAAGATGCGCTTCAATCTGGGCCGCGAGGGCATGTTTGGCGATGGGCGGGTTTGGGGTCACAGCGGTATCCTTTGAGAGGCGGGAGACAGTGCCGGACAGCTGCAAGGAATGGGCCATCCGGCAAAGCAGGGTGATTCTCGCATGCGCAAAAGCGCGGGCCGGCACCGCCGGACAGGCGTGGCTGCCGGCACGCCCGGCCTGCCGCGAGGGCGGATGGCGCATCGGCAAGCCGGCGCGAGACAGCGATGGGTATTTTTTTTAGAAAATTCAGGTATTAAGATGAGCAAGCCCCTCTCCACCCCCTGTTAACCACTTGCCAACCCCTGTTCAGGACACCATGAAACCCAATGAACTCGCGCAAAGTCTTGATTTGACCAAACGGGCCGTCGCCCTGGTGCTGGCCGGCGGGCGCGGCAGCCGCCTGATGAACCTGACCGACAGCCGGGCCAAGCCGGCGGTCTATTTCGGCGGCAAGTTCCGCATCGTCGATTTCGCGCTGTCGAACTGCCTGAACTCGGGCATCCGGCGCATCGGCGTCATCACCCAGTACAAGTCGCACAGCCTGCTGCGCCACTTGCAGCGCGGCTGGGCGTTCCTGAAGACCGAGATGAACGAGTTCGTCGATCTGCTGCCGGCCCAGCAGCGCAACGACAACGAGAACTGGTACCGGGGCACGGCCGACGCGGTGTACCAGAACCATGACATCTTGGAGAGCTACGGCGCCGACTACATCGTGGTGCTGGCGGGCGACCATATCTACAAGATGAATTACGCCCTGATGCTGGCCGACCATGTGGCCAAGGGCCGCGACTGCACCGTGGGGTGCATCGCGGTGCCGCGCGAGGAAGCCACGGCTTTCGGCGTGATGGCGGTGGACGAGCACAGCATGGTGACAGAATTCCTCGAAAAGCCCGCCGACCCGCCGTCCATGCCGGGCCGCCCGGACATGGCGCTGGCCAGCATGGGCATCTACATCTTCAATGCCGAGTACCTGTACAAGGAACTGGCGCGCGACATGGCCGACGAGGCGTCGAGCCATGACTTCGGCAAGGACATCATTCCCCGCGCGGTGCGCAATGGCGAGGTGGCGGCGCACCCGTTTTCGCTCAGCTGCGTGCCGGCCAGCGACGTGGCCGAACCCTACTGGCGCGATGTCGGAACCATCGACGCCTACTGGGACGCCAACATCGACCTGACCGCCACCGACCCGGAGCTCAACCTGTACGACCGGCACTGGCCGATCTGGACCTACCAAGCGCAGCTGCCGCCGGCCAAGTTCGTGCACAACCAGGAGGACCGGCGCGGCATGGCGATCGAGTCCACGGTGTCGGGCGGCTGCATCGTGTCGGGCCGCGTCTTTCGCTCGGTGCTGTTCTCCAGCGTGCGGGTCCATTCCCACGCCGCGGTGAACTGGTCGGTGCTGCTGCCGGGCGTTCAGGTCGGACGCGGCGCCAGCCTGAACCGGGTCATCGTCGATCGCGGCTGCAGCATTCCCGACGGCATGGTGATCGGCGAGGATGCCGCGCTGGACGGCGCGCGTTTTCACCGCAGCGCCAGCGGCATCACCCTGGTCACGAAAACCATGCTGGCAAAAATCACCGCATGAAGGTCCTGCATGCCGCCGCAGAGGTGTATCCACTCGTCAAGACCGGCGGCCTGGCCGATGTGCTGGGGGCCCTGCCCGAGGCGCTGATGGCGGCCGGGGCCGATGTGCGGCTCGTGCTGCCCGGTCTGCCCGCCATCCTGGAGGGCATCGACAGCCCCAAGGTGGTGTGCGAGCTGGGCGCCGCGTTCGGCGCCGGCCGGGTCACGCTGCGGCTGGGCCGCCTGGCGCACAACCAGGTGGCGGCCTATGTGGTGGACGCGCCCTATCTCTATCAGCGCCCCGGCAATCCCTACCTGGCGCCCGATGGCGGCGAATGGCTCGACAACCTGCAGCGCTTCGGCCTGCTGGGCTGGGTGGCGGCCCACCTGGCCGCCGGCGAGCTTGACCCCGACTGGACGCCCGATGTGCTGCATGCGCACGACTGGCATGCGGCGATGGCGTGCGCCTATGCCGCCTGCCACCCGCCCACACGGGCTGGCGTGGTCTACACCATCCACAACCTGGCCTACCAGGGGCTGTTCGACCTGGGCGATTTTTCCTTGCTGGGCCTGCCCTCGCGCCTGCTGGTGCCGGGCGGGCTGGAATTCCATGGCCAGCTCTCCTTCATGAAAGCCGGCCTGAAATACGCCCATCGCATCACGACGGTGAGCCCGACCTACGCCGCCGAGATTGCCACCGATGCGTTCGGCTGCGGTCTGGACGGCGTGATCCGGGCCCGGGGCAGCGATGTTTCGGGCATTTTGAACGGCGTCGATGGCACTGTCTGGAACCCGGCCAGCGACCGCCTGATCGCCGCGCCGTACTCGGACCGCGCGCCCGACGGCAAGGCGCTGTGCAAGGCGGCGCTGCAGCAGGAGCTGGGCCTGGCCGTGGACGCCAGCGCGCCGCTGTTTGCGGTGGTGAGCCGGCTGACCTCGCAAAAAGGACTGGACCTGGTGCTGGACGCCTTGCCCGCGCTGCTGGACGGCGCGGTTGCCGGCGGCGCGCAGCTGGCGGTGCAGGGCAACGGCGACCCGGCGCTGGAGATGGCTTTTGCCCAGGCCGCCGCCACGCACCCGAGCCGTGTCGCGACGCGCCTGGTCTATGACGAGGCGCTGGCCCACCGCATGCTCGCCGGCGCCGATGCGATGCTGGTGCCTTCCCGGTTCGAGCCCTGCGGCCTGACCCAGCTGTACGCCCTGCGCTATGGCACGGTGCCGGTGGTGCGGCGCGTGGGCGGCCTGGCCGATACCGTGGTGGATGCGGACGAGGCGGCGGTGCTGGACGGCCGGGCCACCGGTTTCATGTTCGGCCCGGCCACGCCCGCCGCGCTGGCGCAGGCGCTGGCCCAGGCCGTCAGTGCCTATCGCCAGCCGGCACTGTGGCGCCGGCTCATGCTGCGCGGCATGGCGCAGAATTTTTCGTGGGCGGCGGCGGCCGGCCAGTACATGGCGCTCTACCGCGAAATCAGCCCGGGGGCCGAGGCGCGAACGCTGTCGGCCTGATTTCGGCGCTGGCCTACACCTGCGCAAGCAGTGCCTGTATAGAATTCTTTCCGGTATCCGCCCAACTTTCCGTACCCTGGCCATGCCTGCCAGGGGCACCTTAAAAAGAGTCTTCATCCATGCAAACAGCAGCTTCGATTTTCAAGGCCTACGACATTCGCGGCATCGTGCCCAGCACTGTCACCGAGGAAGTGGCCGAAGGCATCGGCAAGGCCTTCGGCAGCATTGCCCTGGCGCAGGGCGAAACCGCCGTGGCTGTGGGGCGCGACGGCCGGCTCAGCGGTCCGTCGCTGAGCCGTGCGCTGATGCGCGGCCTGATGGCGGTCGGCATCGAGGTGATCGACGTGGGCATGGTGACCACGCCGATGCTGTATTTCGCGGCCAATACGCTGTGTGCCTCGGGCATTCAGGTCACCGGCAGCCACAACCCCAAGGATTACAACGGCTTCAAGATGGTCATGGCCGGGCGCGCGATCTACGGCGACGACATCCAGGCGATCCGCCAGATGATGCAGGACGAGAGCTGGACGCTCAAGCCGGGCGGCACCCTGCGCCAGGAGGATGTGACAGCCGCCTACCAGGCGCGCATCGTGTCGGACATCCGGCTGGCCCGGCCGATGAAGATCGTGGTCGACTGCGGCAACGGCGTGGCCGGAGCCACCGCTCCGGCGATTTTCCGGGCGCTGGGGTGCGAGGTGACCGAGCTGTTCAGCGAGGTCGACGGCAATTTCCCCAACCACCATCCCGACCCGAGCAAGCCTGAGAACCTGCAGGATTTGATCAAGGCGCTGCAGGACGGCGACGCCGAACTCGGCCTGGCGTTCGACGGCGACGGCGACCGCCTGGGCATTGTCACCAAGGACGGCCAGAACATCTACCCCGACCGCCAGATGATGCTGTTCGCCCGGGACGTGCTCTCGCGCGTGCCTGGCGGCACCATCGTCTATGACGTGAAATGCTCGCAAAGCCTGGCGCCCGAGATCGAGGCGGCCGGCGGCGTGCCGCTGATGTTCAAGACCGGCCATTCGCTCATCAAGGCCAAGATGAAGGAAGTCGGCTCGCCCCTAGGCGGCGAGATGAGCGGCCACATTTTCTTCAAGGAGCGCTGGTACGGCTTTGACGACGGCACTTACGCCGGCTGCCGCCTGCTGGAGATCGTCAGCAAGGCGCCCGACGCGGGCATCGTGCTCAACAGCCTGCCCACCACCTTCAGCACGCCCGAGATCAACGTGCCCTGCGCCGAGGGCGAGCAGCATTCGGCCGTGGTCGCGCTCATCAAAGCCGCGCATTTCGACGCGCCCGCCAAGATCTCGACCATCGACGGCGTGCGGGTGGACTGGCCGGACGGCTTCGGGCTGATCCGCGCATCCAACACCACGCCGGTGCTGGTGCTGCGCTTCGAAGGCCACACGCCCGAGGTGCTGGAGCGCATCCAGGCCGACATGCTGGCGCTGCTGCGCAGCGTCAAGCCCGACGCCGTGCTGGCCGAAGCCGCGCATTGAGCCAGCAGGTGCCATACCCCGCCGAAGACAAGGCAGCCAGTGCGGGAGATGGCGCCGTGCAAGACATGCAAACCGCGCAGCCGGGCAGTCAGCCATCGGCCGAAAGTGCCGAAGGTCACCGCGCCGAGCCACCCCAAGCAAGGCCAGCCCCCCCGGCGGACAGCGAAAGCATGGAGGGCTCGTCCCTTAACCCTTCACCAGGAGCCGACGCTGGCACCGGCTCACCCAAGTTCCGGCCGCAGGACGGGCTTCGCCGGACTGCAGGCGGGGCGGCCCCCTCGGGGGACAGTGAAAGCATGGAAGGCTCGTCCCTCAACCCTTCGCTAGGAGCCGACGCTGGCACCAGCTCGCCCAAGTTCCGGCCGCAGGACCGGCTTCGCCGGACTGCAGGCGGGGCGGCCCCCTCGGGGGGCAGCGAACCACGCGAAGCGGGGAGCGTGGGGGTCAAAATCCTCCTGGTCAAGCTGTCCTCGCTGGGCGATGTGGTGCATGCGCTGCCGGTCGTGCAGGACATTCAGGCCGCCCTGCCTGGCGCGCAGATCGACTGGGTGGTTGAAAAACCGTTTGCCCCGGTGCTGGCGCTGAACCGGCAGCTGCACCGCATCATTCCCTGCGAAATCCGGCGCTGGCGCAAGTCGCCCCTGTCGGCCGTCACCCGCCAGCAGTGGAACGCGTTCAAGGCCGATCTGCGCCAGGAGGCCTACGACGCGGTGATCGACCTGCAGGGCCTGACCAAGTCCGCCGTGGTGGCGCGGCTGGCGCGGCTGGCGCCCGGTGGCAAGCGCTACGCGCTGGCCAACCAGACCGACGGCTCGGGCTACGAAGCCCCCACGCGCTGGGTGGCCGACGTCGCCATCCGCATCGCGCCGCGCATTCATGCCGTCCAGCGTTCGCGCGAGCTGGCGGCGCAGGCGCTGGGCTACGGGCTTGCGCCGCAGCTCGATTTTGGCCTGAATTGTTGGCTAAAAAGGCCGATAGCGCAGGAGGGGCGTGCGCTGTCAGCTACTGAAACCATAGCAAAACAAGTGGTTTTCGTGCACGGCACTTCCCGTGCCGACAAGGAATGGCCGCTGGCGCACTGGATCGCGCTGGGCCAGCGCTTCAATGCCGCTGGCTGGCAGGTCGCGCTGGCCCATGGCAGCGCCAAAGAGCAGGGCACCAGCCAGGCGATAGCCGATGCCCTGGATGAGGCGGCGCCTGGCCGCGCCACGGTCTGGCCTTTGTTGCCGCTGGATGCCCTGACACGGCAAATCGCGCAATGCACCGGCGTGATCGGCGTGGACAGCGGCGTCAGCCACATCGCGGTGGCGCTGGACATGCCGCATGTGCAGCTCTACAACTTCGACACCGCCTGGCGCACCGGGCCCCCGTCGGCCAGCGGGCGGCAGGTCAGCGTGTTTGCCCAGCCTGCGCCCACGGTGGACGCGGCCTGGGACGCCTGGCTGGCCTGCCTGGCGGCTGCGAAAGCCACGCCCGCAGGCCTGGCTGGTGCCGCCGATCCACCCGGCCAATCTCGTCCACCGGGCGAGGGCGCGGCATGAGCCGCTGGGCGCGCGGGCTGTATTCGGCGCTCATGACACTCGGCCAGCCCCTGCTTAGGCGCAAGCTGGCGCGCCGGGGGCGGCAGGAGCCAGGCTACCTCGAAGCCGTGGAAGAGCGTTTCGGCCGCTACAGCCAGCCGGCCGAAACCCGCGCCGAGCTGCTCTGGGTGCATGCCGTGTCGCTGGGCGAAGCCCGCACGGCCGCCATGCTGCTCAAGGCCGTGCGCGCGCGGCACCCGGCATTGCGCCTGCTGCTCACGCATGGCACCGCCACCGGACGTGAAGAGGGGCGGGCGCTGCTCGGCTCCATCGGCCAGCCCGGCGACGTGCAGGTCTGGCAGCCTTGGGACAGCCCGGTGGCGGTGCAGCGTTTCTATGCCCATTTCAAGCCGCGCGTGGGCCTGCTGATGGAAACGGAAATCTGGCCCAATCTGGTTGCCCACGCAAAAGCCAGCGCGATGCCGCTGGTGCTCGTCAATGGGCGCCTGTCGGCGAAATCCTTTCAACAGGCGCAGCGTCTGGGGCCGTTGTCGCTGCCGGCCTATGGCGCGCTGTCGGCCGTGTATGCCCAGACCGGGCTGGAGGCCGAGCGTTTCCGCCAACTGGGCGCCCCGGTGGCCGGCGTTTTCGGCAACCTGAAGTTTGACGCCACGCCCGATGCCCGCCAGCTGGCGCAAGGCCAGGCGTGGCGCCAGGCACTGCCACAACCCGTTCTCATGTTCGCCAGTTCGCGGGAAGGCGAGGAAGACGAGTTTTTTAAGCAAATAAGTGCTCTGGCGCAAGAGCAGCATGGGCAAGCAGCTATGAATCCAGTAGCGAAAAAGCCTGCCATGGCCTTCAAGGCGCTGATCGTTCCACGCCACCCGCAGCGCTTTGACGACGTGGCGGCGCTGGCCGCGCGGCACGGCCTGCGCGTGTCGCGCCGCTCGCAATGGGCCGGCAGTCCCGCCGACAACCCGGCGGCCATGCAGGCGGAGGTCTGGCTTGGCGATTCGCTGGGGGAAATGGCGCTGTACTACGGCCTGGCCGACGTGGCCTTGCTTGGCGGCAGTTTTGCGCCCCTGGGCGGGCAGAACCTGATCGAGGCCGCCGCCTGCGGCTGCCCGGTGGTGATGGGGCCGCACACCTTCAATTTCACCGAGGCGGCGCAGATGGCCGAAGCCGAGGGCGCGGCGCGGCGCGTGGCGGACATGGCGCAAGCGGTGCGGGCGGGTTTGGCACTGCTGGCGGACGGCGCGGCACGGGGTGAGGCTGTGGCGGCCGGCCTGGCGTTTGCAGCGCGCAACCGGGGCGCGACGGCCCGCACGGTCGAGGCGCTGCGGGCGTATTTGTAGCGGGCTGCCGATGGCGTGCTCAGGCGCCCATAGAAATAGCCTGCGGCTGATTGACATGCCCTGCGGCATTGGTTAAAAAAGTTGAGTTGCAATGGACGGCTATTGACAACGCAGCGGGCGCCGGGGCTGGCAGCAGCTCCGGCGCCGGCGGCATGAAATGGCCGGCCACCTCAACCGCCCCGCCGGCCCGGACAGACCTCCGGGCCGGCGGCCAATGCGCCAGCTTGCCTGCCGGGTCGCTCCGCTGGCCAGCCTCAACAGGGGAAGCGCTGTGAAACCTATCGCAATTGTGACGCTGCTGCTCGCCACCCAGGCGCTGGCCCACCATGGCTGGAGCGAGTACGACACCGGCCAGCCGCTGCAGCTGGTCGGCACGATCGAGGCGTCCGGCTATGAGCATCCGCATGGTTTTGCGCGCCTGAAGACCGCCGACAAAACCTGGACGGTGGTGCTGGCGCCGCCGACGCGCATGGAAAACCGCGGGCTGACCAAGGACATGCTCGCGCCCGGCAACCGCGCCTCGGTGCACGGCTACCCCAACCGCAACAAGCCTGACGAGCTTCGCGCCGAGCGGATCACGGTCAACGAGAAAACCATGGAGCTGCGCTGATGAACGGCGCCGGCGGCGTGCTCGGCTGGCTGGAGGCGAGCCCCCTGTCGCTGGCGATGCGCTCCAGTCTGTGGCTCTACCCGATCGTCGAGATTTTTCACATCCTGGGGTTTGTCCTGCTCGTCGGCTCCGTGGCGATGTTTGATCTGCGGGTGCTGGGCTGGTCGCGTTCTGTGCCGGTGCCTGCACTGGGCCGGCACCTGCTCCCCTGGTCGGCGGCCAGCCTGCTGCTGATCGTTCCGGCGGGCTTGCTGATGTTTTCAGCCCATCCGCACGACTTCATCGGCAACCGCGTTTTTCAGCTCAAGCTGGGGCTGATTGCCGCCGCCGGCATCAATGCGCTGGTGTTCCACCTCGGCATCTACCGGTCGGTCGCCGGGTGGGCCACCGGCGTTCCCGCGCCGCCGGCGGCCCGGCTGCAGGCGCTGGCCTCGCTTGCCATCTGGGCCGCGGTGGTGAGCTGCGGCCGGCTGCTGGCCTACACCTGATCCCCGCGCGAGCCGCTGCAAGCAAAATCCCTCCATGTCCAGGCGCCTGTTCATCTTCACCCTTGCCGCCCTGGCGGCGCGCCCGCTGGTGGCTGCCGACAAGGCCGGCGAAGCATCGCCCTGGGCCTTGCTGCAGTCGGGCGGCTATGTCGTTTTCATGCGCCACGCCGTCACCGACCCCGGCGTTGGCGATCCGCCCAATTTCAGGCTGGGCGCATGCGGCACCCAGCGCAACCTGTCGGCCCTAGGCCGCGCCGATGCCGCGCGCATCGGCCAGGCTTTTCGCGACCGGCGCATTGCGCTGCAGGAGGTGCTGTCCAGCCGGTGGTGCCGCTGCCTCGACACCGCGCAGCTTGCCTTCGGGCGCGCCACGCCGGCCCCCATGCTGGACTCGGTCTTCAATCAAAGGGATGGCGCGGACGAAGACAAGGCCCGCGCCGTCCTGGCCCGGGCGGCAAGCCATCGCGGGCCGGGCAACCTGGTTCTGGTCACGCATGCACAGAATATTTCGCTGCTGACCGGGGTTTCGCCCGCCTCCGGCGAAATGGTGATTACCACGCTGGAGGCGCCCGACAGGTTCAAGGTGGTGGGCCGGCTGCAGGTGCCTGGGACATGAGACGGCTTGCTTGCCTGAAATGCCGGGGCCAGGGATCAAAAAACGCGATTTGTTGAATCAAAGCTAGAAAAGGGCGGTCTGGATGACGAGCTACAAATTACTGGTTTATGGGATCGCCGGCTGGTCAGGCTACTTTGTCATGGCGCTCGAACTGCTCGGCGGCCGGGCGCTGGGGCCCTACTTTGGCAGCGGAATCTATGTGTGGGGCGCCCTCATCACCCTGTTCATGCTGTCCCTGTCGATCGGCTACCTGATCGGCGGCTCGCTGTCGACCGGCAAGCCGACGCTGCAAAAGCTGAGCGCCATGCTGCTGCTGGCCGTTCTGGCGGCGCTTCCCTGCGTGCTGGCCGCCACCCCGATCCTTGAGTTCATCTTCGACCACGTCCCCGATCCGCGCTACGGCGCGCTGTGCGCCTCGATGGCGCTTTTTTTCCTGCCCATCACGGTGCTGGGCGCCGTGTCGCCCTATGCGGTGCGTTTGCTGGTGGACAGCCTGGGCACCAGCGGGCAGGTCGCCGGCAAGGTCTTTTTTGTTTCGACGCTGGGCAGCACCCTGGGCACGCTGCTGACGTCTTTCTACCTAGTGCTGCTGTTCGAGCTGGACCAGATCATGGTCGGGATGATGCTCATCTCCGTGGTTGCCGGCCTGGCCGGGTGGCTGTCTCACCGTGAAGGAGTCCGGTATGCGACGTCTGTTTGAAGGGGGGCTGGTCGCGCTGGGCTTGCTTGCGGCCAGCGCGGCGGCGCAGGAAATCTACCAGGAGAAATCCCTTTACCGCAATATTGTCGTGGTCGAGGAGCAGGGCCTGCGGTGCATGAAGTTTGGCCGGCAGGAGGGACGCCAGACCTGCCTGTCGCTCCAAGACCCGCAGGTCATGCCGCTGGCCTATACAAAAATGCTGCTGGGCGCCCTTTACCTGAAACCGGATCCCGCCCGAATCCTGATCGTCGGCCTGGGCGGCGGCACGATGCCTTCGGCCTTGCGCAAGCTGCTTCCGCAGGCCAGGATCGACATTGTCGAGATCGACCCGTCCGTCGTGAAGGTGGCGCGGCAATTCTTCGGTTTTTCGACCGACAGCAATAGCGCCGTGGTGATCGAGGACGGCCGGGTGTTTGCCAAGCGGGCGCAAAAGCAGGGCAGAAAATACGATCTGGTGATGCTTGACGCGTTCGACCATGTCTATGTTCCCGAACACATGCTGACCCGGGAATTCCTGCTGGAGGTGCGCTCCCTGCTTGAAAAGGACGGCGTGCTGGCAGCCAACACTTTTTCCTCATCCAGGCTGTATGACGCGGAGTCGGCGACCTATGCCAGCGTTTTCGGGCCGTTCTACAACCTGAAGATGAACAACCGCGTCATCCTGGCCAGAAACGACGGGCTGCCGCCCCTGGCGGAAATCAAGGCCAATGCGCAGCGGCTCGAACCCGGGCTGGGCGTATTCGGCACCGGCCAGGACCAGCTGTTGCCGCTGTTTTCGACGGCCGTCCAATGGCCGGCCGGCACGCGGATTCTCAGCGACCAGTATTCGCCCGCGAACCTGCTCAACCGCAGCGAGAAGCAGCCGGAGCGCAAAGGCCTGTGGTGAAAAACCTGCGGGCAGATTCCCCAATGGCTTGAGCCGTTCGATTGCGGAAGTGAAATCGCTCTGTCCAGAAATGCCCGTGTTCGTGACGGCAGACCGGTTGCTACTGAATCCATAGCTGCCTACGCAGTGGCAGCCTGCGCCAAAGGCATATTTGACGCTGAAAATGGTTTGCTGGTCAAAGCAAAACCGCCCCATCCATTGAGCGGGCCTTCGCCAACGAGCGCGCTTTAGAGCGGTTTCGTTCTAACCAGCAAGGGAACTCGAGACAGAGAACACAAATCCAAACCCGATTTGGAGGTGATGCGTCATGTCGTGGCGAAAAGGGCAAGCGTATGGACAAGATTTGCGCGACCGG
>JAQGLT010000070.1 GCA_028292745.1 Polaromonas sp. | reverse complement strand
CTTGAAGCTGAACACCGGCTGCTGGTCCTCGCGCTTGAGCAGCACCGTGTTGTTCAGGCGCAGGCTCAGGTTCTTGGCCGGCTCCAGGGCCGACTCCACCGCCACGTCATAGACCCGGGCGGTCAGGATTTTTTTCAGGTAGTCGGCCGGCGTCAGCTGGCGGGCTGCGGGCTTGCGCGGCCTCTTGGCCGAAGCTTCGGCCGGCTTCGCAACGTCGGGAGAGGCTGCGCCGGAAATGGTTTTTTTAGGGGAAGGCATGTTTTTTCTCGCAACTGAGCCAGCGCATCATAGGGGCAAAAAAAAGGCCCAGACCATGCGGTCTGGGCCTGTAAATCCACCCTTTGAGGAGGTGGAGGAGACAACCAGTGCAAGAATACAGCGGGTCGTTAATGACTGCTGCCTTGCGATGAATTTAGTATAGCGAGCAATGCTGCACTGCACAATAAAATCCTAGACAAAAATAAGGATTTCTGTTGTTTAAAGTGCTTTTCCTACACATGACTAATTATCGACCATGTGTCGATTTGTGTAAGTGTGAAACCGATAAATATTTTGCATAAGGAACAACAATCATGGAATGCACAGTGAGCTGGACCGGTGCGAATCAGGCCGGCGGGTCAAGGTCTGGAATGACGTTTCTGGCTGAAACCGGCAGCGGCCATACCCTGGTGATGGATGGCGCTCCTGACGCCGCCAAACCCGAGAATGGCGGCGCCAACCTGGCGCCTCGCCCAATGGAAACGGTGCTGGCCGGCACAGGCGGCTGCACCGCCTATGACGTGGTGCTCATCCTCAAGCGGGGGCGCCATGACGTGCGCGGCTGCTCGGTCAAGCTCACCTCTGAAAGGGCTGACACCGATCCCAAGGTCTTCACCCGGATCCACATGCATTTCGTCGTGACGGGGCGCGGCCTGGCTGCCAGCGCCGTCGAACGGGCCATTGCCATGAGTCACGACAAATACTGCTCCGCCACCATCATGCTAGGCAAAACAGCGGAAATCACCACCAGTTTTGAACTGCAGGAAGCTTAGAGTTATCTAAAAAAACAAACGGGGGAAAGGGGTCCGGGTGGCGGTCGTGACAGTATTTTTACGAAAAAGTAGCAGATTGGGCAGCCAAAACCTGTTTTCAGGCGACACGTTTGGCCCCCGACCTGAGGACGGATCAAATCCGATACGCCACCGTTGTCATCACTTTCGCCGCCGAACGCATCAGCGCCTTGGCCGGCGCGGGCAATTGCAGGGCGCCCGCGTTTTCCGCCGACCGGGCATGCGCTGCCTCATCATTTTTCATCTGCGCCACGATGGCGCGCGACTCGTGATCACCCTCGGGCAGACGTTCCATGTGGCTCGCCAGGTGGGCTTCCACCTGGCGCTCGGTTTCCACCACGAAACCCAGGCTCAGGCGGTCGCCCAGGCGGCTCGCGACCAGCCCCAGCCCGAAGGCACCGGCGTACCACAAGGGATTGAGCAGGGAAGGCCGAGCGCCCAGTTCATCAAGCCGGTCCTTGGTCCAGGCCAGATGATCGCCTTCCTCGCGGCTGGCATGAAGGAAATGCGCCCGCAGCACCGGGTCGCGCGTGCCGAGCGCCTGAGCGGCATAAAGCGCCTGGGCGCACACCTCGCCAACATGGTTCACCCGCATCAGGGCGCCTGAAATGGCCTTGTCCTGCGTGCTCAACTGAGTCGTCTGGGCCGCAACGGTCGGGCAGGTGCGGCTGGCGCGGGGCTTGGCAAACAACGTGCGCAACGCGCCGTCCGCAGCGTTAAGGGCAATGTCAATGGCAGTCGTCATAGGTAACTTTCGTGGATAGGCCGTCTTTTCCTGATGTTAGCGCTGACGGTAAAAACCTGATGAAAACGAAAAAGCCCCCGGAAGGGGGCTATGGACAAATAACAGGTGATGTTCGGCGCGCGCCGAAACCACCCTCAGAAAGTGTGGCGAATACCGAAGGCCACGTTGGTCGAGTCCGCACCTGCAGAAGCTGTCACGCCCCCCAGGAAGCCATTGCCGCCAGGAGCGACCTGACCCGCGCCTTTGTTGTTGAAGCGCGTCAGCACGGCGTTCAGGTTGGTGCGCTTGGACAGCGCATAGGTGTAGGTCACGCCATAGGAGTCGGTATCGGCATTGACCGCACGCTTGTCATCGAGGCGGTTGAAGGCGGTCACGATGGTGTGCACGCCGCTGGTCAGCCGGTAGCCGATGTGCATCAGCTTCGCGTCTTGCCTGAATGCGGCGTTGTAGGCACTTTGAAAGACCGGGCCGGCAGTCACGAAGAATGGCGAAAGCCCTGACGGGTTGTCATCGCGAATGGTTGCGTACATGCCGTACAGCGCACCGGGTCCAATGGTGACATTGGCGCCCAGCACATTGTTGGTCAGGGATTTCTGACCGAACTCATTCCATTTCGCATTGTGTCCAAAGCCGACAGAAAATCCGTCGCCCTTGTACATTGCCATCGCACCCATGAAACGGCCTGCCGAACTGGTGCCCGGAACTTCGCCTGCGCCATACATGAGCGTGGCGGTCACCCCGCTGGTCTGAATGCCGTATTGCACTGTGTTGCTCAGGCGGATGTCAAACGCTGCAGGCAGGCTTGCCACCTGCCCAGCCGCCAGGCTCGACTGGGTTTGAGAGGCGTCGAACGCTGCCGAGACAAGGTAGCCGGGCGTGTACTGGCGGCCCAGGGTAAAGGCGCCGAAAGGCGTGACCAAGCCGGCGAAAGCCTGTCGGTCAAACAGGTTGCCGCTCAGGTTGACACCAAACGCGTTGGTCCCAATTGCCGTATTGATGGCTGTGATGGTGCCCAGTGCAAGAGGCGTTCCGCGCAGTCCCACAGGCAGGTTGTCGTTCACGCTGGTGCCAATCCGATCAGGGACCTGTGTGCCAGAGTTCGGGCGGTTCGTTACCGAGCCGGTATCCAGTTCAAGCCGGTTTTCCAGGGTGAAAATGGCCTTGTAGCCACCGCCGATGTCTTCAGTGCCACGAAGGCCGAATCTGGAGCCTTCCATGATGCCGCTGGCCAAGCCATTGAATGAACCGTTGCGCAGTCCGCTCACATGGTTGTAGCCGGCATCGACCAGTCCGTAGAGCGTGACGGTACTCTGCGCCATGACAGACGTGGAAAGCAGCCCCATTACCGCGGTAGCAATGAGAGTCAGTTTTTTCATGGGGTCTCCAAAAGTTGTAGTGAAAGAAAAATTTGCAAATTCAATTGCAATCGCTTGGTATTGAGACGCAAAGCAGAAGTCCAAGATTAGTGGGGCTGCGGTTGGTGGTAAAGGGGAGAGCCACCAACGTGTATCTCCTTGGCGACAGGGGTAAACCCCATCAACTCCTGGCAGTCGGATTTACAAAAAACCGGTAGCTGCATTTTTCCTGGTCTGCCTGCTCAGGCTCCAAGGCATACGGGGGGCGCATGCCTGGCAGTTGCCAGACGTTCAAAAGTGTGGGCGGCAAGAAAAGGCGGGTTAGGCATGAGCACCTGTTTTTGGCGTTGCGTGGTAACAATGCCACAAGCCGGACTGGCAACACTGGCTGTTGAGTTCTTCACCCAGCCAAGCGGCTTCGGCAAACAAAAACATTTTTAATGGGTATTAAAGTTGTTCCGTGAATGCATGTTGTTGTATCTGCTCCACGAGCAAGCAAAGGTTTGTTGTGATCATGCAACGAATGCTGAGTTTTTAAGGGGATTCCTTTGCGAAATGGGTCGGGGTCTGGTGCAATAGACCCAACTTCCCGAAAGGGGGTTGGCCCGGGTCTCTGGGGGAACTGCAAAGGTAAATGCCCAAAGCAGTCCTCGTACCGGAGCCCTATGTTTAACCTTGGAGAAATCTCATATGAAAAAGACCCTTATCGCCTTCGCAGCCCTCAGCGCAATCGCTGGCGTGGCTCAAGCCCAGTCCACCGTGACCCTGTACGGTCTGGTCGATGCGAATGTCCAAAGTTACAAAACCAACATCGTTGGTACCGCTGCCAACGGCCTTGTGCCTGCAGGCACGATCCAGAATTTCCGTCAGACCCGCATTGAGTCGGGTGGCTTGAATGGTTCACGTTGGGGCATGCGCATCAAGGAAGACCTCGGTGGTGGTCTGTCTGCTGTAGCTAACTTGGAAAGCGGTCTTGCCCTTGACACCGGTGCTTCTGCTCAAGGCGGCCTTTTGTTTGGCCGTCGCGCCAACGTTGGCGTTTCCTCCGCCAGTTTCGGTACTATCACGATTGGCCGTAACTCCAGTTCGTACGACGACGTGTCTGCTGACAATGCCATGATGGGCCAGAGCATTTTTGATCCATCGCAGACCAACAACGGCCCTACCAACTTGGCACTCGTCACCGGTACTGGCGCTCCTACACCAGCAGCTTTCGGCTTGCTGGCTCGCAACACCGCCTGGCTTGGCTTCAACACCCGTTTCAACAACAGCGTCAAGTACACCTCGCCTAATTTCAGCGGCTTCAGCGGTTCGTTGATGTATGCGCATGGCGAAGACCGTACCCCTACGGTTGATGCCAGCCGGACTGTTTCTGCCAACTTGAAGTATGCAAACGGCCCGCTGCTGATTTCTGGTGGTTACCAGACTGAAGGCGCTACCCGTACCGGCGGTCTTGAGCCTGCTCTGCAAAACACGCTGCTGAGCGTTGCGTATGACTTCGGCGTGGTCAAGGTTGGTGCCGGTTTCAACCGTGCCAAGCTGGATGAAGTCGTCGCTGGTGCTTCGATCGATGCACAGAAAGAGTGGAACCTGAGCGTTGCCGTACCGCTGGGCGCCACCACGCTGAGCGCTGGTTATGCGCAGTCTAAAGGCGACACCCTTGGTCGTTCGCGCGGCTTCGGTATCCAGGCCCTGTATGCACTGAGCAAGCGTTCTACCTTGTACGCAGGTGCTCAGAGCACCAAGAACTACGAGCGTTTGGCAACGTTTGCTCCTGCGGGCAGCAACGTTGGCAAAACCGAGACCTACGGTCTGGGCCTTCGCCACACGTTCTAATCTGAAGCTGGCTTGATGCCAGTTTGAGATAAAGATCAAAAAAGCCGCTTCGGAGCAATCCGAAGCGGCTTTTTTATGCGTGCGGCTGACCGACTTGTAATTTCATCCTTGACATTCTTAAATCAGTCCGAAATGGGGCGCGAAGCGGGAGAAAAAGGCTGCGCACGGCAAGGCGAAGCAACGACCTGTCGATCTGATTTGGCAATGGCGCCACACCGATCCGGAGCAAACCCACCTTTTGCGGCGGCTAATTTCCCCATTGCGTGGCTTGTCTGCAACGTCACTTCCACGGCGTGGTGTTTTAAGACTAGCATTTGAAGCTTGCTGCAATCCGAACCGAATATTCATGCGCACGCCAGCCCTTCTTGAAAAAACTTCCTCCCAGCCTTTTTCCGACATGACCCGTAACGCGGCCTTGGATCAACCCCGGCCACTGCGTGCCAGCGGCCGGGCCTTTGCGCAAATCGCACAGTTTCATCCCGAGCTGACGGCGTTTCGCCGCGATCTGCATGCGCATCCGGAGCTGGGCTTCGAAGAGGTCTACACCTCCAGCCGCGTCGTGCATGCGCTGAAACTGTGTGGGGTCGATGAAGTGCATACCGGCATCGGGAAAACCGGCATTGTCGCGGTCATCAAGGGCCAGCAGTCTGGCACTGCCTTGGACAAGGATCCCTCTCTACCCAGACCAATGGTGGGGTTGCGCGCTGACATGGATGCGCTGCCCATGACCGAGCACAATGAGTTTGGCTGGAAGTCAGCCAAACCCGGGCTGATGCATGGCTGCGGACATGACGGCCACACCACCATGCTGGTGGGCGCGGCCCGCTATCTGGCCGAAACCCGAAATTTTGCCGGGGATGCGGTACTCGTGTTTCAGCCTGCCGAAGAGGGGCGGGGCGGGGCGGCGGCCATGATCCGGGACGGTCTGTTTGAACGGTTTGCGGTGCAGGCCATTTACGCGATGCACAACTGGCCTGCCATGCGGCCCGGCACCATCGGCATCAATTCCGGCCCCATGATGGCGGCGGCCGACCGCATCACGATCGAGATCACCGGCAAAGGCGGCCATGGCGCGCATGCCTACCTCACCGTCGACCCCATCCTGGTGGCGGCGCACATCATCACCGCAGTGCAAAGCATCATTTCGCGCAATGTAAAAGCCATGGACAACGCCGTGGTCAGCTTGTGCGCCATTCAGGCCGGCGACCTGGGCGCCATGAGCGTGGTGCCCGGCAATGCGACGCTGGTGGGCACGGTCCGCACCTTCAAGCCCGAGGTGCAGAATTTTGTAGAGCAGCGCCTGAAACAGCTGTGCGCTTCAGTCGCGGAAGGTTTTGGCGCCACGGCCACTGTGAACTACGAACGCATCTATCCCGCCACCATCAATTCACCGGCCGAATACCGGCTTGCAACCAGCGTGGCCGAGCAGCTTGTAGGCGCTGAGAACGTGGTGCGCAACCTGGAGCCAAGCATGGGGTCCGAGGATTTCTCGTTCATGCTGAAGGAAAAGCCGGGCGCCTACCTGCGCCTGGGCCAGGGGGAACAGCTTCCCGACGGGCAGGGCGGCATGACCGGCGGAGCAGGCAGCCGCTTTTTGCACAACAGCTGCTATGACTTCAACGACAGCATATTGCCGCTGGGCTCGGCCCTGTTTGCCGGAATCGTGGAGCGCTCGATGCCGCTGGCATAAAGCCTCGAACTGAAATTGCTATTAAAACAGTAGCTGCTTACGCCCGCCCATATTGCGCTAGAGGCCTTATTTCCTGATTTTTTAATCATTGGCGCGAACCACCTGACTGGCAACCGCCGCGCACCTGGGTCGACCGTGGCCCCGCTTTGTCCCTTCCCCCAGCGGGGAAGGAGAACTAACGGGGAAAGCCAGGAAATGGCGCAATTTATGATCAAAACGGGCTGCAGTGCAGGCGGTGCCTGCGCAAGCAGCTATGAATTCAGGAGCAAAGAGGCTGCCGGCTTCGCTGTTGCCGGTCAGGATGAAGCCGCTTGCATGGCCGCCGAAAACAGGCTACTGCAGGTCACGTATAGCGTTTGGTGCGCAGGTTGTTCTTCATCTCCTTGAGCAGCGGCTGCAGCTTGGGACCGATGCGCAGCGCAACGCAGGTCGCCAGAATGTCGATGATCATCAGGTGCAGCAGCCGGGACACCATCGGGCTGTAGCGGTCATAGCCCTCGGGGTGGTCGGCTGCCAGATGAATGTGGCCGCTCGCCGCCAGCGGTGAAGCCGTCGCGGTGATGACGATGGTGGTGGCGCCGTTTTTGCGGGCAATGTCGCAGGCGTCCATCAGATCCCGCGTGCGGCCCGAATTGGAGATCACCACCACGCAATCGCCGGGGCCGAGCAGCGATGCGCTCATGACCTGCAGATGGCCGTCGCTGTAGGCAATGCAGTTGATGCCGAGCCTGAAAAACTTGTGCTGCGCATCCTGCGCCACGATGCCGGAATTGCCCGCCCCGAAAAATTCGATGCGCTTGCCGGTCTGGTAGGCCGCAAACAGCGCCATGACGGCTTTTTCGATGGCCACCGGGCTGGCATCGTTGCGGTACTTTAAAAAGGCCGCCACCGTGTTGTCGATGACCTTCACCAGCACGTCGCCCGTCTTGTCATCCACGTCAACGCTGCGGTGGATGAACGGCACGCCTTCACTGACGCTGCCCGCCAGCTTGAGTTTGAAGTCCAGCAGGCCGTCGTAGCCAACGCTGCGGCAGAACCGCACCACGGTCGGCTTGCTCACATGCGAGCGATGGGCCAGCTCGGTGATGGGAAGGCTGGCAAATGCGCGCGGGTCCGCCAGCACCAGGCGGCCCACGCGCTGCTCCGCAGGGGCCAGGGAGGGCAGGGAGGCCTTGATACGATCAAGCATGGTGTGGCAGGCCCCCACGGTTGCTCACTGCGTGTAGCGCCCTGCCCCCCGAGGGGGCCGCTGCGCCTGCGGCCCGGCAAAGCCGGTTCCGCAGCCCCTGCTGGTTTTTGGGGAACCGCGCGCTTGCAAAGGCTGGCGCTGGGCACGGTCTTCCCAAGTCGGGGCCGTGGGACTGGCTTTGCCAGACCGCAGGCGCAGCGGCCCCCTCGGGAGGCAGCGCAGTACGCGAAGCGACAAGCGTGGGGGCTACTAACACTCCTCGCTCCAGCAATAGCCGTCCCGGGCGATCATGGCGCTGGCGGCGCTGGGGCCCCAGGTGCCTGCTGCGTAGTGGCGCGGCCCTGCTGTGTCATGGCGCCAGCGGTCCAGAATCGGCTCGACCCAGCGCCAGGCCTCTTCCTGCTCATCGCTGCGCACGAAAAGGTTGAGCCGCCCGTCGATCACATCGAGCAGCAGACGCTCATAGGCGCCGACGCGCTCGGCGCCGAAGCGCTTGTCGAAATCCAGGTCGAGCTGCACCGGCTCCAGGTACTGGGTGGCGCGGCCATGGCGCTTGTCCGCGCCTTGCGCCAGCAGGTGAAGCTCCAGGCCGTCCCGGGGCTGAAGATTGATGACCAGCCGGTTGCCGACATTGCCGCTTTGCGGCGATTGAAAGATCGCGTGCGGCGTGGGGCGAAAGTTCACCTCGATGTGCGCGTCGCGGTCGGCCAGGCGTTTGCCGGTACGAATATAAAACGGCACGCCGGCCCATCGCCAGTTGGCAATCTCGGTGCGCAGCGCGACAAAGGTTTCGGTCTGGCTTTCGGGATTCACTCCTGCTTCACTGCGGTAGGCCGGCACTGCCTCGCCATCGATGCTGCCCGCCGCGTACTGCCCGCGAATGACATGCTGGCTCAGGGTTTCGGCTGTCCAGGGCTTGAGCGAACGCAGCACCTTGAGCTTTTCGTCCCGAATCGCATCGGCATGGGAATTGATGGGCGGCTCCATGCCGACTGCGCAGAGCAACTGCAGTGCATGGTTTTGCACCATGTCGCGCAAGGCGCCGGTAGTGTCGTAAAACGCGCCGCGCTTTTCAACGCCCAGCTCTTCTGAGATGGTGATCTGGATGTTGGCGATGTGCTCGCGCCGCCAGAGCGGCTCGAAAAAGGCGTTGCCGAAACGCAGGGCAAACAGGTTTTGCACCGACGGTTTGCCAAGGTAATGGTCAATGCGAAAAATCTGCTTTTCACTCAGTACGCTGCGCACTGTTTCATTGATGGCCCGGTTCGAGGCCAGGTCATGGCCCAGGGGCTTTTCAAGCACCACGCGGGTCTGCGCCCCGTTCAGGCCGGCAATCGCGATCTGTTCGCAAACGGTGGTGAACAGGCCCGGCGCGGTCGCCAGGTACATGACCACCACATCGGCCGAGCGCTGCCGCAGCCGCTCGGCCAGCCGCGCATAGTCGGCGGGGCTGGACAGGTCCATGCGCAGGTAGCCCAGCATCTGGGCAAAGCGGGAAAACTCTTCCTCGCTGGGGCGCTTGGCAAGCTCGACGCTGTCAAAGCGCGACTTAATGAGCGCGCGGTACTGCGCATCAGACAAATCGTCACGTGCCACGCCCACGATGCGGCCGTTGGCCGGAAGCGATCCGTGGCGAAACGCCTGAAACAGGGCCGGCATGATTTTTCGCCAGGCCAGGTCGCCAGTGCCGCCAAACAGGATGAGGTCAAAGCTCATGGTAAGGACTTGTCCTGGTAATAAAGTTTCACATTCTATGGGCATAATGGTAACTACACCCGGTGACGCGCCATGCCCTGGATGGGCAGCCTGCGTTCAGCCGGCCCTGGAACCACTTATCACTTTGCGCCTCGGCTGGCGCTTCACGCCATGAATCAACTTGACGCCCTGAAACAATTCACGACCGTGGTGGCCGATACCGGCGACTTCAGGCAGTTGGCCCAGTTCAAGCCGCAAGATGCCACCACCAATCCTTCGCTGATCCTCAAAGCGGTGCAAAAAACCGATTACCAGCCGCTGCTCACCGAAACGCTCGGCCGCTTCAAAGGCAGGCCGATCGATGAAACCATGGACCGGCTGCTGGTGCGCTTCGGCTGCGAAATTCTTTCAGTCATCCCAGGCCGCGTCTCGACCGAAATCGATGCCCGCCTCAGCTTTGACACCATGGCCACGCTCACGCGCGGCGAACGCCTGATTGCGCTTTACCAGGCCGAGGGCATCCACATTGACCGTGTGCTGATCAAGGTGGCCGCGACCTGGGAAGGCATCGAAGCGGCCCGGCTGCTGGAGCAGCGCGGCATCCACACCAACTTGACGCTGCTGTTTTCGTTCTGCCAGGCAGTCGCTTGCGGGCAAGCCGGGGTGCAGCTGATTTCGCCATTCGTGGGGCGGATTTACGACTGGCATAAAAAGTCGGCCGGCAGCAGCTGGGATGAAGCCGCCCAGGCGGGCGCCCAGGACCCGGGCGTCCGATCGGTCCGCGAGATCTACAACTACTACAAGCGCTTTGGCATTGCCACCGAAGTCATGGGTGCGAGTTTTCGCAATGTCGGGCAGATCACGGCGCTGGCCGGTTGCGATTTGCTGACCATCAGCCCCGAGTTGCTGGCCCAGCTGGCGGCCACCGATGCGCCGCTGACGCGCGCCTTGAGCGCGGACAGCGCGGCGCGGCTGGAGGCGCCGGCCGTCAGTTTCGACGAGGCCGGCTTTCGTTATGCGCTCAATGAAGATGCCATGGCAACCGAAAAACTGGCCGAAGGCATCCGCGCCTTTGCCGTTGATGCCATCAAGCTTGAACAACTGATGCAGGCCATCTAAAACAAAGGTTTTCAATGAAACGACTGCGTTGCGACCAGACACCGGCGTGGGCTGCGCTCCAGGGCCACTTTGATGCCCGTGGCAGGGCCTTCGACCTGCGCCAGGCCTTCGCGCGGGACGCCGGGCGATTTGATGATTTCAGCCAGGACGCGCCGCATATTTTTGCCGACCTGTCCAAAAACCTGATCGACACCGATACGCAAACGCTGCTGCTGGCGCTGGCGCAGCAATGCGGCCTGGCGCAGCACCGCGATGCGATGTTTGCCGGCGCGCCGATCAACCGCACCGAGCAGCGTGCGGTCATGCACTTTTTATTGCGAAAACCGCTTGTGGCGCAGGAGGAGCAAGCGCAGCCAGCTATTGAAAAAGTAGCAGATTTGACTCCCGAGCTGGCCCGGGTCCATGCCACGCTGGAGGCCATGCTGGCTTATGCGGAGCTGGTGCGCAGCGATGCGGCCATCACCGATATCGTCAACATCGGCATTGGCGGCTCCGACCTGGGGCCGCAGATGGCGGTGCTGGCGCTGGCTGAATTTGCCACTGCGGGCAAGCGCCTGCATTTTGTGTCGAACATCGACGGCGATGAGCTGGCCGGCGTCCTCGGCCCGCTCCAGCCGGGCAAGACGCTGTTCCTGATCGCCTCCAAGACCTTCACCACCCTGGAGACCATGACCAACGCGCATTCGGCCAAGCGCTGGTTCGAGGCCAGGGGCGGCGTGGACATCGCCCGCCATTTCGCGGCGCTGACGACCAATGTGGCGGCGGCCAACAGCTTTGGCATCACGACCACCTTCGGCTTCTGGGATTGGGTGGGCGGGCGCTATTCGCTGTGGTCGGCCATCGGGCTGCCGCTGGCCATCGCCATTGGCGCGGACGGATTTCGCGCGTTCCTGGCCGGCGCGCATGCGATGGACGCGCATTTCCGCACGGCCGAACTGGCGCGCAACCTGCCGGTGCGCCTGGGCCTGCTCGATGTCTGGTACCGCAATTTCCACGGTTTGGCCAGCCGCAGCGTCGCCCCCTACAGCAGTGCCTTGCGCCGCTGGCCGGCGTACCTGCAGCAGCTGGAAATGGAAAGCAATGGCAAGCGGGTGGATGAAGACGGCCGGCCCCTGCCGTTCGAGACATCGCCGGTGGTCTGGGGTGAGCCCGGCACCAATGGCCAGCATGCGTATTTCCAGATGCTGCACCAGGGCACGTCGGTGGTGCCGGTGGAGTTCGTCGCGGTCAGGCAA
Organism: Polaromonas sp.; assembly: GCA_028292745.1. Classification (GTDB taxonomy): domain Bacteria; phylum Pseudomonadota; class Gammaproteobacteria; order Burkholderiales; family Burkholderiaceae_C; genus Polaromonas. The sequence goes on along the minus strand of JAQGLT010000070.1, from coordinate 948 downwards.
GCGGCGCGTTCACCGAATGACCTGCCGGGCCACCATGCCAAGCTGCTGGCCAATGTCCTGGCCCAGGCGCAGGCCCTGATGCGCGGAAAGGAAGATGCGGGCGGCCACCAGGCGTTTCCCGGCAACCGGCCGAGCACCTTTTTGCTGCTGGACAAGCTGACGCCCGCCAGCCTGGGCGCCTTGATCGCCCTGCAGGAGCACCGCGTGTTCGTCAGTGGCGCGATCTGGGGCGTCAACAGTTTTGACCAGTGGGGCGTCGAGCTGGGCAAGGTGCTGGCAAGAGACATCGAGCCGCGCCTGCACAGCGGCGATGTGGCGGGGCTGGATGGCTCGACGGCTGGTTTGCTGCAGCGTCTGCGTGGGTAGCAGGTAAAGCCGAGCTGCTGCGCGGGGCGCCATGAAAAAGGGCCGCGGTGTTTGCACACCGCGGCCCTTTTTTGCGTAGAGCAGAAAAACCGTGGGGTCTGCGTCCGGGCTTTCGAGAAAGCCCGGCATCCGTCCCCACTATCTTTTCATTACATGCCCATGTCGCCCATGCCACCCATGCCACCCATGCCGCCGCCCATGCCGCCACCGCCCGCAGGTGCGTCGTCCTTGGCGGACTCGGCGACCATGGCTTCGGTGGTCAGCATCAGCGATGCGACCGACGCTGCGTTCTGCAGGGCCGTGCGGGTCACTTTCGTGGGGTCCAGGATACCCATTTCGATCATGTCGCCGTAGGTGTCGTTGGCGGCGTTGAAGCCGTAGTTGCCGGAGCCGGCCATGACGGCGTTCACCACGACGGAGGCTTCGCCGCCTGCGTTGTAAACGATTTCGCGCAGCGGGGCTTCGATGGCGCGCAGGACCAGCTTGATGCCGGCGTCCTGGTCAGCGTTGTCGCCCTTGATGACGCCAGCGGTCTGCTTGGCGCGCAGCAAGGCCACGCCGCCGCCCGCCACGATGCCTTCT
>JAQGLT010000065.1 GCA_028292745.1 Polaromonas sp. | reverse complement strand
ATCATGCCGACCACCACGGGCGCGGTTGGAAAGTCGAACCGGCGCATCAGCACGCCCAGCACGCCGATCCCGTACAGCAAGAACAGATCGAACGCGCTTTGCCGCATGCCATACACGCCCACCGTTGCAAAGATCAGGATGCCGGCATACAGGTAGGGCTTGGGAATTTTCAGCAGTTTGACCCAAAGGCCCACCAGCGGCAGGTTGAGCACGAGCAGCATCACGTTGCCGATGTAAAGCGAAGCAATCAATGCCCAGACCAGCGTTGATGAATTGGTAAAAAGCTGCGGGCCGGGCTGGATGCCGTAATTCTGGAAGGCGCCCAGCAAGATCGCCGTGGTGTTGGAGGTTGGAATGCCCAGCGTCAGCAGCGGAATCATGGCGGCCGTCACGGTGGCGTTGTTGGCGGCCTCGGGGCCCGCCACGCCTTCGATGGCGCCTGCCTTGCCGAATTCGGCGCGGTCTTCTTCCTTGGCCATCTTTTTCTCGGCGGCATAGCTGAGGAAAGTCGGAATCTCGGTGCCGCCCGCCGGGATGCAGCCAAACGGCACGCCGATGGCGGTGCCGCGTAGCCAGGCCGGCCAGGACCGGCGCCAATCGCGCCCCGTCATGTGAACCTTGCTCAACTTGTTTTGCGACTCGACCACGCGGCCCTCATACAGCACGGCGTACATGGCTTCGGCCACGGCGAACAAGCCGACCGCCACCAAGACGATTTCGATGCCGTCGAGCAACTCGGGCACACCGCCGGTGTACCGGGCCTGGCCTGAAATCTGGTCCAGCCCCACCAGGCCGGCCGCCAGCCCGATGAACAGGGCAGTCATGCCGCGCACCGTGCTTTTTCCCAGCACGGCGCTGACAGTGGTGAAGGCCAGCAGCATCAGCATGAAATACTCGGGCGGGCCGAGCTTCACGGCCAGTTCAGCAACGATGGGCGCAAACAGCGTGACCAACACCGTTGCAATCGAGCCGGCAATGAACGAGCCGATGGCGGCCGTGGCCAGCGCCGCGCCGGCGCGGCCGCTCTTGGCCATGCGGTTGCCTTCCATCGCCGTCACCATGCTGGCCGTTTCGCCCGGCGTGTTCAGCAGAATCGAGGTGGTAGAGCCGCCATACATGGCGCCGTAGTAAATGCCGGCAAAAAAGATCATCGACGCCGTGGCCTCGACCTTGACCGTGATCGGCAGCAGCATGGCCACCGCCACGGCCGGGCCAATGCCCGGCAGCACGCCGATGGCGGTTCCCAGGGCACAGCCCACGAAGCACCAGATCAGGTTGATGGGCGTGGCGGCAGTGGCAAAACCCTGCAGCAGTTGATTGAAGATATCCATGCGTGCCTGGCTTACAGCCAGCCTGTAGAAGTAATGCCGGGCAGGTTGATCGCCAGGAATTGGGTGAACATCCAGTACACGGGTGCCGCGATGGCCAGGCCGATCAGCACATCCTTGAGCCAAGCCACCGGCCGCCGGTCGGCTTGGCCCGCCGCGCTGCGCAGGCCCTGCACCGCCAGCACAAAGCACAGGGTGCAGCTGAAGATGAAGCCGATGGTGGTGATCAGGGCGGCATTGGCCAGCAAGCCGGCCGACACCCAGACAAAGCCGGGCCAGTACGCCCTCTCGGCGTCGTTGGGCGCATCCATCGACCGAAACCCGCCGGTACGCGCTTCCCAGACGATGAAGCCGCCGCAGACCAGCAGCGACAGGGAAATGAGCCAGGGCAGGAAATTGGGGCCGACGCCCCCGTACCCCGCGCTCGACGAGATGCTGAGCGCGCCGGCTGCAAGGCCAAGGCCTGTCAGCACGACGCCCGCGCCAATCAGCGTTTGCACCCCTGTGTTGGGCTGTTGTGTCATGTGTGTTCCCGAGGTTTAGGTGCCGATGCAGTCATTGCCAACCGTCCGCACCGCTTCAATCATGCCAGCAGGGCGGCGGCAAAACAAAAAATTCCGGCGCCTGCCACCCGGCGGGCGGCAGGCTGCCGGACATGCAGCGCAGACAAGAACGCCGACTGTTAGACCATGCCCGACTTCACCATGGTCGCGCGCAGGCTGGCGAAATCGTCATCGACAAACTTGTCGAAGGCCGCGCCGGTGAGCACCGCAGGCGTCCAGCTGTTTTTCTGCGACGCTTCCAGCCAGGTCTTGGATTTGAGGGCCTTGACCACCATGTCGGTCAGCGCCTGGCGCTGGGCCGGCGTGATGCCGGGCGCTCCGTAAACACCGCGCCAGTTGCCGATCACCACGTTGATGCCCTGCTCCTTGAGCGTCGGCACATTGACGCCGGGCAGGCGGGCGTCGGACGTCACCGCCAGCGCCTTCATCTTGCCGGTGGTGATGTATTCGGCGAATTCGCTGTAGCCGCTGCCGCCCACGGTGACGTTGCCGCCCAGGATGGCAGCCGTGGCTTCTCCGCCGCCCCGGAAAGCCACGTAGTTGATCTTGGCGGGATCGACGCCGACCTCGCGCGCAATCATGGCCGCCGCGATGTGCTCGGTAGAGCCGCGCGAGCCGCCGCCCCATTTCACGCTGCCGGGATCTTTCTTGAGCTGCTCAACCACGTCCTTCATTGACTTGAAGGGCGAGTTTTCGGGCAGCACGAAGACGTTGTATTCGCTCGACAGGCGTGCGATGGGCGTGGCCTGCGACAGGCTGACCGGCGACTTGCCGGTGATCAAGCCGCCCAGCATGACGGCGCCCATCACCATCAAGGCATTGGGATCGCCTTTGCTGCCGTTGACAAACTGGGCCAGGCCCAGCGCGCCGGCGGCGCCGCCCTTGTTGTCGTAGGTCACGGTCGTGGCAGCGCCCGAGTCTGTCAGCGCCTTGCCCAGGGCGCGGCCGGTGGTGTCCCAGCCGCCGCCCGGATTGGCCGGAATCATCATCTTGATATTGGCGGCTGCGAAAGCCGACAGCGGAAAAGCCCCGGCGGCGGCCATGGCGGCCATCGATTTCAAAAAGGTATCGCGACGCATCAGTGTCTCCTTGTAGTGATAAAGCATCTCGATGATGCGCCCCCTTGCTGTCAAACAGCTGTCCGCAACCCTAGGGGAAAGTGCTAATGTCCTGCCATGACCTCGACCCTCAAAGTTTTGCTGATTGAAGACGACGCCTCGATGCAGACCGCCCTGCAGCGCGCCCTGCGCCGGCGCGGCATGGAAATTTTTGCCTGCACCGACGGCAGGCTGGCGCTGGCGCAGTGGATGGCCGTGCAGCCCGACGTGGCGGTGCTGGACCTGAGCCTGCCCGGCCTCGATGGCCTGCAGGTGCTGGCGCAGGCGCGCCGCCAGGGCCTGGCCACGCCGGTGCTCATCCTCACGGCGCGCGGCACCGTGGGCGACCGCATCATCGGCCTGAACACCGGCGCGGACGACTACCTGCCCAAGCCGTTTGACTTGGACGAGCTGGATGCCCGGCTGCGGGCGCTGGGCCGCCGACGCGCCGCGTCAAACACCGAAACAGGCGACAGCGCACAGATGGTGGGCGGGTTGCGCTATGAAAAAGAGAGCGGCGCCATCTACCATCAGGGGCTGGTGCTCGAACTCACGCCACGCGAGCTGGCACTGCTGCAGGCCCTCATCGTCAAGCCCGGCCATGCGGTTTCCAAGGAACGGCTGTTCGAGCTGGTGTTTCCCGGCGAAGCCGAAGTGCAGTACGAAGCCGTGGAAGTGGTGGTCTACCGGCTGCGCAAAAAGCTGTCGGGCACCGGCGTGACCCTGGTCACGCTGCGCGGCCTGGGTTATTTACTGAAGGTCGATGCGTGAGTCCGGGCGACAGCCAAGGCAGTTCAGCCATGCCCCAGAACAGCAAGGAACATCAAGCGACAGGCGAAGGCGCGCGTCTTTTCAAGCCCCGGCCGCGGAACTGGCTTCACCAGGCCGCAGGCAGGCCGCCCCCCCCGGAGAGCAGCGAACCACGCGAAGCGGGAAGCGTGGGGGCGCATCCATTCAAGCCCCGGCCGCGGAACTGGCTTCACCAGGCCGCAGGCAGCCCGCCCCCCCCGGAGAGCAGCGAACCACGCGAAACGGGAAGCGTGGGGGCGCGTCCTTTCAAGCCCCGGCCGCGGAACTGGCTTCGCCAGGCCGCAGGCGGGCCGGCCCCCTCGGGGGGCAGCGCAGCACACGCAGTGGCAAGCGTGGGGGCTATTTCCCTTCGCCGCTACCTGCTGCTGGGCATCCTGATCCCGGTTGGGCTGCTGGTCGTCATGAACACCGTGGGCCTGTACCAGCAGGCGCTTGGCGCCGTCAACACGGCTTATGACCGCACCCTGCTGGCGTCGGCCAAATCCATTGGGGAGCAGCTCGACGTCACCGGCTACGACGAAGAGTCTGAGCTGCGCGTGACCGTGCCCTACGCCGCGCTTGAGGCCTTCGAGGCGGACAACCGGAGCCGCCTTTTCTACCGCGTGTCCAGCCTGGACGGCCGCCTGGTTTCAGGCTTTGAACAGCTGCCCTTCTGGCGCGGCCGCATCCAGGCCAAGCCGCACTACGCGGCGCTGGTGGATTTTTATGACGATGTCTTTGAGGGCGAGGCGGTGCGGGTCGGGGTGCTGCTGCAGCCGGTGGCCAGCGCGGAGGGCCGGGCCATGGCCGTCATCCAGGTGGCCGAAACGCTGGAGCTGCGCACCACGCTGGCACGCAAGATTTTGTTCGACACGCTGTGGCGCCAGGCGCTGCTGCTGGCGGTGATTGCGCTGGTCGTGGTGGTGGTGGTGCAGCGCGCCACCCGCCCGGTGCGCCGGCTCAGCGCCGAATTGCAGGCACGCGCCGAAGGCGACCTGACGCCCATCGCCGCACAGGATGCGCCACGCGAGCTGCTGCCGCTGGTGGAAGCAACCAACGACGTCATGGGGCGCCTGGCGCACCTGCTGGAGCACCAGAAGCGTTTTGTGCGCGACGCGGCCCACCAGCTGCGCACGCCGCTGGCGGTGTTGAAGGTCCAGGTGCAGTCGGCACTGCATGGCGACATGGACGCGCATGACGCGCTGGGCGACATCAGCCAGACGGTGGACCGCGCCACGCTGCTGGCCAACCAGATGCTGTCGCTCGCCAAGGTGGAGCAACTGCGCCAGCAGCCCGGCCAGCAGGCCGTCGACCTGGCCGGCGTGGTGCGGCAGGTGGCGCTGGACCTGTCGCCGCTGATTGCCGAAAAAGACATCGATTTCGGCATCGACAGCCGGCCGGCCTGGGTGGCGGCGCATGAATGGATGCTGGGCGAGCTGACGCGCAACCTGTTGCACAACGCCATCAAGCACACCCCGGCAGGCGGCACCCTGACGGTGCATATTGCCCCCGACGGCGCATTTGCGGCGCTGACCCTCAGCGACAGCGGCCCGGGCATTTCCGACGAACTGGCGGCGCGGCTGTACCAGCCGTTCTCAGCCGGCGACACGCGCCACGGCTCGGGCCTGGGGCTGGCGATCTGCCGGGAAATCGCGCTGGCGCTGGGCGGGGGCATTTCCCTTGAAAATCACCTGGAGGGCGGTAAGGTGACCGGTCTGGACGCCACCGTGCGCCTGCCCTTGATTCAAAATCATGGTTAGGAGACCTTGAATGGATAAATTGCGCATTGACAAATGGCTCTGGGCGGCCCGGTTTTACAAGACCCGTTCGCTCGCCGTCGAGGAGATCGACAAGGGCCGCGTCCACATCAACGACCAGGAAGTCAAGCCGGCCCGGGAGGTCAAGGTCGGCGATCTGGTTTTTCTCAGGCAGGGCACGGTGGTCCGTACCGTGGTGGTGCGCGGCATCAGCGGCCAGCGCGGCCCGGCGCCGGTGGCGCAGCAGTTGTATGAAGAAACAGCGCAAAGCCAGGCGTTGAGGGCCAGGGCAGCCGAGACGCGGCATTTGACCAGCGACCCGGCCAGCAGCCTGGAGCATGGCCGCCCCACCAAGCGCGACCGGCGCAGCCTGGACAAGGCCCAGGCCCAGGGCAAGGACTGGGACAACCGCTGGAGCGCCTCGACCGACTAGGGCGGCATCACCCGGGCGGGCAACAGGCGCGCACCTTCTTGGTGGCCAGTGTTCCCGCTGGCCCTTTCCCCAGCGGGGGAAGGAGAAACACCTGGGAAAGCCAGGAAAATGCGGAATTTTTGATCAAAACGAGCTGCAGCGCAGGCAGCGACTGCGCAAGCAGCTATGAATTCAGGAGCAACAAGACGGCCCGGCTTCGCGGTTGTCCGTCAGGGTAAAGCCGCCCTGGCGGCCTGGAACAACCGCACAGCAGCCAAAAGCCAAGCGACTCCGGTGGCTACATCGCTGGCTTGTCGCTCAGTTCCTTCAGATTGGCCTTGAGCTGCTCACTCATGGGCAGGTTCAGGTTCACGCCCTTGGGCGGGATGGGCGCCAGGAACCATTTGGTGTACAGGCGCGAGAACTCGCCCGACTTCATCAGCCGGGTGATCGTGCCGTCCACCAGGGCCTTGAATTCGGGGTCGTCCTTGCGCAGCATGCAGGCGTAGGGCTCGACCTGCAGCGACTCGCCCACCACCTCCAGCGCGGCCGGGTTCTTGGAGTTGGCCATCAGGCCGAACAGCAAGATGTCGTCCATCGCAAAGGCCAGCGCCCGGTCGTTCTCCACCAGCAGCAGCGAGTCGTCATGGTCCTTGCCCAGAATCAGCTGCAGGTTGAGGTTCTTGTCGGCGCTGTACTTGCGGATCACCTGCGCATTGGTCGTGCCGGTGGTGCTCGCCACGGTCTTGCCGGCCAGGTCGGCATAGCTCTTGATGCCCGAGGCCTTCTTGGTCAGCAGGCGGGTGCCGGTGTAGAAGTGGTTGATGGCAAAGGCGACATCCTTGGCGCGGGTCGAGTTGTTGGTGGTCGAGCCGCATTCGAGGTCATAGGTGCCGTTGACCAGCAGCGGGATGCGGTTTTGCGACGTCACCGGCATGTAGGCGACTTCCAGGCTGGGTTTTTTGAGCTTTTTGCGCACATCGTCAATGACGGCCTCGGTCAGCTCCACCGAGAACCCGACCGCCTTGGTCGAGCCGATCAGGTAGCTGAACGGCACCGAGGACTCGCGGTAGGACACGGTGATCTTGTTGCTGTCGGCCACTTTCTTGAGCGTTTGCGCATTCGCGCCCGTCGCCCCTGCCAAGCCGGCTGCGAGCACCGCGGCGGTCAATAAAAGAGTGTGTTTCATGCTTGCCTTTCATTTTCAAGAGGAAAAGTGATGGCCTGCAGCCAGCGCCGGTTGAGCAAAAACCGCCGGTCTTCCCGCCGCCAATTTTCGGCGTAAATTCGCACTTTAGGCTCATGGTTTACCCAGCAAGGCTTTGGGGCCTGACTTATAGTGGCCCTTCACCGACCTTCTCCACCTTTCACTCAGCGCACCAGCCACTCCCACCCCATGAAAACCAAAGCCGCCGTTGCCTGGAAATCAGGCGAACCCCTCACCATCGAAACCGTTGAACTGCAAGGCCCGAAGTTCGGCGAGGTGCTGGTCGAGATCAAGGCCACCGGCATCTGCCACACCGACTACTACACGCTCTCGGGCGCCGACCCGGAAGGCATCTTCCCGGCCATCCTCGGCCATGAAGGCGCGGGCATCGTGGTCGATGTCGGCCCTGGCGTGACGACGCTGCAAAAGGGCGACCACGTCATCCCGCTCTACACGCCCGAATGCCGGCAGTGCAAGTTCTGCCTGTCGCGCAAGACCAACCTGTGCCAGCTCATTCGAGGCACCCAGGGCAAGGGCTTGATGCCGGACGCCACCAGCCGCTTCAGCCTGGACGGCCAGCCGATCTTTCACTACATGGGCACCTCGACTTTCAGCAACTACACCGTGGCGCCTGAAATCTCACTGGCCAAGATTCGCAAGGACGCGCCGTTCGACAAGGTCTGCTACATCGGCTGCGGCGTGACGACCGGCATCGGCGCGGTGCTGTTCACCGCCAAGGTCGAGGCGGGCGCGAACGTGGTGGTGTTCGGCCTGGGCGGCATCGGCCTGAACGTGATCCAGGGCGCCAAGATGGTCGGCGCCGACAAGATCATCGGCGTGGACCTGAACCCCGCGCGCGAAGCCATGGCGCGCCAGTTCGGCATGACGCACTTCATCAACCCCAGGACCACCGAGAACGTGGTCGATGCGGTCGTGCAGCTGACCGACGGCGGCGCCGACTACAGCTTTGAGTGCATCGGCAACACGCAGGTCATGCGCCAGGCGCTCGAATGCACCCACAAGGGCTGGGGCCGCAGCATCATCATCGGCGTGGCCGAGGCCGGCGCCGAGATCAGCACCCGGCCGTTCCAGCTGGTGACCGGCCGCAAGTGGGAAGGCTCGGCCTTCGGCGGGGCGCGCGGGCGCACCGACGTGCCGAAAATCGTTGATTGGTACATGGAGGGCAAGATCAACATCGACGACCTGATCACCCACACCATGCCGCTCGAAGACATCAACAAGGGGTTCGACCTGATGAAACGCGGCGAATCGATTCGCGGCGTCGTGATTTATTGACCAAATCGGCCTCCTGCGCTTGTCAGGCAAGCGCGGACAGCTATCAAGACAGGAGTAAAACCATCGACCCGATGAATGTTTCCCCCATGGAGTTGCTGAGCCAGCATGGCTGCTTTGGCGGCGCGCAGCGCTTTTACCGGCATGCGTCCGTCCAGATCGGCCTGCCGATGCAGTTCTCGGTGTTCCTGCCGCCGCAGGCCCTGGCGCCAAACGCCCCCAAAGTGCCGGCCCTGCTCTACCTGGCGGGCCTGACCTGCAACGAGGAAACCTTCATGGCAAAGGCCGGCGCGCAGCGGCTGGCCGCCGAACTGGGGCTGGCGCTGATCGCGCCCGACACCAGCCCGCGCGGCGCCAACCTGCCCGGCGAGGCCGACAGCTGGGATTTCGGCGTGGGCGCCGGGTTTTACCTCGATGCCACGCAGGCGCCGTGGGCGGGCCGCTACCGGATGGAGAGCTACCTCACCGCCGAATTGCTGCCCCTGCTCACCGGCAGCCTGCCGATCGAGGCCGGGCGCATCGGCATCTTCGGCCACTCGATGGGCGGCCATGGCGCCCTGACGCTGGCACTGCGCCATCCCGGCCTGTTCAGCTCGGTGTCGGCCCTGGCCCCGATTTGCGCGCCCAGCCAGTGTCCGTGGGGCCAAAAAGCCTTTGCCGGCTACCTCGGCGCGGACCGGGCGGCCTGGCTTGCGCACGATGCCGCCGCGCTGATGCGGCAAAGCGCGAGCGCGCCTTACCCGCGCGGCATCCTGATCGACCAGGGCCTGGCCGACAAATTCCTGGCCGATCAACTCCACCCCCACCTGTTCGAGCAAGCCTGCGCGGCGGCCGGCCAGCCACTGACGCTGCGCCGCCACGCCGGCTACGACCATGGCTACTACTTCATCGCCACCTTCATGGATGACCACCTGCGGCACCATGCGCGTGAGCTGCAGGCGCACGCATGAATGGGAATTGCAGGACCGGCTGCAGTCGGCTTGAATTGCCTGTAATATTATCTATTGATCTCAACAGTAAGTTTTTTATACTCAAATAGGTATTAATATGACTCGCACAAAAGCCTTGGTTTCAGCGGTTTTACTGTCATTCGCCTTTGGCGCCAGCGCGGCCGACCTGCTGGACACGGTGAAGCAGCGCGGCACCCTGAAGGTGGCGCTGGAAGGAACCTACCCGCCATTCAATTACAAGGAAAACGGCGTGCTTGCCGGCTTTGAGGTCGAACTGGCCCAGGCGCTCGCGCAAAAAATGGGCGTGAAGGCCGAGTTCAGCACCAGCGAATGGAGCGCCATCCTGGCCGGACTGCAGGCCGGCAAATACGACGTGGTCATCAACCAGGTCGGCATTACCGACAAGCGCAAGGAAACCTTTGACTTCTCCGAGCCCTACACCGTCTCCAGCCCCCAGCTCATCATTCGGCAGGACGAAAAGCGCGACTTCAAGACGCTGGCCGACCTGAAGGGCAAAAAGCTCGGCCTCGGCCAGGGCACGAACTTTGCCGATGTCGCCAAGGCCGTCGGCGGCATCGACATCAAGACCTATCCCGGCTCGCCCGAATACCTGCAGGATCTGGCGCTGGGCCGGATCGACGCCGCGCTGAACGACAGCCTCTTGATTCCCTACATCGTCAAGAAAACCAAGCTGCCGCTGAAAGCCGGCGCCCCGGTGGGCGAACTGGAGAAATCCGGCATTCCCTTCGCCAAGAACAACCCCCAGTTCAAGGCGGCCCTCAACAAGGCGCTGGCCGACCTGCAGGCGGACGGCACATTCGCCAAAATCTCCAACAAGTGGTTCGACCGCGACGTGAGCAAGCCGCCGGTCGCCAAGTAAACCCAGCGCCGTCCTCTTTTTCTCGGCCCGCCGAATGGATCTACCTGGCCTGACCCAGCTGCTGCTCGACGCGCTGCCACTGATGCTGCAGGGCGCAGCATGGACCCTGCTGCTGGCGGTGGCTTCCGTGTTCTGCGGTGCCATCGTCGGCACTGCCGTGGCCATCACCCGGCTGGCCAAGGTGCCGGTGGTGTCGCAGCTGGCCACGCTTTACGTCAGCGCCATGCGCGGCACGCCGCTGCTGGTGCAGCTGTTCGTCATCTACTTCGGGCTGCCCAGCATCGGCATCCAGTTCGACCCGATCAGTGCCGGCATCCTAGGGCTCAGCCTGAATGTGGGCGCCTACCTGTCGGAAACGATTCGCGGCTCGATCAACGGCGTCGAGCATGGCCAGTGGAATGCGGCCCGCAGCCTGGGGCTGACGCAGGCCCAGACGCTGCGCTACATCATCGGCCCGCAGGCCTTGCGCCTGGCGGTGCCGAGCCTGTCCAACAGCCTCATCAGCCTGATCAAGGACACCTCGCTGGTGTCGGTGATCGCCGTGGGCGAGCTTATGCTGGCGACCAAGGAGGTCATTGCCACCACGTTTCAGCCCTTCCCGCTCTACCTGGCCGCGGCGGCTATCTATTGGGCCATGAGCGCTTCGTTTGAAACCTTGCAGAAAAAGCTCGAAACCCGGCTGAACCGCAGTTACCTGCGCTGAGCCAACCCTGCCTGTGTGCGACATGCCCCGCCAACAGGGGCGCGGCCCTTGCCCCGGCGCTCTATCTCACCCGCCAATCAGCTTGCCATAGGCCTTGCGCGTCTCGGGCGCCACGGACGCGAGCAGTTGTTCATACGACGTTTTTTGCCGCACCAGCATGCGGGCTGATGCGACATTCCTGGACTTGCAGAACCAGTGGCAGGTGTGCTGCAGCAAGAACAGCTCGGCCGATATGGTGAAGGCGCGTGCCTTGGGGCTTCTGCCGGCCCCGTTCTTGACCGCCTCGGCCACCCCCCGCGCATGAATCACCAGGGCCTGGCGCAGATCGAAGGTGGCTGCCGGAAAAAGTTTATCGGCATAAGGAACCGACAGGCCCAGCTTGCTCACCCGTGCATCGCCTGCGCTGACCTTGGAAAAATCGGCCGCAAAGCGACTGAGCTGCTCGCACAGCGCGGTCTCCAGGGTGGTCAGCAATTCAAATATCTGCTCGCGGCGCGCCAGTTCCGACTCGCCAAGCGCCCGCAGGTAGCCCTCGGTCAGGGTTTGCATCTGGCGCTCGATCTGGTATTTGCCCAGATGGCTCCCCAGCAGGGCAATGCGGGCGCGCTGGTATTTCGACTTGAGCATGTGCGTGCCCAGGGCGACAAGCATCGCCAGCATAAAAAGATCCATGGCGGTTTTATGGGAATGAGAATGAGGAAGGGGGGAGTTTAGTCACAGTGCGATTTCCTTTTGCATCAACGTGGATTGCCTGCGGTCCTGCGCCAGGCGCCCATGCAATGCGGCAGTCAGGCCCAGCCCGGCCTTAAAACAGGCTGGACTGCCCGGACAACTGCGGCGCCCGGAACTGGCTCAGGTCGAGTTCGGTGCGAACCCGGTTGTAGCCCAGCCGGCGGCAGGCGATCGCAAAACGCTGGCCGATCAGGTCGGCCCACACGCCCTCGCCCCGCATGCGGGTGGCGAAATCGCTGTTGTTGCCTGCGCCGCCGCGCATCTCCTGGATGCGGGCCATGATGCGGGCGGCGCGCCGGGGGTAGTGCAGTTCGAGCCATTGCTTGAAAATCGGCGCGACCTCCCACGGCAGCCGCACGATGCAGTAGAACGCCGAGCGGGCGCCCGCCTCCCATGCCGCGCGCAGCACCTGCTCCATGTCCTCGTTCACAAACGGAATTTGCGGCGCCAGGCTGACACCGACCGGAATGCCGTGGGCGGCCAGCGCCTCGATGGTGCGCAGGCGGCGGTGCGGGGCGGCCGCGCGCGGTTCGAGTTTGCGTGCCAGTTCCGCGTCGAGCGTGGTGATCGTCACATACACGGCGGCCAGCTTGTCGGCCGCCATCGGCGCGATCAGGTCGATGTCGCGCTCCACGCCGCTTGATTTGGTGACCAGCGAGAACGGATGGCGCGCCTGCCGCAGCACGTCGATCACGCCGCGCGTCAGCCGCAATTCCCGTTCGGCCGGCTGGTAGCAGTCGGTGGCCGAGCCGATGTTGATCAGCTTGGGAACGTAGCCGCGCCTGGCCAGGTCGGCGCGGAGCACGGCGGCGATGTTGCGCTTGGCGATGATCTTGGTTTCAAAGTCCAGGCCGGGCGACAGGTTGAGGTAGCTGTGCGTAGGCCGCGCATAGCAGTAGACGCAGCCGTGCTCGCAGCCCCGGTAGGGATTGAGCCCATAGTCAAAAGGAATGTCGGGCGAATCGTTGCGCGAGATGGCGCTGCGGGCCTCCTCGAACCGCACCTCGGTCTGCAGGCGCGGCGCGGGTGCCGCAGCCGCCTCCTGCAGCGTGCCCCAGGCGTCGTCGAATGCGGTGCGCACTTCTTTTTCGAACCGGTGGGGCGTGCGCTCGGCCGTGCCACGCCCCTTGATGGCCTGAATCGGGACATGGGTATCGGTCATGGTCCGCCTGCTAATTAACTGTATATTTGTAAGGGCTATCCATTTAGCTCCACAAAGCTGACAATGGCGGCGTGGACAAGCTCAAGCCCGTCGCAGGTCATGACTACCCGAAGACATGGATCGAGTTCGGCGACTGGTTTGCGAGCGACGATGCATGTGCGGCTTACCTAGAAAAGCTGCGCTGGCCAGGCGGATTTTGCTGCCCTGCATGCGGCGTGCTGGATACGCCGGGGCGAGCCACAAGAGGCCGGCTGATTTGCCGGGCCTGCCGACATCAGTGCACCGTCACAGCGGGGACCATTTTCGACAAGACCCGTACTTCGCTGAGGGTGTGGTTCGCTGCGGCGTGGTACATCACCAACCAAAAGCAAGGCGTCAGCGCACTGGGGCTGCAGCGGGTTCTGGGCTTGAAAAGCTACCAGACTGCATGGGCGATGTTGCACAGGTTTCGCCGAGCAATGATTCGCCCTGAGCGTGACCTGCTCGCGGGTACAGTGGAAGTCGATGAGGCCTACCTTGCGCTCAGGCGAGGGGCGGGCATCAAACACAAGCGACCAGGCTCCAAAGGTCATGATCGTAGCCACTTGGTCGCCGTTGCCTTGGCTGTCGAAGTGCACCAGCCCAAGGGCTTTGGACGTATTCGGCTGCGCCGCATTGAGAGGCCATCCATAGATGCGCTCCTGCCGTTCGTGCGTGAACACATCGCTCTAGGTGCCAAGGTACGCACGGATGGATCGCCAATTTACGCGGTTCTCAAAGATGAAGGTTTCGATCACGACCCGCATGTCATCCTCGGCTCCAAGGTGCCAGCTCACCAGCCATTGCCTGGCGTTCACCGCGTTGCCGCACTGCTCAAGCGCTGGTTGCTCGGCACTCATCACGGTGCAGTTGATCCCCAGCACATTGATTACTACCTCGACGAATTCACGTTCCGCTTCAATCGACGCAGCTCGACCTCGCGGGGCATGCTGTTTTATCGACTGATCCAGCAATCAGCTGTTGCTGCACCAGCGACCTACGTCAACATTCGCGACAACGAGCATCCTCCTCAACAGCAATCACGCACTCGGCTTTACCTTGTGGAGCTAAATGGATAGCCCTTATATTTGTACAGTATATCGGCGCTGATTCGCCTGTGCAACCCGGCTTCAGCAACAACAGGCGGCACTTGCTATCCTCTGCTCCATGACCCAACGCCCGGAAAATATTTACGACCGCTACCATGCACATGTCTATTTCGGCCCGGCTTCGCTGGCGCAGGCCCGCGCCCTGTGCGCGCAGGCGGGGGCGCTTTTCGGCGTCTCAGTGGGCCGGGTGCATGAGCGGCCGGTGGGCCCGCATCCGCACTGGAGCTGCCAGCTGGCGTTCGACAGCCGCGTGTTCGAGCAGTTCCTCCCCTGGCTGGAGCAGCACCGGGGCGGTCTTTCGGTGCTGGTGCATGGCGTGACCGGCGATGATCTGGCCGACCACACCGCCCATGCCTCCTGGCTGGGCGACGAAGCCGCGCTGAACCTGGACATGTTCAGGCGCTGATTGCTATTGAATCAATAGCTAACTACGCCCACCGCCATTGCGCTGGCGCCATTTTTTGTTTAAAAAACAAGGCGAAAGAGAACTTCTCAGGCCAGCAGCCGCTGGCGCGCTGCCGCGTATTCCTGCTTGAGCTGCGCCACGAACGCTGCGGTGGTCTGCACCTTGTCCACCGTGCCAATGCCCTGGCCGCAGCCCCAGATGTCTTTCCAGGCCTTGGATTTGTCGCCGCCGAAGTTCATCTTGCTCGGGTCGCTCTCGGGCAGGTTGTCCGGGTCCATGCCGGCGGCGCGGATCGACGGCGCCAGGTAGTTGCCGTGCACGCCGGTAAAGAGGTTGCTGTAGACGATGTCGTCCGAGTCGCCATCGACGATGGCCTGCTTGTAGGCCACCGAGGCCCGCGCTTCCTCGGTGGCGATGAAGGCCGAGCCGATGTAGGCGAAGTCGGCGCCCATGGCCTGCGCGGCCAGCACCGCGCCGCCGGTGGAGATCGCGCCCGACAGCGCCACCGGGCCGTCAAACCACTGGCGGATTTCCTGGATCAGCGCGAACGGGCTCTTCACGCCGGCATGGCCACCGGCGCCGGTCGCCACCGCCACCAGGCCGTCGGCGCCTTTTTCAATCGCCTTGTGGGCGAACTTGTTGTTGATGATGTCGTGCAGCACCACGCCGCCCCAGCCATGAACCGCCTGGTTCAGGTCCTCGCGGGCGCCCAGCGAGGTGATGATGATGGGCACCTTGAAGCGGGCGCAGACTTCCAGGTCGTGTTCGAGCCGGTCGTTGGACTTGTGCACGATCTGGTTGATGGCGAACGGCGCGGCGGGGTTGTCGGGATGGGCCAGGTTGTACGCCGCCAGCGTCTCGGTGATCTCGGCCAGCCAGTCCTCCAGCTGCGCCGCCGGGCGTGCATTGAGCGCCGGCATGGCGCCGACCACGCCGGCCTGGCACTGCGCAATCACGAGCTGGGGGTTGCTGATGATGAACAGCGGCGAGCCGATGATGGGCAGCGGCAGATGCGCGAGCGCGCCGGGAAGTCTGGACATGGAAGTCTCCTGTATCGTTTGATCGAAATTTATAGCCAAAAGAGGCTCCAGCGCATACCCCTGCTGCGCAGACAGCTATGATTTTTATAGCAAACGCGGACGCGGCTCAGAACGCATCGAGCGCCAGCGCGTTCACGCTGCCCGCGCCTTCGACGATGCTGTCGCGCAGGCCCGGGGCTTTGTTGAGCAGGTGGTCGGCATAGAAGCGCGCGGTGACTATTTTTGCCTGCATGAACGTGGTATCGACGCCCTCTTGCAGCTGCGCCTGGGCCACCAGCAGCGAGCGCGCCAGCTGCCAGCCGGCGACCACGTTGCCTGCCAGCATCAGGTAGGGCACGCTGCCGGCAAACACTGCGTTCGGATCCGTTTTGGTATTGGAAGCGACGAACTCGACCACTTCCACGAATGCCTGACGAGCAGCCTGGAGCCGTTTGGCGACTGCCAGCGCATCGCCGCTGCCGTCCGCCAACAACTCGCTTTCCGTCGCCTCGATCTGACCCGCAATGCCCCGGGCCACGCGCCCGCCGTCGCGCACTGTCTTGCGGCCGACCAGGTCATTGGCCTGGATGGCGGTCGTGCCTTCGTAGATCGTCAGGATGCGGGCGTCGCGGTAGTACTGCGCGGCGCCGGTTTCCTCGATGAAGCCCATGCCGCCGTGCACCTGCACGCCCAGCGAGGTCACTTCCTGGCTCATCTCGGTGCTGTAGCCCTTGACCAACGGCACCATGAATTCGTAGAACGCCTGGTTCTGCTTGCGCACCTCGGCGTCCGGATGGTGGTGCGCGGCGTCGTAGGCGGCGGCCGCCACCGAGGCCATGGCGCGGCAGCCTTCGGTGTAGGCGCGCATCGTCATCAGCATGCGCTTGACATCGGGGTGGTGGATGATGGGCGCGCTGGCCTTGACCGAGCCATCGACCGGGCGGCTCTGCACGCGGTCCTTGGCGAACGCCACGGCTTTTTGATAGGCCCTCTCGGCAATCGCAATGCCCTGCATGCCGACGGCGTAGCGGGCCGAATTCATCATGATGAACATATATTCGAGGCCGCGGTTTTCCTCGCCCACCAGGTAGCCGACGGCCCCGCCGTGGTCGCCAAACTGCAGCACGGCGGTCGGCGAGGCCTTGATGCCCAGCTTGTGCTCGATGCTTGAGCAGTGCACGTCGTTGCGCGCGCCCAGCGACAGGTCGGCGTTGACCAGGAACTTCGGAACCACGAACAGGCTGATGCCCTTGACCCCTTCGGGCGCGCCGCTGGCGCGGGCCAGCACCAGATGGACGATGTTCTCGGCCATGTCGTGCTCACCGTAGGTGATGAAAATCTTGGTGCCGAACACTTTGTAGCTGCCGTCAGGCTGCCCGGATGGACCCACCTGCGGTTCGGCCCGGCTGCGCACGGCGGCCAGGTCGGAGCCGGCCTGCGGCTCGGTCAGGTTCATGGTGCCGGTCCACTGGCCGCTGACCAGCTTTTCAAGATAGACCGCCTTCAGCTCGTCGGAACCGGCCGTCAGCAGCGCTTCAATCGCGCCGTCGCTCAGCAGCGGACACAGCGCAAAGCTCATGTTGGCCGAGTTGAGCATCTCGCCGCAGGCCGCGCCAATGGTCTTGGGCAGGCCCTGGCCACCGAAATCGGCCGGGTGCTGCAAGCCCTGCCAGCCGCCCTCCACGTACTGCCTGAAGGCATCCTTGAAGCCCGGGGTCGTCGTGACCACGCCGGACTGAAAGCTCGACGGATTTTTGTCGCCTTCCCAGTTCAGCGGCGAGAGCACGCCCTCATTGAACTTGGCGCATTCCTCCAGAACCGCCTCGGCGGTGTCGAAACCGGCGTCTTCAAAGCCCGGCATCTGCGCCACCTGGTCGATACGCGCCAGGTGTTTGATGTCGAACAGCATGTCCTTGAGGGGGGCCTTGTAGCTCATCGTTCTCTCCAGTTTCAGTCGGCGTGCGCCCGGCGGCGGGCAGTCGAGATAAAAAAAGGGCGCCTGTCCAGACGCCCTGCGATTGGCCGGGCCTTACAGCGCGGCCACCAGCGCCGGCACGGCGGTAAAGAGGTCGGCCTCCAGCCCGTAGTCGGCCACGGAGAAGATGGGCGCCTCCGCGTCCTTGTTGATCGCCACGATCACCTTGGAGTCCTTCATCCCGGCCAGGTGCTGGATCGCCCCGGAGATGCCCACGGCGACGTACAGCTGGGGC
>JAQGLT010000026.1 GCA_028292745.1 Polaromonas sp. | reverse complement strand
TGGCGGCGGTCTCGCCTTCGACGACGCGGCGCGCGCGGATCAGCTCCAGCGGCCCCCATTCGTCGTCGGGAATCTGCGGGCTGCGGGCTGCGGCATGGCTGGCCTGGCTGCTGCGGTCGAGCACATAAACGCCCGAGCCGGTGCGCACCTCGACCCAGCCCTCGACTTCCAGCGCGATCAGCGCCTCGCGCACCGACGGCCGGCTCACGCCCAGCTGCCGCGCCAGGTCGCGCTCGGCCGGCAGGCGGCTGCCCACGGCCAGTTCGCCCTGGCTGATCAGCGCGCGCAACTGCCCGGCAATCTGGCGGTACAGGCGCTGGGGTTCGACCGTTTGAAGAAGCGACATGCGGAAAAGACGTGGGTTTCGAATTAAGGGTTAGCCAGAATTGGTAAAGTGGTAAGGCCAATTAATAATCCCATGAATCCGGCGCTTCACCCATCCGGCAAAACCCTGATCTGGCGCCCGGCAGGTCCGCAGATCGACAACCGACAAGGAACAATGCATGAGACTCGAAGGAAAAACCGCCCTGGTGACCGCCGCCGGGCAGGGCATCGGCAAGGCCAGCGCGCTGGCCCTGGCGGCCGAGGGCGCGCAGGTCTGGGCCACCGATGTGAATGCCGGCCTGCTGGCCAGCTACGCGGGCGTGCCCAATGTCCGCACGGCGGTGCTCGATGTGCTCGACAAGCAGGCGATTGCCGATCTGGTCGGCGGCCTGCCGGCGCTGCAGGTGCTGTTCAATTGCGCCGGCTTCGTGCATGCCGGCTCGGTGCTGCAGGCCCAGGATGCCGAGTGGGACTTTGCCTTCAACCTCAATGTGCGCTCGCAGTTCTGGCTGATCCAGGCGGCGCTGCCCAAGCTGCTGGCCAACGGCGCCGGGCAGGGCGGCAGCATCATCAACATGGCCAGCGTCTGCGGCTTCAAGGGCCTGCCCAACCGATTCCTGTACGGCGCTTCCAAGGCAGCCGTCATCGGCCTGACCAAGAGCGTCGCGGCCGACTTCGTGACGCAGGGCGTGCGCTGCAACGCGGTCTGCCCGGGCACGGTCGATACGCCGTCGCTGCAGGAGCGCATCAATGTGTTTGAAGACCCGGCCGAGGCGCGCAAGGGCTTTGTCGCGCGCCAGCCGATGGGCCGGCTGGCGCAGGCGCATGAAATTGCGCCGCTGGTGGTGTTTCTGGCCAGCGACGAGTCGCGGTTCGTCACCGGGCAGGCCTACAACATCGATGGCGGCATGACGATATGAGCCTGCCGGCCAGCTCTCCTGCGTGTGAGAAATTGAGCCAAAGCAACCCCCCAAAACCTAAAGAAAGAAGGAAAGCATGAAACTTGTTCGTTATGGCCCTGCCGGCCAGGAAAAGCCCGGACTCATCGATGCCCAGGGCCAGCTGCGCGACCTGAGCGGCGTGGTCGGCGATATCGGCCCGGCCCAGCTCGGCGATGCCGCGCTGGAGGCACTGCGCCAGCACGATGCCAGCGCCCTGCCGGCAGTCGTTGGTGCGCCGCGCCTGGGCAGCCCGCTGACCGGCGTGCGCAAGTTCATCGCTATCGGCCTGAACTACGCCGACCATGCGGCCGAATCCGGCCTGCCGATTCCGGCCGAGCCGGTCGTCTTCATGAAGGCCACCAGCTGCATCCAGGGGCCCAACGACCCGGTGATGCTGCCCAGGGGCTCGGTCAAGACCGACTGGGAGGTCGAGCTGGGCGTGGTCATCGGAACCCGGGCGCGCTATGTACCCGAAGCCGAGGCGCTCAGCCATGTGGCCGGCTACTGCACCATCAACGATGTCAGCGAACGCGAATACCAGATCGAGCGCGGCGGCACCTGGGACAAGGGCAAGGGCTGCGACACCTTCGGCCCGCTCGGCCCCTGGCTGGTCACGCGCGACGAGGTCGGCGATCCGCAGCAGCTCTCGATGTGGCTGGATGTCAACGGCCAGCGGCGCCAGACCGGCTCCACCCAGACCATGATCTTCAATGTCGCGAAACTGGTCAGCTATGTCAGCGAGTTCATGACGCTGGAGCCGGGCGATGTCATCACCACCGGCACCCCGCCGGGCGTGGGCATGGGCATGAAGCCGCCGGTCTACCTGAAAGAAGGCGATGAAATGGCGCTGGGCATCGAGAAACTCGGCGAGCAGCGCCAGCGCGTCATTGCGTTTCAGCGCTAGAGGCCCCGAAACACCCTGCAGAGCGGTCATTTCCGCAGGGGTTTACCACTGGCCTGGTAGACCCCGGCCACTATTTTCAGGGAGCAAACCCCCCACTTGAGAGCCGAAGTTGAGTAAACTGATGCAAAATAGAACGATCGTTCTTTTATTGCCTCGACCTCATCTCCATGCTCCTGAGCCACCCTCCTGTCAAAAGCGCCCGCAGCCCATCGTCGGGTGCGGATGCGGCCAAAGCCCCGCAGAAAGGCCGGCAGACCAAGTCGGCCATTGTGGATGCGGCGTTGGGCCTGGCGACCCAGATCGGCCTGGAAGGCCTGAGCATCGGTGCGGTGGCCGACCTCATGCACATGAGCAAATCGGGCGTCTTCGCGCATTTCGGCTCGCGCGAGGAACTGCAGATCTCGGTGGTGCGTGAATACCATGTCCGCTTCGAGGAGGAGGTCTTCCTCCCGGTCCTGCAGCAGCCGCGCGGCCTGCCGCGCCTGCAGGCGATGTTTCACAACTGGATGCACCGCACCTCGGTCGAAATCGACTCGGGCTGCATCTACATCAGCGGCGCGGTTGAATTCGACGATCGGTCCGGGCCGGTGCGCGACGCGTTGGCCGACTCGGTGCGCGCCTGGCTGGCCGCCATGACACGTGCCGTGGTGCAGGCCAAGGAGGCCGGCCATCTGCATCCGGACGCCGACGAGCACCAGATGGCCTTCGAGATTCACGGCCTCATCCTGGCGCTGCACTACGAGGCCCGCTTTCTGCGCACCCCCGGCTCGATCGCCCGCGCCAACACCGGGTTCGCCCATATTCTGGCCCGCTACGGCAACCCTGGCGCGCTGTTGCCCGCAGCGCAGGCCGCGCCGCCTCCGCCTTCCTCGCCTTCTTCTTTCCCGCCTGTTTAACGCCCAACCCACGCCAAAGGATCCCCCATGCCCCAGTACAACCCGCCCCTGCGCGACATGCAATTCGTGCTGCATGAAGTGCTCAAGGTCACCGACGAGCTGAAGGTGCTGCCGCCGCATGCCGACATCGACGCCGACACCATCAACGCGGTGCTGGAAGAAGGCGGGAAGTTTGCGACCGATGTCACCTTTCCGCTCAACATCAGCGGCGATGAGCAAGGCTGCACGCTGGACCGGACCACCCATGAGGTGACGCCGCCGAAAGGCTTCAAGGAAGCCTATGCCCAGTATGTCGAGGGCGGCTGGGCCGCGCTCTCCTGCGACCCGCAATACGGCGGCCAGGGCCTGCCGTTCGTCGTCAACCAGTGTTTTTATGAAATGCTGAACTCGGCCAACCAGGCCTGGACCATGTACCCCGGCCTGTCGCACGGCGCCTACGAGGCGCTGCATGCCCACGGCACCGACGAGCAAAAGAAAATCTACCTGCCAAAATTAGTCAGCGGCGAATGGACCGGCACCATGTGCCTGACCGAGCCGCATTGCGGCACCGACCTGGGGTTGCTGCGCACCAAGGCCGAGCCGCAGCCGGATGGCACCTACAAGCTGACCGGCAACAAGATTTTCATCAGCGCCGGCGAGCACGACATGACCCCCAACATCCTGCACCTGGTGCTGGCGCGCCTGCCGGACGCGCCACAGGGCAGCAAGGGCATCAGCCTGTTCGCGGTGCCGAAATTCAATGTCAACGAAGACGGCTCCATCGGTTCGCGCAACCCGATCTACTGCGGCGGCCTGGAGCACAAGATGGGCATCCACGGCAACGCCACCGCGCAGATCGTGCTCGAAGGCGCCGTCGGCACGCTGGTCGGCGCGCCCAACAAGGGCCTGGCCGCGATGTTCGTGATGATGAACGCCGCCCGCCTGGGCGTGGGCAACCAGTCGCTTGGCCTGACCGAGGTGGCCTATCAAAATGCCCTGGCCTATGCCAAGGACCGCATCCAGATGCGCTCGCTGTCGGGCGTGAAGGCCAAGGACAAACCCGCCGACCCGATCATCGTGCACCCCGACGTGCGCAAGATGCTGCTGACCGCCAAGGCCTTTGCCGAGGGCGGCCGGGCCATGGCGATCTACTGCACGCTGCTGCTCGACAAGGAGCTTTATCACCCCGACGAGAAAGTGCGCAAGGACTCGGGCGAGATCGTCGCGCTGCTCACGCCCATCGTGAAGGCCTTCCTGACGGACAACGGCCACATCGCCACCAATGCCTGCATGCAGGTGTTCGGCGGTCACGGCTACATCAAGGAATGGGGCATGGAGCAGTTCGTGCGCGACAACCGCATCAATATGATCTACGAGGGCACCAACACCATCCAGTCGCTCGACCTGCTGGGCCGCAAGGTGCTGGGCAACAACGGCGCGACGCTGAAGAAATTCGGCAAGCTGGTGGGCAGCCTGATCGCCGAGGAAGGCGTGAACGAGAAGATGGCCGAGTTCATCAACCCGCTGGCCTACCTGGCCGACCAGATGACCAAGTTCACCACCGAGCTGGGTTTCAAGGCCTTCCAGAACCCGGACGAAGTGGGCGCCGCCGCCGTCGATTACCTGCGCGTGGCTGGCCACCTGGTGTTCGGCTACTTCTGGGCCCGCATGGCGCAGGTCGCGCTGCGCGAGATCGCGGGCGGCAACACCGACCCGTTCTACCTGGCCAAGGTGCAGACGGCGCGCTTTTACTTTGCCAAGCTGTTCCCCGAGACCGCAACGCTGATGCGCACCGCGCGCAGCGGCAGCCGGGCGCTGATGGACACCGACGCGGCCCTGGCCTGATTCATTAACGTTTTACTGCTGGAGCGCATATGTACCGTGCACTGATAGCTATTGTTTTAGGAGCT
>JAQGLT010000024.1 GCA_028292745.1 Polaromonas sp. | reverse complement strand
CGACCAGAGGCAGGCGCTGTCCTGGTTCGAGCGCGCCGCCAGCGCCGGCAACCGCGGCGCGCAGTCGCGGCTCGCGGGTCCGGGCGCACCGAAGTAAACGCAGGTGCGCTGAAAAGCGGAGGCTGCGGCCAGTCTTTTCACCAGCGCGACCCAACGCCGGCGCGCCACCGACGGTTCCCCGTTTCCAGCCTCCGTGCTTGGCGGCTCTTCCCATCTGCGAAAATCCCCGGCTTTGGGATTCGAACGACATGGACGCAGAGCGCATCAACCTGATCGGCACCACCCTGAGCGACCTGCAGGCACGCACCGCAGATCTCCGGGGGTATCTTTGACTTCGATGCCAAATCGGAGCGCCTGAGGACGGTCAACGCCGCACTCGAAGACCCACAGGTCTGGAACGACCCCAAGAAGGCCCAGGAGCTGGGCAGGGAAAAAAAGCAGCTGGACGACGTCGTCGTGATGCTGCAAAACCTCACCAGCGAGCTGTCGGACAACCTCGAGCTCTATGAAATGAGCAAGGAGGAAGGCGACGAGGCCGGCCTGGCCACGATCGAGGCCGACACGGCCCGGCTGGCCAAGGACGTCGAAGCCCTCGAGTTCCGGCGCATGTTCAACAAGCCGGCCGACCCGCTCAATGCCTTCCTGGACATCCAGGCCGGCGCCGGCGGGACGGAGGCGTGCGACTGGGCCAGCATGCTGCTGCGCCAGTACCTGAAATACGCCGAGCGCAAGGGCTTCAAGACCACGATCGAGGACGAGACCCCGGGCGACACCGCCGGCATCAAGGGCGCGACGATCAAGATCGAGGGCGACTATGCCTTCGGCCTGCTGCGCACCGAGACCGGCGTGCACCGGCTGGTGCGCAAGTCGCCGTTCGACTCCTCGGGCGGGCGTCACACCAGCTTCGCCAGCGTGTTCGTCTATCCCGAGATCGACGACTCGATCGAGATCGACATCAACCCGGCCGACGTGCGGGTGGACACCTACCGCGCCAGCGGCGCCGGCGGCCAGCACATCAACAAGACCGATTCGGCCGTGCGCATCACGCATCTTCCGACCGGCATCGTCGCCGAATGCCAGGAGGGCCGGAGCCAGCATGGCAACAAGGCCCAGGCCATGAAGGTGCTGACCGCGCGCATCCATGAAAAAGAACGCTCGGCCCAGGCCGCCAAGGACGCGGCCATGCGCAAGGGCCTGATCGGCAGCGGCGACCGAAGCGACCGCATCCGCACCTACAACTTCCCGCAGGGCCGGCTGACCGACCACCGCATCAACCTGACACTGTACAAGCTGCTGACCATCATGGAAGGCGACCTGGACGATGTCGTCACGGCCCTCCAGGTTGCCCGCGGCGCCGAACAGCTGGCCGAACTGGAAACGGCCAATAACAGTGGCTGACCCCCGGGCGTTAATTTTTATGCCAAATCGGGCTTTTGCGCAGGTACTATATAAATTCTTAGCTATTGTTTTTATAGCACTTCTGGAAAAGACGTGACCGTGATGAGTTGCGAACAGGCTGTGGTCGCCGCGCAGGCGCTGGGGCTGGAGCGGCTGGAGGCGCAGCTGCTTTTGCTGCATGCGCTGGGCAAGCCTGCCAGTGCCAGAAGCTGGCTGCTGGCGCACGATACCGACCTGTTGGCGCACGACATTGCGGCGTCATTTCAGGCGCTCAGCCTGCGCCGGGCCGCCGGCGAGCCACTCGCCTATATCGTCGGCAGCAAGGAATTTTTTGGACTTTCCCTGAAGGTCGACGCCCGGGTGCTGGTGCCGCGGCCGGATACCGAGACCCTGGTCGAATGGGCACTCGACCTGCTGCAGCTGCCCGGCCTGCCACCCGAGTTGAAGATTCTTGATCTTGGCACGGGCAGCGGCGCGATTGCCCTGGCGATTGCCCACAGCCTGCAGGCGGCAGGCCGCCAGGCGCATGTCACGGCGGTAGATGCAAGTGCCGATGCGCTCTTGGTGGCCCGAGACAACGCCTGCGGCCTCGGGCTGACCGTGGCATTCGTTCAAAGCCACTGGCTGCAGCAGGTGGACGGCAACTTCCACCTGATCGTCAGCAACCCTCCCTATATTGCCAGCGCCGACCCGCATCTGCCAGCCCTGGCACATGAACCACTGCAGGCGCTCACCGCCGGCGCAGATGGCCTGGACGATCTACGGCAAATCGTCGAAGAGGCACCGGGCTCGCTGTCACCCGGGGGCTGGCTCCTGCTGGAGCATGGCTATGACCAGGCCGGCAGAGTCCGCCAGTTATTGAGACAGCATGGCTTTTTGCAGGTGCAGAGCCGCCGGGATCTGGCCGGCATTGAACGTTGCTCGGGCGGACACTGGCTCGGATAGGGCCTGTCCCTTCCAAATGCGTGGCCACCAGCAGGCGGCGATAATCAGGCCTGCGAAACTCCTCCGTTCGAATTTCATGCATTCCATTGACCGGCCTGTTGACCGGCTATTCGCATTTCGGCCTGGAAGGCTTTACTACCCAAAGGATTCAACATGAACGCTACCGACCCTACCCAGCAACGCATTGAGCAAATCGTCAAATCCAGCGACGTGGTGCTCTTTATGAAGGGCACAGCCCAATTTCCGATGTGCGGCTTTTCCGGGCGTGCCATTCAGGTGCTCAAGGCGTGCGGCGTGACCAAGCCGGCGACAGTCAACGTGCTGGAAGATGAAGGCATCCGCAATGGCATCAAGGAATACAGCAACTGGCCGACGATTCCGCAGCTCTATGTGAAGGGCGAATTTGTTGGCGGCTCCGACATCATGATGGAGATGTACCAGAACGGGGAACTGCAGCAAATGCTCGGCGCCCCAGAAGCCTGAACGCCGCAGGCGTTCAGCTTATAAAAGCCTGGCGACTAATGGTGCGGCATGTGCAAAGCGCCAGAAGATTGCGCTGCCATCGACGTGCAGCGCAAGGCGCAGACCGCAATCAAGGCAGGAGGCTTGACAAAGATGCAACGCGGCGATGCGCGGCAAGAGCTAGCGAGAACCCGGCACTTTGCACGTGACGCGACACCAGGTTAGCCGGTATAGCCTGCGCAGGCACCGGCATTGACACCGCCTTTGCATTCGCGCTTAAGACGGGTGCTGCGCTCTCGTGTTGTCTCCCCTGAACCGGGCAGAAACCGGACCTGCCCAGTGCCCGCTGTTTTTTTCTTGGCCTTCGCGACGTCAGTCTTGCCACCTGAGTGTTCAGAGGACGCAGCAGCAGGGACGCCACCGATCAGGGATGCCGTCATCAGCACAAATGCGCAGGCAGACTTAAGGGCGCTGGGTTTCATGTTTTCCCTTGGTGGTTCTACAAAGACTGTGTTGTGCGTTAGAGCCAAAGCCTTGCCGCATGCTTTAGCGGACTTATTCATCTTCAGGGTATTTTTGGATCGCCGAAGGGCTGATCATCAGGCGGTGCCTCGGCCGGCAAACGAAAATCTTCGTTGGCCCAGGCCCCCAGATCGATGTTCCTACAACGTTCGCTGCAAAAGGGGCGAAAGGGATTGCTGGGTGCGTAAACGCTGGCCCCCCCACAACCTGGGCACACCACCTGCTTAACGAACAAACTGTCTTTTTTCATAGTGTGAATGGCAGCAACAATTCGGGATGAAAATTTGCCGGCGTGTCAAGCTCAGCTGCACAGCGTCAGGTCAAACACCGCATCGTCGGTATTCGCATGCAATCGACCATCGCCTTGCTGGGACATGAAGCGTACGGACACCATCAAGCGATTGCAGCTGATTTCAGGAATCAAGGCCAGGCGAGAATCCAGGCGCAACCTTAGCAGCTGGAAAGTTCGCCCCTGTGGCAGCATTTGCTGGTACTGCCCAGCCTGCGCAATCACCTTTTGCGGCGCACCCGAGTCACGCACCAGCCTTAGCAGCAGGCTCAAGGACTCGGCAAGTGGCACCAGTGGCGACACCCAGCGCTGCAGGTCATGCTGCCGAATGTCAGCGGCAAGGGACTGCCAGGCATGATAGGCCGGCAAGTCAAATTCGCATGTGCCGCCTGGAATACCAATACGGCTGCGAATGCTCATCAGCCAGTCGTTTTCAGTCAATGCGTGCCCGACCTTGCCAGAAAGCTCATTCAAGCTGGTAAAGCAGGCATCGAGCTGGGCCGTGATGTCGTCCAGCACCTGTTCGGAAATAACAGGGTTGCCCCGATACCCATTGAGCACATGCTTTTGCTTTTCAATGTCCTTGAGCACATCAGTTTTCAGATCTGCCCGCGCGCCAACATCCATGATTTCAAAAATGACTGCAAGCGCATGGTGATGGTCTATCGGACTTTCCCGTTTCACCAGTTCAGCCAGGCGCACGAACAGGTGTTCAAGCCGTAGATAGGTGCGTATGCGTTCGTTAAAGGGATACTCGTAAAGAATCACGAACTGGTTTCCTGGCATCAGTGAAAGGGAAGCCTGTCATCATAGCCCCAAGCGCGGCGCCAACTCATGGATCAGCGCCTTCAAGGCCGCCAGCGATAAACCTTCGTTACAAATACAAATATCGGCAGCTGCAAGCCGGTGCCGCCGACTGGACTGTCCAGCGATGATTTTTCCGACAAGCTCGCTTGACCACCCGTTTCTGACCATGACCCGTGCGATTTGGGTCGTTTCCAAACAATCCACGACCAACACCCTATCCAGCTGTTGACGCCAGCGTCCTGATTCGACCAGCAAGGGAATGTCAAAAACAATACAGAGGTGGCCGGCGGCGACCGCCACTTGTGACTGCCGCAGCGATTCTTTAGTGACCAGCGGATGAATGATGGCTTCGAGCTGTTGTTTGGCAAACGGATTGGCAAAAACAAGCTGGCGCATCCGATCGCGATCCATCGCACCTTCATGCGTAATGACTTGCGCGCCAAAAGTTCCAGCGAGTTGATCAATCGCTGCTCCGCCCGGTAGCGTCAATCCACGGGAAATGGCATCTGCATCAATGACGGCAGCGCCGCAGTCGATCAGAAATTGCGCCACCGTGCTTTTGCCGCTTCCAATGCCGCCTGTCAAGCCGATGCGCTGGATGGGCCCATGCATCGGTTTACAAACCGACAAATTGAAGAATCGATTGGGGGCCGAAAATCATGGCGGTAAATCCTGCTCCTGCCAGAAAAGGACCAAACGGTACGTAACCGCCTTCGCGCAGCCCACTGGAAAACTTCATGGCGATGCCAATGATGGCGCCGATGACTGAGGCCATCAGAATCATGGGAATCAGCGCAGGCCAGCCGAACCAGGCGCCAAGCGCAGCGAAAAGTTTGAAATCGCCGTAGCCCATCCCCTCTTTGCCAGTTGCCAGTTTGAAAGCCCAGTAAACCCCCCACAGGGAAAGATAACCAGCCACCGCACCCCACAGAGCAGTGGCTAGATCTACAGACGGGTTCCAATGCAAGGCTGCAACCAGCAACCCAGCCCATAGTAAGGGCAAGGTCAGGTCATCGGGCAGCAGAGTCGTGTCCCAGTCAATGACAGCCAATACCAGAAGCGCCGCGGAAAATCCGCACCAGACCAAGGTAGTCCACGTCCAGCCCCAACGCCAGGCGCAAAAGAAAAACAGCCCACCCGTAGCAGCTTCTATCAAAGGATAGCGAAAACCGTAAGGCACCTTGCAGACGGCGCATTTCCCCTTGAGAAAAACATAGCTGAGCACAGGTATATTTTCATACCAGCGAATCAAGTGGCCACAGTGTGAGCATCGCGAACGCGGCGTCAGCAGATTAAATTCTTCTTTTGGCTCGGTCGGTTTACCGCTGAGCTCAGCACATTCCGCCGCCCATTGGTGCTCCATCATTTTGGGAATGCGGTAAATGGCAACGTTGAGAAAACTGCCGATCAATAAACCTAAAAGTCCAGCCAGTCCAGCGACAAAGCCTGATTCCAGCACCATTAGACGACTGCGCCCAACTTGAAAATGGGTAAGTACATGGAAACCACAATTCCACCAATCAACGTGCCCAGAAACACAATAATGATGGGTTCCATCAAACTGGACAAGCCAGCGACCATTTCATCAACCTCAGCCTCATAAAAATCGGCAGCCTTGCCTAGCATGTGGTCGACCGAACCCGACTCTTCGCCAATTGCGCACATTTGCAGCACCATAGTGGGAAACAGGTTCACGTTGGTCATGGCGGCCGTCAGGCTGGTCCCGCTAGAGACTTCCTGCTGAATCTTCTCGGTGGCATCAGCATAAAGTGAATTTCCTGATGCCCCCCCTACTGAATCCAGAGCCTCGACCAATGGCACGCCTGCCGCGAACATAGTAGACAAGGTTCGAGTCCAGCGGGCAATAACGGACTTTTCTATCAGAGAACCAAAAACAGGCATTTTCAAGAGAATGCGATCCATGACTTTTTGCATTTTTTCACTGCGTTTCCACGCTTGTATGAAAAAATAAAGTCCCCCGCCAATTCCACCAAAAATCAACCACCAAAACGCAACGAAGAATTCGCTTATAGCCATAACGAACAGCGTAGGTGCAGGCAAGTCCGCACCAAAGGATTCAAATACGCTTTTGAATGCAGGGATGACAAAAATCATAATCACTGCGACGACTACGAAAGCGACAACGACAACCGATGCGGGATACATCAATGCAGATTTGATCTTTGATTTGATGGCCTCGGTCTTTTCCATGTAGACCGCCAGCCGATCCAGCAAAGACTCTAGGATACCGGCGGCTTCTCCCGCTTCAACCAGATTGCAGTACAGCGCGTTGAAATACATGGGATATTTTCTAAAAGCCGCACTCAAAGATGTGCCAGTTTCCACATCAGTCCGCACGTCATTGAGAAGCTTGGTCACACTGGCGTTGGGATTTCCCCGTCCAACAATGTCAAACGACTGCAGTAACGGCACGCCAGCTTTCATCATGGTCGCCAATTGGCGGGTAAAAATGGCAATGTCGCGCGGTTTGATCGATTTCCCCGAACGCATGCGGCGTTTTTTTATTTTTGTGGTAAGCACCCCTTGCCTGCGCAAGGAAACCATGACTTGATTTTCGCCAGAAGCTCGAATCTCTCCGCGTACCTGTTTACCTCCTCGATCCTTGCCTTCCCAGTCGAAGACAAACTCCTTGATTCCTTTGGATGCTGCTGTTGCCATGGGGCCTCTTCAATTAGTAGATGGCTTAAGCCGTAGCGCCGCTACAGTCAAATGCCAATGTTTCATTTCCAGCGGTATCCAGTTAAACATTGGTGCAACCCAACACCTCTTCCAGGGAAGTCATCCCCAGTTTAACTTTGTGTAAACCAGACTGACGCAGGCTTCTGACGCCTTCCACCTCGGCTTGGGCTGCAATTTCCAGCGCGCTGCCATCGCGCAGCACAATACGCTGCATTTCCTCGGAAATTGGCATGACCTGATAAATTCCGACTCGGCCCTTATAACCGTTGTTGCATTTGTCGCAACCTACCGGATGAAATGGCATCCACGAGCCATCAACATCGTCCTCCTTAAAGCCAGCTTGCAACAAGGCTTCACGGGGAATGTCGACCGTTGTCTTGCAATGGGGGCACAGTCGCCGTGCAAGCCTTTGCGCGGTAATTAGAATCACACTAGAGGCAATGTTGAATGGCGCGATTCCCATGTTGCGCATCCGTGTCAGCGTCGTGGGAGCATCGTTGGTATGCAATGTCGACAAGACCAGGTGTCCCGTCTGGGCGGCCTTGATGGCGATGTCGGCCGTTTCAACATCGCGTATTTCACCCACCATGATGATGTCTGGATCCTGACGCAAAAAGGCTTTGAGAGCCACTGGAAAAGTCATTCCAGCCTTCTCATTCATGCTGACCTGATTAACCCCGGGCAGTGTGATTTCGGCCGGATCCTCGGCCGTGGCAATATTGACGCCTGCCGTATTCAAAATGTTCAGGCAGGTGTAAAGGGACACGGTCTTGCCTGAACCGGTGGGTCCGGTGACCAACACCATGCCATACGGCCGTTTGATGGCCTCTAATAGCCGTTCTTTTTCAGCCGGCTCATAACCCAAGGCGTCGATTCCCAATTTCGCACTGCTGGGATCCAAGATACGAATAACGATTTTTTCACCAAACATGGTGGGCAAAGTGCTGACCCGAAAATCGATGACCCGGTCAGCGCCAATCTTGAGTTTCATCTTTCCATCTTGCGGCACACGTTTCTCGGAAATGTCGAGCTTGGAAATCACCTTGATCCGCGCAGCCAGCTTTTCCTTGATGGCTACTGGCGGCGATGAGATTTCGCGCAGCTCGCCATCCACCCGAAAACGTACCCGATAGGTATGCTCAAAGGGTTCAAAATGCAAATCGGATGCTCGCATATTGAAAGCATCGATCAGCATTTTCTGGAGGAATTTAACAACTGGCGCATCCTCCACCTCGGAAGCGCTATTGTCGCTCTCCTCTATCGCGGTAGAAACCGGAATATCTTCATCAAATTCAAAGTCGCCGCCAACGATATTTTCGATGGCTTCTGTAGCGGTAGCACTGGACGCATCGACCAACCTGGACAGTTTGTCGTATTCGGCAATAACCCAGTCCACGCCCAACTGAGTTGAAAACTTGATTTTTTCCGCTGCATCCTGAACGGATGGATCTGCTGTTGCAACAATCAACCGGTTGCTGCGTTTGCTCAACACAACAATCCTGTACGCCGCGCAAATTTTCGTGTCCAGCAGGCCCTTCGGTAACCGCTGAATGTCGATTGCCTCCATATCGACCAATGGCGCGGCAAAAGACGTGGACATGATGTGCGCCAGATCAAATGCCGATACGGCGCCAGAGCCCGTCAGTTCGGCAATGAAACTCGTTCGGCTGCTTTGCGCCTTGCGGAAAATATCTTCAGCCGCTTTTTGACCCAATTTTCCAGCAGTTACCAAGGTTCTTCCCAGACCGGGCAAAGCCATGGAAGTTGAAGCGTTAATCGCGGTATCAGTAGCGGACATGGTAATCAATACGAGCTCAAAAGAGCATCATCGCTTATTGATTACAAGGTGTAAACCGGGAAACATCTTAGTAACCGGTGTAGCGTTGCAACCATGCAAAAATCATATAAAAATACTATTAAAGCAATGGATTTGAGCAAGCCTTTCAGCCTTCTGGAGATCAGCCTTCTACAGATTAACCTATCGCTATCAATAAAATAGCATCACTCAGTCAACAGGGGCAACTCCAGCGTGACTTTTGCAGAGGCATCCGTGGTGGAAACCAATATCGCACTGCGACCACTTACAGACTGTAGCAACATACCTTCTTCTACCAGTGTGCCTGCACGAACCGGTTTGGCATCCTGACCGTCGACCGATATCAGGGCAGCGCCTCCACGGAACCGACCTGCCACGACACCGACCAACTTGTAGCGATTGATAACAGGGGGTACTGCCGAGGCTGTCGGATTGGAAACTCCCCCTCCTCCAAGTGCCTTGGCAACGTCCTGTGAACTTACAGGAGGAGCCTGAATCAATGCTATTGTTGCCCCGGTAGAAGGTGTGTAGGTCTCCCATCCCTTGAAACCCCAAAACACCACACTGGCAGCTGCCAATGCGGAAATGGCGAATGTCACAATCCTGGTAGACCATAGGCGATTGGCATCTTTCTGCATGCCCGGATTATCATTGAAGCGACGATATGACTAGACAAAATTATTTCCCCCATTCGATCCGACGGCGTTTGTCGGCAGGTTTTACATTGATTGAGCTGATGGTGGTGCTTGTGATCATCGGCGTATTGGCTGCGCTGATTGTTCCCAATGTGCTAGACCGCGCCGACGATGCGCGTGCCACTGCCGCAAAAACCGACGTGAACAATCTGATGCAGGCACTCAAGCTCTACCGGCTGGACAACCAGCGCTACCCCACGGCCGAGCAAGGCCTGCAGGCGCTTCTTGCCAAGCCGACAACCGGGCCCATTCCACCCAACTGGAAATCCTATCTGGACAAGCTCCCCAACGACCCTTGGGGCCGCCCCTACCAGTACCTGAACCCGGGCATCAAAGGTCCAATCGATGTGATGTCCTTTGGTGCCGATGGTCAGGCGGGTGGCGAAGGTAAAAATGCGGATGTCGGCAGCTGGGATTAAAAACATCGCTCGCATGCAGGCACCAGCAGGGGGACTGAGCGTTTCCTATGCCATGCGGCGCAAATGGAAGCACAAAGGCGGTTTTACGTTGATTGAACTTCTGATAGTGGTCACTATCATGGCAATTGCAACTGCAGGTGTGGGACTGGCGTTACGTGATACCTCAAGCACGGCACTGGAGCGCGAGGCACAGCGACTGGCTGTACTGCTGGAATCTGCTCGGGCGCAATCCCGCATGAATGGCAGTCCAGCACGATGGCGGCCCACCGCAACCGGATTCTCATTTGAGGGACTTCCTGCAGGATCGGCTTTTCCCTCGACCTGGCTCAGCCCCGAGGTGCGGGCAGCAGGTGCAAATATAGTGGTACTGGGACCAGAGCCAGTGATTGGGCCTCAGCGGATTCGACTGTTTTCAACCTCTGACCCCTCCCGCAACCTGACTTTGGCGACTGATGGGGTTCGTCCGTTCTCGGTCGTGGCGGAAAGCGTACCGGCACCTGGCAGACCATGAGGCCATGCTGTCGCTCCAGGCGTTTAGGCGCCGCTGGATTCACCTTAATCGAGGTGCTTGTCGCGCTGGGCATCGTGGCCGTTGCGTTGGCTGCGGGTGTACGGGCCACTGCCTCCATGACCCACAATGCTGAACGGCAATCGGATTTGCTGCTGGCGCACCTGTGCGCCGAAAATGCCCTGGTCAACGTCCGTTTGTCCACACAAATGCCCGCAGTGGGCGACAACACCAGCGTTTGTGAACAGGCAGGTCGCAGCCTAGTGACGCGCCTCTGGGTACAGCCCACGCCCAACCCAAATTTTTTACGTGTCGAGGCTCAGGTCCTGGAGGGTGAAGTACGGATATTGACGCTTTCTACCGTGGTGGGAAGGTACTGAGCATGCCAATTGTTCGACCCTGTTTTACCTCTGCTGTCCATCATCGCCCTGGCCGCGTACAAGGTTTCACGTTAGTTGAACTGCTGGTAGCCCTTGCTGCAATGGCAGTGATGGCTGGTTTGAGCTGGCGTGGGCTTGATGGCATGGTGCGGGCTCAGGCGCAGATTCATCAGCGTGCGGACGAGGTGCTTACCCTGCAGGCAGGACTGGCGCAGTGGGGCGCCGACCTCGATGCGCTGCAGCAACTGCCCCAGATACAAACCCTCGACTGGGACGGGCGAGGGCTTCGAATCATCCGCCGCAGCACGGTCAAGCCCGGTGACGGCCTGCTGGTGGTCGCCTGGGCACGCCGCAATGTGAATGGCATTGACCAATGGCTGCGGTGGCAGTCACCTCCTCAGTTCTCCCGGGATGAGCTGCAAACGGCGTGGTCGCGCGCTGCGCAATGGGCCCAGAACCCCGGCGATGCCGAGAAAAGAGATGAGGTCCGCATCACACCGCTTGAACAGTGGCAGATCTTCTATTTTCGCGGCAATGCATGGACCAACCCCTTGTCCAGCGGCAACGCCAGCAGCACAGCAATCCCTGTTCAGGCGACGGCTCAACCGGCCACGCCCAACTTGGCGCTGCCCGATGGTATCCGGCTGGTGCTGACCTTGCCCGCTGGCGGGGCCATCAACGGCACCCTTACCCGCGACTGGGTGCGCCCGATCCTGGACGCAAAGTCATAAGCATGTGTCGCGACGCTCATCACTGCGCGAACTGCATTGCAGCCTTGGCCCGCAAGCGGAAAGACATTTCTTGAAAACACAGAAACGGGTGCGTATCCGCGGTCATTTGCGGCAGGCAGGCGCAGCCTTGCTGACCGCCATGTTGACGGTGACGCTGGTAGCCAGCCTGGCCGCTGGCGCACTGTGGCAGCAGTGGCGCAACGTCGAGGTTGAAGCGGCCGAGCGTGCGCGCGTGCAGTCGCTCTGGGTGTTGACTGGTGCGCTGGACTGGGCACGCCTGATCCTGCGCGAAGACGCTCGCACAGGGGGCGCGGACTACCTGTCCGAACCCTGGGCGGTGCCGCTTGAAGAAGCCCGTCTGTCCACCTTCCTGGCCAGTGACAAAAATGCCAGCGCCGACAGCGACAACAGCGCCTCGGAAGTTTTCCTGTCGGGCCTGATCACGGACCTGCAGGCCCGTCTGAACGTGACCAATCTGGTTGACAACGGCAAGGTTTCGCCCGCTGCGCAAAAAGCCTTTGCCAAGCTGTTCGAGCTTCTGGGGCTGCCTCCTGGCGAGTTGGCGGCACTGGCTGAAAACCTGCGCCTGGCGCTGGACACAACTCCGGCAAATAACGCAGCCCAACCGGTGCCCTTGCTGCCCCAGCGGATTGACCAGCTGGTGTGGCTGGGGCTGTCGCCCGCCAGCCTGGCAGTCTTGCGACCGCACATCACGTTGTTGCCCGCCAGCACAGCGGTCAATCTCAACACGGCCAGCCCGATCGTGCTGTTCGCGGTCATTCCATCGCTGGACATGGCGCAGGCGCAAAGATTGGTAAGCGTGCGCCAGACCACTCCGTTCACCACGCTTGCCCAGGTGACCCAGCAGCTGGGCAAGCTCGCTGAGCCTCTTAACCTGGCACAACAGGGGGTAAATTCACGTTTTTTCGAAGTCTCGGGGCGGTTGCGGCTGGACCAGACCGTGGTGGAAGAGTATTCAGTGGTCCAGCGCGACGGGATCAAGGTCAGTACCTTATGGCGTGACCGGGGTGCGCGGGAACGACAGGCCGCCCCCCTACAATGACGACGACCTGAGTTCAAGCATGACATGACCCTATTGATCGTCACCCTTTCCCCGGAACTGCCCACGACAGCCACGCTTTGCGAGGCCGTGCTCAGCAATGACGGGCAAACCGCCTCACAGTCCGTACAGGTGCCCCTGGCTTTGCTGCCTGCGGCGTCCGGTACGGAAATCGTGGCCCTTGTACCGGCTTCGCAGCTCTCCTGGCACCGGCTCGCGCTGCCCCGCGGCGCCCTCAAAGCAGGGCTTTTTCAGGAGGGCGGCGCAGGGCGGCTTCGCGCCGTGCTGGATGGTCTGCTTGAAGACCGCGTGCTCGACGACACCAGCCAGCTGCACTTTGCCATCGAACCCCAGCCGCGCGCGGATGAACCCGTATGGGTTGCCGCCTGCGACCGTGCCTGGCTGCATGGCTGGCTTGCCGCGCTGGCCCAGGCCGGGCGAGCCGCCTCCCGCATCGTCCCTGAACTGGCACCGCCATCAGGCAGTGCAAGCGCCAGCACATCGCTGTATGTCACCGGCTCGGCTGACCATGCCCAGCTGATGTTGGCCGGGCCCGACGGCGTGACCCTGATGCCGCTGTCGGTGGCCACTGCCGCACTGGTCACCTGGCCCGAAGAGGCCGAGGTTTTGGCCGAGCCCGCAGTGGCGGCAGTGGCAGAACACTTTTTCAACCGTCCCGCCACATTGCAAAATGCGTCCGAACGCTGGCTGGTCGCTACCCAGTCAGGCTGGGATCTGGCGCAATTTGACCTGCTCTATAACCGCGCTACACGTACCCGCAAGCAGTTGTCGGCAATGGTGTCCGCCCTGTTCAGGGCGCCCCGCTGGCGCGCTGCGCGCTGGGCAGCCGTGGCACTGCTGGCAGTCAATCTCGTGGGCCTTCAAGTCTGGGCCTGGAAAGAGCGCTCAGCCCAGGCCACCCAGCGCGCCGCCATCCACACTGCGCTGACCTCTACTTTCCCCGATATACGCGTGGTCGTGGATGCCCCCGTTCAAATGGCCCGCGCGCTGGCCGATCTGCAGCGTGCCAACGGCATCTCCTCCTCTGCCGACCTGGAAACCATGCTGGGCAGGTTTCAGGCGGCAGCGCCTAAACTGGCGGGCCCATCAGCCATTGAATTCATAGCCGGTGAAATGCGACTGAAAGGAATTGATCCAGCGGCTGCCGGGCCGGGACCGATCTCCAGCCAGTTGCAGGCACAGGGCTACAGCACCCGGATGGAAGCAGACAGCCTGGTCCTGAAACAGGAGCGTCTTCCATGAGCCTGGCCACTACCTTCCAACCCCTGCGGGTGCGCTGGGCCCGAATGCAGGGCCGCGAAAAGAACATCGTTCGGCTGGTTGTGCTGCTGGTGCTCGGTTTTCTGCTTTGGCAGTTCAGCGTGGCGCCTGCGCTGGCCACGCTCAGGACAGCGGACGCGCAGGCAAAAATCCTGGGCGCGCAGTTGCAGCAGATGCAGGCCATGCAGGCCCAGGCGCAGGCCTTGCAAAAGCAGCCCGCGCTGGGCTTCGACGAGGCCGTGCGCGCCCTGACCTTGGCTACCCAGCAAACGCTGGGCACCACCGCCCAGCTTGGCGTTGCGGGCGACCGCGCCAGCGTCACCTTGAAGGACGCCTCCCCGGACGCGCTGGCCCCATGGCTGGCGCAGGCGCGGCTTAATGCGCGGTCGGTTCCGATCGAGGCACGGCTGGCACGCGGCACCACGCCCGCTGGCACCACCTGGAATGGCGTGCTGGTGATGAGCTTGCCAGGCCGCTAGGAAACCCATGCATTACAACCCGTCAGCAGCTACCGTTTCCGCTTCAGCGCCCTGGCGCTGGGCACTGACAGGCGCGCTCGTCGGTCTGGCACTGGCGCTGGCTTGGTTTGCCCCTGCCCGCTGGCTGGCCACGCTGGTTCGGCAGGGCACTGGCGAGCATGTCGCCCTGGACGCACCGCGCGGCACTTTCTGGCAGGGTTCGGCCCAGCTGGTGCTGTCCGGCGGCACGGGCAGCCGCGATGCCATGGCCCTGCCGGGTCAATTGGTCTGGCGCATTCGCCCGGCCTGGAACGGCCTGAACGTGCAGCTGAGTGCCGAGTGCTGCACCTCGCAGGCGCTTTTGATGACGGTGACGCCTGCCTGGAGCGGCCTGCGGCTGGCAGTGGCCGATGCGCAGTCCCACTGGCCTGCCAGCTTGCTGGCCGGTCTTGGAACACCCTGGAATACCCTGCAGGCGCAGGGTCGGCTGCAGGCGTCCACGCAAGGATTCAGTGCCCAGTGGCTGCAGGGGCGCCTGAGCGTGGCAGGGCGTGTCCAACTCGACGCCATCGCCATTTCATCGCGCCTGTCCACCCTGCGGCCAATGGGCAGCTACCGGCTCATCCTGCGGGGCGGCGCCAGCCCAACCCTTGAACTTGCCACCCTTGAGGGCAACCTGCAACTCAGCGGCCGGGGCCACTGGGCAGGACAGCGGCTGCATTTTGACGGCACGGCCAAGGCCGCGCCTGAAAGCGTTGACGCGCTTTCGAATCTCCTGAATATCATTGGACGGCGCAACGGCGCGACGGCCATCATCAAAGTGGGTTAATTCCGCATGAAACGTCTTACTTCTAAAAATCGCCAGCTTGCTACTCTTTCGATAGCTAGCTGCGTAATGGCTGCCTGCGCTACAGGCCTTTTTTCTTCAAATTTACAGGCCCAGACCCGGTCTGCGGCGTCCGCCGGCGAGCCCAGGCGCGGCGAAGCCATCACGCTGAACTTTGTCAATGCCAACATTGATGCAGTGGCGCGCACCATGGCCACCCTGACCGGTCGCAACGTCGTGGTCGATCCACGCGTCAAAGGCACGATCACGCTGACGACCGAGCGAGCTGTCAGCCCGGCCGCGGCCTACAGCCAGTTCCTGGCCATCTTGCGCCTGCAGGGCTTTACCGTGGTCAATGCAGGCGGCCTGGACAAAATCGTTCCCGAAGCCGATGCCAAGCTGCAGGGCGGCTCCGTGTCCACCAACGTACCGGTGGGCGGCGGGCAGATCGCCACCACCATTTTCAAGCTCAGCTTCGAGAATGCCAACAACCTGCTCCCCATTCTGCGGCCCTTGATCAGCCCCAACAACACCATCAACGTCAACCCTGGCAACAACTCGCTGGTGATTACCGACTACGCCGACAACCTGACACGCTTGGGGCGCATCATTGCCGCGCTGGACGTGGCCAACGCCACCGATGTCGAACTGATTCCGGTGCGCTATGCCTCCGTGACGGACATTGCACCCTTGATCACGCGTCTTCTTGAAAATGCCGGCGGCGGCGTGGCAACGACCGAAGCCAGCTACCGCACGACGGTCCTTGCCGAGCCGCGCAGCAACTCCCTGATTGTTCGTGCCGCCAACGGCGCTCGCCTCGAACTCGTGAAAACACTGGTCAGAAGCCTGGACACGCCCACGCTCAACGGCCCCAATGGCGATGCCGGCAATATCTATGTCGTGTACTTGAAAAATGCCGAGGCATCCAGCCTGGCTACGGTGCTGCGTGCCGCCATGGCGGGAACGCCCACCAGCGGCCCTGCCGGCTCTACGTCTCCCCAGTCCCCAAACCCATCGGCCGCGTCCGGAGCAAGCGGTGCTGGCGGGATAGGCGGCGCGAACCAGAGCAACGCGGCCGCCACCCCGATCACGCCCATTGCAGGACCCTCGACGGGCGGGCAGATCCAGGCAGACCCCGCAACCAACTCCCTCATCATCACGGCGTCCGAGCCCCAGTACCGTCAGCTGCGCGCCGTGATCGAAAGGCTCGATGCCCGGCGTGCCCAGGTTTATGTGGAGAGCCTGATCGCCGAAGTCAACATGGACAGGGCGGCTGAGTTCGGCATCCAGTGGCAAGGGCCCCTCGGCGGCAAGGGCGACAGCCTGATCGGGCTGCTGGGAACCAACTTCGGCAGCGGCGGCAAGAACATCATCCAGTCGGCAGTCGCCGCCGCCAGCGGCACCCCGCAATTGCCCGGTACGGGCCTGAACCTCGGCGTGGCGGCGCGCAGCAACGGCGTTTATTTTCTGGGCTTTCTGGCCAATTTCCTGCAAACCTCGGGCGCCGGCAATATCTTGTCAACGCCCAATCTCATCACGCTGGACAATGAAGAGGCCAAGATCGTTATTGGCCAGAACGTGCCTTTCGTGACCGGCCAGTTCACCAACACCGGCAGCGGCGGCAGCAATGGCAGCGTCAATCCTTTCCAGACCATCGAGCGCAAGGACGTCGGCCTGACCTTGCGGGTCAAGCCGCAGATCAGCGAAAACGGAACGGTCAAGATGGCCATCTTTCAGGAAGTCTCCAGCGTTCAGCCGGGCTCGGTCAATTCGGCCACCGGCCTCATCACCAACAAGCGCTCGATCGAGTCGAATGTGCTGGTCGAGGACGGCTCCATCATCGTGCTGGGCGGCCTGCTGCAGGACGAGTATTCGGGCAACCAGGAAAAAGTGCCGGGGCTGGGCGACATGCCGGTGGTGGGCAACCTGTTCAAGTCCGAAAGCCGCAACCGCAAAAAAACCAACCTGATGGTGTTTTTGCGCCCGGTCGTGGTGCGCGATGCAGGCGCCACCACCGCCCTGTCAATGGACCGCTATGACATGATGCGCACCAATCAGCAGCAGACACAGCCGCTCAACAGCTCGCTGGTGCCTGTCAACGAATCACCGGTGCTGCCGCCTCTCGTTCCTGGACAGCCCGTCCAACTGGCCCCGGCCATCAGCCCAGCGCCGATACGGCAGGTTCAGCCGGAGCCGCCACCCATGACCGGACAGTAACCATGCAGCACCCTGCGCAGTACCCCTTGCCTTATGCGTTTGCACGCAGCCAGCAGTTGCTGCTCGAAGACTTCGACGGCGACCTGACCCTGTGGCTGCATGGCCTGGACAGCCCGGGCATGGCCGGCGCCGTGAGCGAAGTGATGCGCAAATTCGATGTGCAGCACATCAGCATCGAAGCGCCCGAGCTGCTTCAGCAACGCATCAGCGTCGCTTATTCCCAAAGCGAGTCCAGCGCCGCAACCGTCATCAGCGAGGTCGAAAGCGATGTGGACCTGTCGCGGATGATGCAAGCCCTGCCCGCCATCGAGGATTTGCTTGAAACGTCGGACGACGCGCCCATCATCCGCATGCTCAATGCACTGCTCACCCAGGCGGCCCGGGACGGCGCCAGCGATATTCACATCGAGCCCTACGAGCGCCATTCCAGCGTGCGGTTCCGGGTCGACGGCTCGCTGCGCAACGTCGTGCAGCCCAACCGGGCGC
The DNA here is from genome assembly GCA_028292745.1 of Polaromonas sp. Lineage (GTDB taxonomy): Bacteria > Pseudomonadota > Gammaproteobacteria > Burkholderiales > Burkholderiaceae_C > Polaromonas. The sequence goes on along the minus strand of JAQGLT010000024.1, from coordinate 47,946 downwards.
TGCACGCGGCGCTGATCTCACGGCTCAAGATCATGGCCGAGCTGGACATTGCCGAAAAACGACTGCCACAGGACGGCCGCATCTCCTTGCGCATCGGCACGCGCGCGGTGGACGTGCGAGTCAGCACCCTGCCCAGCGCGCACGGCGAACGCGCCGTGCTGCGACTGCTCGACAAGAGTGGCGACCGCCTCAACCTGGAAGCCGTTGGCATGCAGGGCGATGTGCTGTCGCGTTTCGAGCAGCTGGTGGCGCAGCCGCACGGCATCATCCTGGTGACGGGCCCGACCGGCTCTGGCAAGACCACTACGCTCTATGCCGCCATGGAGCGGCTGGATACGCGGCGCCAGAACATCATGACGGTGGAAGACCCGATCGAGTACGAGCTGGCCGGCGTTGGCCAGACCCAGGTCAATGCCAAGATCGACCTGGACTTTGCCAAGGCCCTGCGTGCCATCCTGCGCCAGGATCCGGACGTCATCATGATCGGCGAAATTCGTGACTTCGAGACCGCGCAGATTGCCATCCAGGCTTCCCTAACCGGCCACCTGGTGCTGGCCACGCTGCACACCAACGATGCCGCCAGCGCCGTGACCCGGCTGACCGACATGGGCATCGAGCCGTTTTTGCTCAGTTCCTCGCTGCTGGGCGTGCTGGCGCAGCGGCTGGTGCGCAAGGTGTGCGTTCACTGCAAGGGCACGGGCTGCCAGACCTGCGGCCAGACCGGCTACCAGGGCCGCACCGGCGTGTTCGAACTGCTGGCGACCAATGACGCCATCCGGGCCCAGATTCACCACCAGGCGCCCGAAGCCGAGCTGCGCGAAGCCGGCTTGCAAAACGGCATGACGCTGATGCGGGACGACGGCGAACGGCTGGTGCAAGCCGGCATCACCACCCGCGAGGAACTGGTGCGGGTCACGCGCGACTAGAAATATGGCCCCCACGCTTTTCACTTCGTGTAATGCGCTTCCCCCCGAGGGGGCCGCTGCGCCTGCGGCCCGGCTAAGCCGGTTCCGCGGCCCCGGCTGGTGGGGAAGACACGCTTCTACGCTTGTCGCTTTGCGTAATGCGCTGCCCCCCGAGGGGGCCGCTGCGCCTGCGGCCCGGCTAAGCCGGTTCCGCGGCCCTGGCTGGTGGGGAAGACACGCTCCTATGCTTGTCGCTTTGCGTAATGCGCTGCCCTTCGAGGGGGCTGCTGCGCCTGTGGCCTGGCTAAGCTGGTTCCACGGCTTTGGCTGGCATGGAACTGCTGCTCCGGCGTTGCGGCGGCTGGGCGTTTAACGAGAGCATCCATGCCAGCCTATTCATTCGAAGCCCTGACCGCCGAGGGGGCTACCCGCAAGGGCATCATCGAGGCAGACACCGCCCGCTCTGCCCGCGGCATGCTGCGCGCGCAGGCGCTGGTGCCGCTGGCGGTGGAGCCTGTCGGCGCCGGCAGCAACCGGGCGCAGCAGGCCACTGCCTCGGGCTGGAATGTCACGCTCTGGAGCAAGCGCGTGTTCAATGCCACGGCGCTGGCCATCTGGACCCGCCAGATCGCCGGGCTGGTGACGTCCGGCCTGCCGCTGGAACGGGCGCTGACCGCACTGGCCGACGAGTCCGAAAATCTGCCCCAGCGCCATCTGGTTGCCAACCTGCGGGCCGAAGTCAACGGCGGTACGCCCTTCGCCACCGCCCTGGCCCAGCATCCACGCGAATTTTCCGCGACATACTGCGCCGTGGTGGGGGCGGGGGAGCACAGCGGCAATTTGGGGATGGTGCTGGAGCGACTGGCCGACGACCTGGAGCAGAGCCAGGAGCTTAAGGCCCAGCTGGTGGGGGCTGCCCTCTACCCGGCCATCGTGACGCTGATATCCATCGCCATCGTGATGTTTCTGCTCGGCTATGTCGTACCGCAGGTTGCCGAGGTGTTTGCCGGCAGCAAGCGCGCCTTGCCGATGCTGACGGTCATCATGCTGGCGCTGGCCGATTTTGTCCGTAACCGGGGCTGGATGATTCTTCTAGCTATTATTTTCATAACTATTGGTGCACGTATCGCCTGGACTAGTGCCTCTTTTCGTGAGAATTTTGATGCGGCCTGGCTGAAACTGCCCATCCTGGGCAAACTCTCGCGCGGCTACAACGCCGCGCGCTTTGCGGGCACGCTGGCGATGCTGGCAGGCGCGGGCGTGCCGATTCTCAAGGCCTTGCAGGCAGCGGCCGACACCCTGTCGAACCGTGCCATGCGCGCCGATGCGCTTGATGCGCTGGTGCTGGTACGCGAAGGCACGCCGCTGGCGTCGGCAATCGCCCATAAAAAGCGTTTTCCGGGGTTGCTCAGCATGTTTGCCCGGCTAGGCGAGCAGACCGGCCAACTGCCCGTGATGCTGGACCGCGCCGCCCGTCAGCTCAGCACCGAAGTACAGCGCCGGGCGATGCAGCTGGCCACCCTGCTTGAGCCGCTCCTGATCGTGGCGATGGGTCTTGTTGTCATGCTGATCGTACTGGCCGTGCTGCTGCCGATCATTCAGTTGAACCAGCTGGCAAAGTGATTTGGCAAGCAGAGCGAAACCCGCAGCGTTGCAACAACCCCGGTGCGGCAGCCTGTTTGCTATTGAATTAATAGCTTCTTGCGCAATCTGCACCTGCGCTGCAGCCATTTTTGATGCTTTATCGCGATAAGCTTCCTACTGCCCCGTTTTTTATAGCTCTCCGCTGGGCAGGGCCAAGCGCCCTTGCCAATCAGCATGATTGCGTTATCGTCCGGCCCTGCCCCTCTCTGGACTTCGTCAACAGCTTGATACCGATGAAATCTGGTCGGGGTGAGAGGATTCGAACCTCCGGCCTCTACGTCCCGAACGTAGCGCTCTACCTGGCTAAGCTACACCCCGATCTGCTTTGGTGCTCAGGAACGTCTGGCCAGTAATTGGGAGGCCAGTTGCTCCAAGGCATCACTGTAAGGGTTGCGGGGCAAGGTTTGCAAGGCATTCAGCGCACGCTGTGCTTCGGCGGCGGCGGCATCCCGCGTCGCCTGGAGGGCGCCTGTGTGCTGCACGATGGCGACAATTTGCGCCATTTTCCCGGTGTCGCCGGTTTCGATTGCCTGCCGGATCGCCGTCCGCTCAGCCTCGGCGCCACGCTGCATGGCAATGATGAGTGGTAATGTGACTTTGCCTTCGCGCAGGTCGTCCCCCAGATTTTTGCCCATTTCCGATACATCGCCGTCATAGTCGAGCACATCATCGATGACCTGAAACGCGGTGCCCAGCGCCTGCCCGTAGGCCGCGCAATGCTGCTCGACCGCTGGAGACGACCCTGCCAGCAGGGCTGCCAGCCGGGCGCTGGCCTCGAACAGCTTGGCTGTCTTGGAGCGGATGACGCGCAGATAACCTTCCTCCGACAATGCCGCATCATGCATGTTCATCAGTTGCAGCACTTCCCCTTCGGCAATCACATTGGTGGCTTCCGCCAGGGTTTGCATGATGCGCATGTCGCCCACTTCCACCATCATCTGGAAGGCCCTGGAATATAAAAAGTCGCCAACCAAAACGCTTGCCGGATTGCCAAAAACCTCATTGGCGGTCGAGCGGCCGCGTCGCAGCTTGGAATCGTCCACAACATCGTCATGCAGCAAGGTGGCGGTATGAATGAATTCCACCACCGCCGCCAGATTGAGACGCTGGTCCCCCCGGTAATCCAGCGCCCCACACATCAGGAGGACCAAGGCAGGCCGCAAACGCTTACCGCCCGCCGCAATGATGTACTGCGATACCTGCGCCACCAGCGGCACTTCCGATTGAAGCCTTTGCTCAATCACTGCATCCATGGCGCTCATATCGTCGGCGATCAACGCAAGAGCAGCGGCGGTACTTGAAGAATTGGCAGACAAGAGGAAATCCCGACGTTGAGTGTGCGCAGATTATAGAAAGCCCAGCCTATGCTGTTGAGAGCGAAATTAAGCCTGAATCGGCGCATCTGGACATTTTTACCAGCGGATGCTAGAATCTTGGGCTCTGTGGAAATCCGTCCGCAGAACTCAATTTACGAGGTCTTATATGTACGCGGTCATAAAAACCGGCGGCAAACAATACAAAGTTGCTGCTGGAGAAAAAATTAAAGTAGAACAGATCACTGCGGACGTAGGCCAAGAGATCGTTATTGACCAGGTGTTGGCTGTCGGTGAAGGCAGTTCAATCAAGGTTGGTACGCCCTTGGTGCTAGGTGCAACAGTGACTGTCACAGTCATCTCTCATGGCAGGCACGACAAGGTGCGCATTTTCAAAATGCGTCGTCGCAAGCACTACCAGAAGCGTCAGGGTCACAGGCAGAACTTCACTGAACTGCAAATCGGCGCCATCGTCGGTTAAGCGGCAAAGTATCAGGAGTAACGGAAAATGGCACAGAAAAAAGGCGGCGGCTCTACGCGAAACGGGCGTGATTCACAGCCCAAAATGCTGGGCGTCAAGAAATTTGGCGGCGAAGTCATCAACGCAGGCAGCATCATCGTGCGCCAGCGCGGTACCAAGTTCCATCCAGGCGTCAATGTCGGCATCGGCAAGGACCATACGCTGTTTGCACTGGTCGACGGTTCGGTTTCCTTTGCCATCAAGGGCGCACTGAACAAACACACCGTCAACGTGACCCCGGCGTAATCCGATCACTTCGATGGCATCGAAGCCCCGACCTGTCGGGGCTTTTTTGTTTGTAAACTTGTCCTTCATCCACCGCTCTACCTGCGTCCCATTCCATCATGAAATTTGTTGACGAAGCTTATATTGACATCGCCGCCGGCGATGGCGGGAGCGGCTGCGTCTCCTTCAGCCACGAAAAATACAAAGAGTTCGGCGGGCCGAATGGTGGCGACGGCGGGCGCGGTGGCCATGTGTATGCGGTTGCCGACATCAATCTCAATACCCTGGTGGACTTTCGGTTTTCACGGCGCCATGAAGCCCGTAATGGTGGGCACGGCATGGGCTCGGACATGTTCGGCGCCAAAGGCGATGACATCATCCTGAAAATGCCTGTGGGCACCATCCTGACCGATGCCGAAACCGGCGAGGTTCTTTTTGAACTTCTGGTGCCGGGCGAGCAGGTGCTGATCGCCAAGGGCGGCGATGGCGGATTTGGCAATCTCCGTTTTAAAAGCTCGACCAACCGTGCGCCGCGCAGCAAGACTCCGGGTTGGCCGGGCGATCGAAAAAGCCTGAAGCTGGAGTTGAAAGTGCTGGCCGATGTCGGCTTGCTTGGCATGCCCAATGCCGGTAAATCCACCTTTATCTCGGCCGTCTCCAATGCGCGGCCTCGAATTGCCGACTATCCTTTCACCACGCTGCACCCCAATCTGGGCGTGGTTCGCGTCGGGCCCGAGCAGAGCTTTGTCGTGGCGGATTTGCCCGGACTGATTGAAGGCGCATCAGAAGGCGCAGGGTTGGGCCATTTGTTTTTGCGGCATCTCCAGCGTACCCGCCTGTTGCTGCATATCGTGGATCTGGCGCCTTTTGACGAAGGCGTTGATCCAGTCGCGCAGGCCAAGGCCATCGTGGGCGAACTTAAAAAGTACGACGAAGCCCTTTATAAAAAGCCACGCTGGCTGGTGCTGAACAAACTTGACATGATCGATGCCGACGAGCGCGTAGCTGTCGTGAAAGATTTTGTCAAGCGCTTGAAGTTCAAGGGTCCTGTCTTTGAAATTTCCGCACTGACGCGTGAAGGCTGCGAACAACTCGTCAAGACGATTTACCAGCACGTCAAAAAGGTCCAGAAAAGCGAGCAGCCCGAGCCAGAGATTGACCCTCGGTTTGTCGAACTCCCCCCTGAACCGCCTGCCTCGCCAGCTTCCAATTAATGCCCGTTTGTGCTCTGGCAGCCGACGAGCTTCTTTTACTCTTAATTTAATAGCATTAAGTACTCGTGCTTAATGCGCTAGCGCCTTAAAACTCTATAAATGCACAACCCAACAGGCTCCCCTATTCTGCGCAACGCCAAACGCATTGTGGTCAAGGTGGGGTCCAGCCTGGTCACCAATGAAGGGCGGGGACTGGATGCGGCAGCCATTGGCCACTGGTGCGAGCAACTGGCAGCGCTGGCCAAGGGTGGCCGCGAAGTCATCATGGTAAGCAGTGGCGCCATCGCTGAAGGCATGAAGCGTCTTGGCTGGAATCTGCGTCCCAGGGCGATCAACGAATTGCAGGCCGCAGCCGCTGTGGGGCAAATGGGCTTGGTTCAGATGTATGAAACCAAGTTGCGCGAAAACGGCATTGGCAGTGCGCAGGTCCTGTTGACCCATGCCGACCTGGCTGACCGCGAGCGCTACCTGAATGCCCGCTCTACTTTGCTGACCTTGCTGCAGCTGGGCGTGGTTCCGGTCATCAATGAGAACGACACTGTGGTCAATGACGAAATCAAGTTTGGCGACAACGACACCTTGGGCGCATTGGTGGCCAATCTGGTTGAAGCCGACTTGCTCATCATTCTGACCGACCAAAAAGGGCTCTACACCGCAGATCCGCGCAAAGACCCGGGTGCCCAGTTCGTGCATGAAGCCAAGGCTGGCGATCCGTCGCTTGAAGCGATGGCAGGTGGCGCAGGTTCAAGCATCGGTCGGGGCGGCATGATCACCAAGATTCTGGCGGCCAAACGGGCCGCCGGCTCAGGCGCCTCGACGGTCATTGCCTGGGGGCGCGAACCTGAGGCATTGATACGGTTGATCCGAGGCGAAGCCATCGGCACGCTGCTGGTCGCGCAAACCCAAAAGATGCAGGCAAGAAAGCAGTGGATGGCCGATCATTTACAACTACGGGGATCGGTCTCGGTAGACCCGGGCGCGGCAAGCAAGGTACGCGACCATGGCAAGAGTTTGCTGCCCATTGGCATGACAGGCGTTCAAGGTGATTTTTCACGCGGTGACGTGATTGCGATTAGAGATGCCGATGGTACTGAAATCGCACGCGGACTGGCCAACTACTCCAGCGCCGAAGCTCGGCTGATATGCCGAAAAGTGTCAGCAGAATTTGAAAAACTACTGGGTTACACCGCTGAGTCGGAAATGGTTCATCGCACCAACTTGATTTTGAATCGTTAACTGCCGGTTAATGATTCAGGCCGTGCAGGGGCGTTACGCCTAGTTCGTTATCCTGAAATTTGGATTTTTCAGCCGACTGACGATTTCCCTGACCGAGGCCGTAGGCACCGCATTGTCACAAACCCCCGCAGCAGCCAAACGCAAGGCGTGTTTGGACGGCATATTTCCAAACATGGTTTGCCATTGCGGTTTGTTGACCATGTTCCATGGTCCCTCGGACGAATAGCGGGCATAGGTCTTGAATTCACCCGTAGCGCAGCGTATGCCTTCATACATCACATTGCGCGCACCAGTGGCGTTGGAGGCGACCACGACATAGCGCACCACGCCGTCGCTCTTTGAAATACTGATGGACACGGGATCAACGCCATACACCAGGGAAGCGTTGGGGGAGACTTCAAAATTGACAAGCCTGCTCATCTCCACAAGAGGCGGTAGTGGAACCTCCGATTCTTTCCACTCCGGCTCCTCCGCTGCAAACTGGGCCCAAGCCATGCTGGTCAAGCAAAGTAAAAAGCCGCAGGCAACAGCAGCAGAGGACGTGGATTTCATTGTTTTTTTGTTTGTGAATCCACACCGAAGCTGGTCTGTGGATCAGGCTCAAAAGTGGCGCCCGGCGGCAGTTCGAAAGGCGTGCCCAGTCTGCCCGCGTAAGAAGGCACCGACTGGGGAAAAGAGCCAGAATTTGACTCTGCTGCCTGGTTTGCAAGCAAATCCCGCTGATGCAGACCGCCACGCAAATAGCGGTTGCGCTGCTCCGGACGGGCATCCAGCCGGAATTCGCAACGGGGAACGAAGCGCGACAACTCGGTCAGCGCCATTTCGTACACGCCTCGCTTGAACTCGACCACTACATCAAGCGGCACCCAATAATCGTTCCAGCGCCAAGCATCAAACTCGGGGTGGTTGGTTGCACGCAGATTCAAATCCCAGTCATGACCCACCAATTGAAGCAAAAACCATATCTGCTTCTGGCCTTTGTAATGCCCACGCGCATCGCGGCGAATAAACCGGTCAGGCACCTCATAGCGCAACCAGTCTCGGGTACGGGCCAACACCTGAACGTGCTGTGGGTGCAATCCGACCTCTTCATGCAACTCGCGGAACATGGCCTGCTCAGGGTTTTCGCCCCGGTCAATGCCACCCTGCGGAAATTGCCATGAGTGGGTACGGATGCGTTTGCCCCAAAATACCTGACTTCTCTGGTTGAGCAAGATGATGCCGACATTGGGCCGAAAACCGTCCCTGTCAAGCATAATCAAACCTCAAAATTTTTAAACTGAGTCCATTATGCACAGCGAAGGCGCCCCCGCCAAGCGCACCGCCGGATGACAGCGTCCCAACCCCAAAAAATAGCCCATGAAAGCCTCTCAGTTCTTCATTTCCACCCTCAAGGAAGCCCCTGCCGATGCAGAAATCGTCAGCCACCAGCTCATGATGCGGGCAGGCATGATCAAAAAACTCGGCGCTGGCATTTACACCTACATGCCGATGGGTTTGCGGGTTGTCCGCAAGGTTGAAGCCATTGTCCGCGATGAGATGAACCGCGCCGGCGCGGTAGAAATGAGCATGCCGGTGATCCAGCCCGCGGAACTCTGGCAGGAAACGGGGCGGTTTGAAAAAATGGGCGCGGAACTGCTGCGCATTCAAGACCGGCATGGCCGTGATTTCGTGGTTCAGCCGACCAGCGAGGAAGTGGTGACCGACGTGATGCGCCAGGACATTCGCAGCTACAAGCAATTGCCAAAAAACCTTTACCAGATCCAGACCAAGTTTCGCGACGAGCGCCGCCCCCGTTTTGGGTTAATGCGCGGACGTGAATTCATCATGAAGGATGCGTACAGTTTTGACCGGGACCAGGCCGCAGCCCAGCTCAGCTATCGAAACATGGCCGACGCCTACCGACGTATTTTTGACCGCTTTGGACTGACTTACCGCGCCGTGGCGGCTGACAGCGGCGCCATTGGCGGCGATTTGAGCGAGGAGTTTCAAGTCATCGCGGCCACGGGAGAAGACGCCATCGTGTACTGCCCCAACAGCGACTATGCCGCCAATATGGAAAAGGCAGAAGCCTTGCCGCCTGCAGGGACGCGCAAAGGCCCATCGCAAGCGATGGTCAAAACACCGACCGCAGGCAAGGCCAGCTGCGGCGATGTCGCAGAGTTGCTCGGCATTCCGCTTGAAACCACCGTCAAGTCACTGGTACTGGCAACCGACCTGAGCAATGATGCGGGAGAAACCGTCAAGACCCAAATCTGGTTGCTGCTGCTGCGCGGCGATCACAGCATGAATGAAGTCAAGGTCGGCAAGGCACCTGGACTGGATGCCAGTTTTCGCTTCGCCACCCTGGCCGAGATCAGTGATCACTTTGGTTGCGAGCCCGGCTACCTGGGGCCGATCAATCTGAAAAAGCCAGTCAAGCTCGTGGTCGACCGTGAAGCTGCCATTTTGTCCGACTGGGTGTGCGGCGCCAATGAGGCGGATTTTCATATGACCGGTGTCAACTGGGGCCGCGACCTGCCCGAACCTGATTTGATCGCCGATATCCGCAATGTGGTCGCTGGTGATCTGTCGCCTGATGGCAAGGGCCTGCTGGCTATCGAACGCGGCATCGAAGTAGGGCACGTTTTTTACCTCGGCACCAAATACAGCCAAGCGATGAATGCAACCTTCCTGGGTGAAAACGGCAAGCCGCAGTTCTTGGAAATGGGTTGTTATGGAATCGGCATTACCCGCCTGCCGGCAGCGGCAATTGAACAAAATCACGACGCGCGCGGCATTATCTGGCCCGATTCCATTGCGCCGTTCACGGTGGTGCTGTGCCCGATCAGCCCCGACCGCTTTCCCGAGGTCAAGGCTGCTGCAGAGAAGCTGTACAGCGAGCTGATTGCAGCGGGGATTGACGTGATTCTGGATGACCGCAATGAACGGCCTGGCGCCATGTTTGCCGACTGGGAACTGATCGGCGTGCCCCACCGGGTCACGATTGGAGATCGCGGCCTGAAAGATGGACAAGTCGAATACCAGCATCGCCGTGACACGCAGGCCAGCAAAATGGACGCAGCCCACATGACCAGTTTTCTCAAAGAGAAGATCGCCTGTTAAGACTCATGACAGTGACAGCGCAACGCATGCCGGCATTCCTGGTAAATACCCCTACTTCCAGAAGAAAGTACCTGGCGTCCTTATTGGCTGGAAGCATCCCGCCCTTATTTCCAGAGCAGGCGCATGCCGGCGGCCAGCTTGAGGAACCCTTGATGGACTCGGTTCGGGCAGCACTCAGCTCTTCGGTGACAGCGCAGGCGCCATTGATGCCCGAGTTCAGGAACACGGAAGGCAAACTTGTTTACCTGCGCTGGCTCGGCGTGATGAGCGAGAGGCTCAAAAAGAAAATACCTGAACTGCAAATTCGCAAGGAATTTCTGCAGGCGGTCTGGTACGAAAGCAAGCGGGCCGGACTGGATGTGACGCTGGTGATGGGCTTGATTCAGGTCGAAAGCAATTTTCGCAAGTTTGCGGTCAGCAGCGTGGGCGCGCGCGGTTATATGCAAGTGATGCCCTTCTGGACCCGCGTTATTGGGGATGGCGATCCGGGCAAGCTTTTCCATATGCAGACCAACCTGCGCTTTGGCTGCGTCATTCTTCGCCACTACCTGGACCGTGATCGCGGGGACAATTTCATGGGCCTGGGGCGCTACAACGGCAGCCGTGGCCGCGCCCCTTACCCGGAAGCCGTGTTTGCAGCGCAACGCAACTGGCTGTTTGACAGTCATTCTGCTGGCTAGCGCGCATTGTTTTAACCAGCGAACAATTTAAGCATCAAATAGGCCTCTAGCGCAGGTAGATACTGCGTTAGCAGCTATAAATTAAATAGCAAAAACCACTTTAGGAGTGCGGCGGCTGCAAGGCGGAGTAATTTCTCGCCAGGAAATCATCAGCTTCAAACAGCAGCCGCGGCGGTATTGGAAATGCCTTCGGGCAGGCGTGACACCATGACCTGGTCGATGCGATAGCTGTCCACGTCGAGTACTTCAAACGTGAACCCGCCCCAGGTGACGCTGTCGGTGCGCCGAGGGACACGGCGCAGCATCACCATCAAAAAACCGGCCAGGGTTTCGTATTCATCAGCATGGGGCAGATGGTCAAGCCCGAGCGTGCGCAGGACATCCTCGATAGGCGTGACCCCATCAATCAGCCAGGAATTGTCATCACGCCGCACAATGAGTTCCTCATCAAAAGGGGATACCAGGTCGCCCATGACGGTACTCATCACGTCGTTGAGCGTCACCACCCCCACCACCATGCTGTATTCATTGACGATGACTGCAAAATCCTCATGGACCTGGCGAAACTGCTCCAGCACTTCAGAAAGCGTCAGGCGGTCAGGCACGATCAGCACCTTGCGCACCAGGCTGTCATCCGCGAGTGAAATTGGCTGGCTATTGAGCACCCGTTGAAACAAATCCTTGGCATCCACGTAACCGACCACATGGTCAATATCGCCTTCGCATACGGGATAGGTAGAAAACGGCTCGGCGGCAATGCGCAGCCGGATCACCGAGTCCAGGTCGTCGCGCAGAAAAAAGGCAATGCGATCACGCGGCGACATGGCACTTCCCACCGTGCGGGTGTCCAGTTCAAACACATTCGTGATGACCTGCTGTTCGCGTGCGGCCAGTACCCCGGCCACGGCACCTGCTTCCATCATGGCAAGGATGTCGTCCGAAGTAATCCGGTCATCCCGCAAGGAAGACAAGCCAAAGAGCCGAAACAGGGCATCGGCCCCACGACTATAAAACCACACCATCGGGCGCATCAACGCCATGCAGACGGCCATGGGCCGTGAAACGCGGATCGCCAGACGTTCAGGCGCGGCCATGCCCAGACGCTTGGGAAACAGGTCTGAAAATAAAATAAAAAACGAGGTGATCACCAAAAACGAGGCGAGAAAGCCCGCCGTCTGTGCATTAGGCTGTGCCAGCCACATGCCGAAAAAGGCAGTGAAATGGGGACTTAATGCGCCTTCACCCACGATGCCGCCCAAAATGGCAATGCCGTTCTGACCAATCTGCACGACGGTGAAATAATCCCCTGGCTGTTCCTGCACGCGCAGCACGCGATCGGCATGCAGATTGCCATCGTCCGCCATTTGACGCAGACGCAAGCGCCGCGAGGCGGCGAGCGAAATTTCAGCAACTGAAAAAAATGCGCTGGCCGCAATGAGCAGGCCAATCACGATAAAACTTTCGTACAAGGTCATGAAAAGTTGGGCGCGGCTAAATATAGGTTGACACGCTAGCGATTGAGTTTAGCTGGCGGTCTTGCAGGCCCTATTTGCGTGCGCTACTGCAGCGCCTGTCAATGCGCCAACCAAAGGCGCACCAATGTCTGCAGGATTGGCAGAAACGACCAACTATGGCGATTTGCTCGCGCTTTCTCTAACCGATTCCTCATGCTCTTGAGCAAGCCAGGCCAGCACTGGAATCGTTCCCGGCAGTAGCGGTTCGACATTTACCGGCAGAGTTTGCCAGGCAAACGACTGGCCTTCATGCATCTGCAATTGTCCGGTCCACTCAAATACCTTGTAGAAGTTAAGCCGGACCAGCGCATGCGGATAATCGACCATTTCGACTTTCCAAGGCTGAACCATGCCGATGGTGATGCCTATTTCTTCCTGCAATTCTCGTCTCAAGGCTTGTTCGACGCTTTCACTTTGTTCCAGCTTGCCGCCCGGAAACTCCCAGTACCCTGCATAGACCTTACCCGCAGGGCGGGAGGTGAGCAGGAATTTCCCGTCAGGCTGTATCAGTATTCCAACAGCCACCTCCACCGCTTGACGCCCTGCTCCCCCTGCGCGAGGCTGGACCGCATCGGCGATCAACATGCTTTCAGCCACTAAACAGTGCCACTGTGTTGCCCGGCATAGTCGCGGGCAAACTGATAAGCCACACGGCCGCTGCGAGAACCGCGTTCCAGCGCCCATACCAGCGATGCCGGGCGTGCTGCGGCAATGGCCTCGACGCCCACGCCAAACGAAGACAGCCACTGCGCCACGATGGCCAGGTACTCCTCCTGATTGAATGGGTAAAAGCTGACCCACAAGCCGAAGCGCTCGGACAAGGAAATCTTTTCTTCCACCACCTCACCTGGATGGACTTCGCCGTCTTCGGAATGGGTATAGGTGAGGTTCTCCATCATGTATTCGGGCAACAGGTGACGGCGATTGCTGGTGGCGTAAATCAGCACATTCGGCGTTGCTGCCGCGATCGAGCCGTCGAGGATGGACTTGAGCGCCTTGTAGCCTGGCTCGCCCTCTTCAAAACTCAGGTCATCGCAGAAAACGATGAACTTCTCGGGCAGTTCTGACACAACGTCGACAATGTCTGGCAGATCCGTGAGATCGGCCTTGTCAACTTCAATGAGGCGCAATCCCCGGGATGAGTATTCGTTCAGGCAGGCCTTGATCAGTGAAGACTTGCCGGTACCGCGGGAGCCGGTCAGCAACACATTGTTAGCGGGCTTACCCATAACAAACTGCTCGGTGTTGCGGCGGATTTTCCCCTTCTGTTCCTCAATTTCCTTCAAGTCCTCTAGCTGCATGTTGCCCAAATGCCTGACGGGCTCCAGGGAACCATGGCCTGAACCGCGCTTGCGATAACGGTAGGCCACCGAGGCCGTCCAGTCGGGTGCCGACAAAGGTCGCGGCAATGCGGACTCAATGCGCGCCATCAGGGATTCGGCCCGTGCAATCAGGGCTTCAAACTGTTCATTCATGGAAGCTTCTCTGATTGCTTAACTGCGGTAATCGGCATTGATCTTGACGTAGTCATAAGACAGATCGCAAGTCCACACGGTATCGATTGCCTCGCCCCGACCCAACACCACACGAACGGTAATTTCGCTTTGCTTCATCACGCGCTGGCCATCCGCCTCCCTGTAGGCTGCATGCCGGCCGCCATTTTTGGCGACCAGTACATCGTCCAGGTACAGATCGATCAGCGTCTGATCCAGATCGGCAATACCGGCGTACCCGACAGCAGCCAGAATACGGCCCAGATTCGGGTCGCTGGCAAAAAACGCGGTCTTCACAAGGGGGGAATGGGCAATGGCATAGGCCACTTGGCGGCACTCATCGGTTGTTTTTCCGCCCTCGACCTGGATACGCATGAACTTGGTAGCACCTTCCCCATCACGTACGATGGCCTGCGCAAGCAGCTGTGCAATATCCATCATGGCAGCACGCAGTACTTGACCCTCAGTGCCGGAAAGCGAAGTCACCGGCGCATGAGCGGCTTGGTTGCTTGCGATCACCACGAAAGAGTCGTTGGTGGAGGTGTCACCATCAATTGTGATACGGTTAAAAGACGCATCGGCAAGCTCTTTTGCCAGTTGCGCCATCAGCGCCTGAGAGACACAGGCATCAGTTGCAATGAAACCCAGCATCGTCGCCATATTCGGCCGAATCATGCCGGCGCCCTTGCTGATGCCCGTGATCGTGACGGGTACGCCACCCAGCATGATGCGGGTCGAGAACGCTTTGGGCACCGTGTCCGTCGTCATGATGGCTTCTGCAGCGTTAGCCCAGTTATCGGCCTTGGCATCGGTCAGCGCGGTCGCAAGCCCGGCGGCAATACGCTCATGCGGCAACGGCTCCATGATGACGCCAGTTGAAAATGGCAATATTTGCTCTGGCAAGACATCAAGTGCACGTGCTAGCGAGCTGCAGGTGGCTTGTGCACGGCTCAGGCCATCCTGGCCCGTGCCGGCATTGGCATTGCCCGTGTTGACCAGCAGGGCACGTACGCCTTGGCCTTGATTGGCGTTAGAGGCCATATGCGCACGGCAAATCTGCACCGGGGCGGCACAAAACCTGTTTTGCGTGAAGACAGCCCCCACCGAGGCCCCGTCATCGAGCAGCAACACGGCAAGGTCTTTGCGGTTGGCTTTGCGAATTCCAGCTTCTGCGATACCCCAGCGCACGCCAGGAACAGGATAAAGTTCCGCAGCGGGCGTGGCGACCAGATTGACAGGCATAAGGTTAACTCCAGAGAACAGAATGACGACAACGTCCACCAGGGACGCAGTTGCAGTGGGTCAGCTCAGCTTGCCGTGGCAGAGTTTGTATTTTTTACCAGAACCACATGGGCAAGGATCGTTGCGGCCTACGCGTGGCACGCCTGAAGCAGACGAGGCCTGCTGTGGCTGACGCCGTTGCGACTCTTCATCCACCGTCGTAACAGTTTCCCCGGTTTCGGTAGGCGCGGTGTAAGTGACATTCGTGATATTTTCAGCCCGGCTTTCAAGCGCTTCTGATGCCAGGTCGAGTTGCTCGCCCGACTGGACTTGGACGGTCATCAGGACTTTGGTCACCTCGTTTTTTACACTGTCGAGAAGCTGTCCAAACAACTCAAATGCCTCTCGCTTGTATTCCTGCTTGGGCTGCTTTTGGGCATAGCCACGCAAGTGAATGCCTTGGCGCAGATAGTCCAGCGCGCTGAGGTGCTCGCGCCAGTGGCTGTCAATGGTTTGGAGCAGCACGACGCGTTCAAACTGAGTGAAGTTTTCCCTGCCAATTTTTTCAATTTTCGCCGTAAATTCAGCCTCGGCGGCGGCAATCACCTTTTCAAGAACTTCCTCATCGGTAATGGCCGTCGACGATTCAATTTGCTGGCGCAAAGGCACGTCGATATGCCACTCTTCACGCAGCACCTTCTCAAGGTTGACCACATCCCACTGTTCCTCGACGCTTTCTGCAGGCACATACTGCCGCGCCAGATCGGTAAAGCAGCCCTCTCGCAAGGACGCAATCTGCGGCTCTAAGTCGGCGGCATCCATGATGTCATTGCGCTGCTGGTAAATCACCTTGCGTTGGTCATTGGATACATCGTCATACTCAAGCAGTTGCTTACGAATGTCAAAGTTACGGGCTTCAACCTTGCGCTGAGCAGACTCGATGCTGCGGGTGACGATACCGGCTTCAATCGCCTCGCCATCGGGCATCTTCAGCCTTTCCATAATCGACTTGACACGATCACCCGCAAAAATACGCATCAACGGGTCATCCAGGCTCAAATAAAACCGAGAGGAGCCAGGATCCCCCTGCCGACCCGAGCGGCCGCGGAGTTGATTGTCAATTCGGCGCGATTCATGCCGCTCGGTCGCAATGATGCGCAAACCGCCCAACGCCTTGACCTGTTCGTTTTCCTGCTTGCACTGGGCCTGCAGGCGAACAATTTCAGCTTCCTTGGCGGCGCTATCAAGCGAATCGTCGGCCTCAACGGCTTCAATTAGTTTCTCTACATTGCCACCCAACACGATGTCGGTACCGCGGCCCGCCATATTGGTTGCGATGGTGATCATTTTCAGACGACCGGCCTGGGCCACGATATCGGCTTCTCTGGCATGCTGCTTCGCGTTGAGTACCTGGTGCGGCAAGTTTTCCTTGATCAGGAGCTGATCGATGATTTCAGAGTTCTCGATAGAAGTGGTGCCCACCAGAACGGGCTGACCACGCTCATAACACTCGCGAATGTCCTTGATTGCCGCTTCATATTTTTCGCGCGTGGTCTTATAGACACGATCCAGCTGGTCCTCGCGTTTACTTATCCGGTTGGGTGGAATAACTGTGGTTTCAAGACCGTAGATTTCCTGGAATTCATAAGCTTCGGTATCGGCAGTACCCGTCATACCGGCCAACTTCTTATAGAGGCGGAAATAATTTTGGAATGTAATCGAGGCCAGGGTCTGATTTTCGGCCTGAATCTCTACTGCTTCCTTTGCCTCAACCGCTTGGTGGAGCCCGTCGCTCCAGCGGCGTCCCGACATGAGCCGGCCCGTAAACTCATCCACAATAACAACCTCGCCCTCCTGTACCACATAGTGCTGGTCCCGGTGGTAGAGCAGATTGGCACGCAGGGCTGCATACAGATGATGCATCAGCGAGATGTTGGCCGGATCATAAAGCGTGGCGCCCTCGGGAATCAGACCTAATTCAAACAGAATCCGCTCAGCGTTCTCATGCCCCTGCTCAGTCAAAAATACCTGATGGGTCTTCTCGTCAATCGTGTAATCGCCAGGCTTTGTGACGCCCTCTCCCGTGCGGGGATCCGCCTCACCCTCCTGGCGCGTCAGCAAGGGCACTACCTTGTTGATCGCGAGGTACATTTCGGTGTGATCCTCAGCTTGCCCACTGATGATGAGCGGCGTGCGCGCCTCGTCAATCAGGATGGAATCCACCTCATCAACAATGGCATAGTTCAGCCCCCGCTGAACGCGGTCGGCAACCTCATACACCATGTTGTCGCGCAGGTAATCAAAACCAAACTCATTGTTGGTACCGTAGGTGATATCAGAGTTATAGGCCTGCTGCTTTTCCTCCCGGGACATGTTAGGCAGATTGATGCCGACGCTCAAACCAAGAAAGTTGTAGAGCTTGCCCATCCAGCGTGCATCCCGGCTCGCGAGATAGTCATTGACCGTCACCACGTGCACGCCCTTGCCAGTCAGCGCATTGAGATAAACCGGCAGCGTCGCGGTCAGTGTCTTGCCCTCGCCAGTTCGCATTTCTGAAATCTTGCCGTTATGCAGCGACATGCCGCCCAGCAACTGCACATCAAAGTGACGCATCTTCATGATGCGCTTGCTGCCTTCACGAACTACCGCAAAAGCCTCTGGAAGAAGGTTATCCAGCAATTCACCCCCAGCAACGCGGTTTTTAAAATCCTGGGTTTTTGCTCGCAGTTGCGCGTCGTCGAGCTTCTCAAGCTCGGTTTCCAGTGCATTGATGCGTTCGATTGTTTTACGGTAAGTTTTTAACAGCCTGTCATTGCGACTGCCGAAAATTTTGGTCAGGATGTTGGTAGCCATAAATGCGAAGCCGCTTGTGTTCGCTCTCATGAGCTGGCAATGCGGCCAAAATCCCTTATTGAGTACGGAACTTAGGTGGGGGCGCCAGCAGCCAGTTCAACTGTGCGCAAACCAGCGATTTTAGCGCCGCCTGGAAGTCAAAAATCCGCCAGTTCAAAAGTGATTAGGTGATATGTTCATCGCAAGCCAAGCCCCCAAAGCAACAGCCCGCTCGGAACAAGCCATAGGGGTTAGTTTTCATGCACGATAATGAATCGACATGTTTATCTCAGCACGGCTTTAACAATGCATAGGCGCCTTGCGTCAACGATTCCCCTTCATCAGGCTGTTGGAGCCTCCCCCTCATTAGCCAAATTAACTGAACTGGTCCGCGAATCGAACACGCGGCTTCAGGCGGTAGAAGCATTGATTCCTGCTGGCTTGCGTGCCGCTGTCAAGGCAGGGCCGATTGATGGTGAAAATTGGTGCCTGCTGGTGAGTGGCAATGCAGCTGCGGCAAAAATACGGCAGCTCATTCCTTTATTGCAGGCCAGTCTGCTGCGTCAGGGATGGAAGGTGACAGCCATCCGACTGAAGATATTAATTGTAAAAAGGTAATGATTCGTCAGTTCGTTATTTAGCGAACAATGCACGTCCCCAAAGAAGTGTGGGGATTAAAAATCATTTCGATTAAATTTTTTTATTAATGGTGCCGCTTGTCGGAATCGAACTGACGACCTACCGCTTACAAGGCGGTTGCTCTACCAACTGAGCTAAAGCGGCACAAATTGAATTCTACTTCACTCGCTTGAGCGATGGCCGCGGGCGTGACGGCGGTTTGGGTGGTTCCGGAGGATCTGGCTTTTTCTGCTGATCCGAGCCGTTTACGCCTGTAGTCAGCGTGCTTTCCACCAATTGTATGAATTTTCCATCTGATGCGTCGGTAGCGCCCCCAGGGGAAGTAGCACCCGGTACCAATGCTGCAGGTGTAGCCGTCTGCGCATCATTGGCTCCAGCTGAACCTTCAGCGGTTGCCTCAAGGGGAAAGGCCATGCCTTGCCCGTTTTCACGCGCATAAATAGCAATTACATGCGTGATTGGAACCAGTATTTCCCGTGCCGTTCCGCCAAACCGCGCCTTGAACTCGATGAACTCATTGCCCAGTGTCAGCGAACTGGTCGCATCAAAGCCAATATTGAGCACAATCTCGTTATTCTTGACATACTCGCGCGGAACCTGCACCGTGTTGTCTACGGAGACAGCCACATAAGGCGTGAAACCGTTGTCGGTACACCATTCGTACAAAGCACGTATCAGATACGGGCGAGTAGACGTAGCGTTCGATGCGTTCATGAACTCCACCAATAGGTTACTGCGGTAATCATTGCAATTACTTGCGCATGACCTTTTCTGACGGAGTCAGCGCTTCGATATAGGCTGGTCGCGAAAAAATCCGTTCGGCGTATTTAAGCAAGGGTGCGGCATTTTTGGAAAGATCGATGCCGTAGTAATCCAGGCGCCACAGCAGCGGCGCGATGGCAACATCCAGCATGGAAAAATTGTCACCCAGCATGAATTTGTTTTTCAGAAAAATCGGTGCCAGCTGCGTAAGACGGTCGCGTATGTGAGCCCGCGACTTCTCCAGCGCCTTCTCATTGCCTTTGACGGCGCGCGATTCAAGTGCGCTGACATGAACAAACAGCTCTTTTTCGAAATTCAGCAAGAACAGGCGAACCCGCGCACGGTCAACCGGATCGCCGGGCATGAGTTGCGGATGAGGGAAGCGCTCATCGATGTACTCGTTGATGATGTTGGACTCATACAGAATCAGATCGCGCTCCACCAGGATCGGCACCTGGCCGTACGGATTCATCACATTGATGTCTTCGGGCTTGTTGTAAAGGTCAACATCGCGAATTTCGAAATCCATGCCCTTTTCAAAAAGCACAAAACGGCAGCGGTGGGAAAAAGGGCAGGTTGTGCCTGAATAAAGGACCATCATGATTCGGAACTCCTAAAACAAAAGAGTGGAAGGCTAAGATTCAAACCTTAGAACCGTCCACTCCGAGTAGTGCCTTGCACACAGGTGCGAAGGCACATCGATCGGTAAAAAATTACTTGACGTTTTTCCAGAACGCTGCATTAAGGCGCCAGGCAACGAAAGTCAGGCACAGAAGGAAAATCAGCACCCAGACGCCGATGCGAACACGCTGATTCTGGGCAGGCTCGGCCATCCATTGCATGTAGCCAACGAGGTCGCCCATCGCCTGGTCATACTGCAATGGCGTCATCAGGCCAGGTGTAATCTGTTCCCACCCTTTGAAAACGGCAACCTTATGACCGTGCTCTTCCCGTTCGCCGTAAACAGGCTTGCGTATGCCCTGCAACTCCCACAAGGCATGGGGCATGGCGACATTGGGAAAAGCCAAATTGTTCCAGCCCGTGGCCTTGGTTTCGTCCCGGTAGAAAGTACGCATGTAGGTGTAGAGGTAATCCGCACCTGAGCCGCCCGCACCCGCACGTGAGCGGGAAATCACGGTCAAGTCTGGTGGAGTGCCACCAAACCAGTCCTTGGCCTGCTTTGGATCAATGGCAGACTTCATCGTTTCTCCGACTTTTTCAGTCGTGAAAAGCAAATTGTCCTTAATCTGCTGATCCGTCAGTCCAATGTCCTTCAAGCGGTTAAAGCGCATGAAAGCGGCTGAGTGGCAGTTCAGGCAGTAGTTAACGAACAGCTTGGCCCCATTTTGCAGGGCGGCCATATCATTGGTCTTGTTGGGCGCCTTGTCCCAGGCCAGTCCACCTTCTGAGGCCTGCGCGCCGGCCATCAGGCCAACGCAGGTAACCAGGGCGAGAATGATTTTTTTCATGGTTGTGGCTTCCTGCTCAGTGGGCTGCAAAGGTAACGCGATCTGGAACGCGCTTGAACGTACCCAGGCGGCTCCACCATGGCATCAGCAAAAAGAACCCAAAGTAGAACAATGTGCCGATCTGCGACACGCGCTCGCCAATTGGGGACGGGGGTTGTACACCCAAATAACCCAGTATCAGGAAGTTGATTACGAAAATACCGTAAAGGTATTTATGCCACGTTGGGCGGTAGCGGATCGACTTGACCTCGCTGTTGTCCAGCCAGGGCAGGAAGAACAGGATAACCACTGCGCCGCCCATGGTCACGACACCCCAGAACTTGGCATCGATCAGCAACATCGCCGCGACGATGGCCACGGCACCGATCACGATGATGGCCTTGAACAAACCAGCCATTCTGGCTTTGACGACACCAAGCACCGCACCAATCAGCACGCAAGCAATCAAGGCATACATCATTTCGCTGGTAATGGCGCGCAGCATCGAATAGAAAGGCGTGAAATACCAGACGGGAGCGATGTGCAGCGGCGTTTTCAGCGAATCGGCGGGAATGAAGTTGTTGTACTCCAGAAAATAGCCGCCAAATTCAGGTGCAAAGAAAATGATCGCGCTGAAAATCATCAAAAAGACACTGACGCCAAAAATATCATGCACCGTGTAGTACGGATGAAACGGAATGGCATCGAGGGGATGGCCGGCGGCATCGCGCGGGGCATTGGGACCCTTGACCTCAACGCCGTCAGGATTGTTGGAACCCACTTCATGCAGGGCGATGATGTGCGCCACCACCAGGCCCAAGAGAACCAGCGGAACGGCGATAACGTGGAAAGCAAAAAAGCGGTTCAGCGTCGCATCGCCGACCACATAGTCGCCGCGAATCAGCAGCGCCAGGTCGGGACCGATAAACGGAATTGCGGCAAACAGGTTGACGATCACCTGCGCGCCCCAATAACTCATCTGTCCCCAGGGCAACAGGTAACCCATGAAGGCTTCCGCCATCAGTGCCAGAAAAATCGCGCAGCCAAATACCCAGATCAACTCACGCGGTTTGCGGTAGCTGCCATAGATCAGGCCCCGGAACATGTGCAGGTAAACGACGACAAAAAACGCCGAAGCACCGGTGGAATGCATGTAGCGGATCAGCCAGCCCCAGGGGACATCGCGCATGATGTATTCGACCGAACCGAAAGCCAGCGAGGCTTCTGGCTTGTAGTTCATGGTCAAGAAAATACCGGTGATGATCTGAATAACCAGCACCAGCAGTGCCAGCGAGCCAAAGATGTACCAGAAGTTAAAGTTCTTTGGCGCGTAGTACTCGCTCATGTGCTCTTTGAAGAGCTTGCTGGCGGGAAACCGGTTGTCAATCCAGTTCAACGCTTTGTCAGCAATCGGGGCATCGGGGGAAATTTCTTTGAATTCAGCCATAACTGATCCTGGTTTGATGGGGTTCTTTGGCGAGCGCCTGAAGAAAAAAGCGTTGGACCTCAAGCGCCGGCGGCAAGGTCATGTGAAAGAGTTTTCGCCTTCAAGCCTTCTTGTCTTCACCAATGAGCAGTTTTGTGTCCGACAGATACATATGCGGGGGCACTTCCAGATTGTCTGGCGCGGGCTTGTTCTTGAAGACCCGGCCAGCGATGTCGAAGGTCGAACCATGGCAGGGGCAAAGAAAGCCGCCCGCCCAATCGTCCGGCAGCGAAGGCTGGGCACCGGTCTGAAACTTGTCGGAAGGCGAGCAGCCCAGGTGGGTGCAGATGCCGACCACCACCAGGGTTTCTGGCTTGATGGAGCGCCCTTCGTTGCGGGCGTAAGCCGGCGTCAGCTCGTCCGGCTTACGCTCGGATTTCGGATCAGCCAGGAACGGGTCGAGCTTTGGCAGGGAAGCCAGCTGCTCGGGCGTGCGGCGCACGATCCAGACCGGCTTGCCGCGCCACTCAACCGTCATTTTTTCACCTGGTTTGATGGCGGAGATATCAACCTCAACGGCTGCACCGGCTGCCTTGGCTTTTTCAGACGGCTGAAACGTACTCACGAATGGCACCGCCACTGCGGCAGCGCCCACGCCGCCCACGGCACAGGTGGCAACGATCCAGTTTCTTTTATTTTTATCGACTGGCGCGCCGTGCGGCACACCGATTACGCTTGCTTGGGTCATGAAAGTCCTTCAAGAACTGGCTTGAATAAGGCATAGTGGGAATCAACCTTTGATTGTAGCGGAGCACGATGGCGCTTTTCAACGGCCCGAGCCTGTATCCCCGGGCCAGAATCAGCTGATCGAAGCACCCGATGCCTTCCGTATTTCTTGGGAGGTTCGGTTTCTGGCGATTGCGCCAATTGATGCTCAGGCAAGATAAGGGCGTGCAGCCAAGACCTGTTGCGGCTGATGTTTCCAGTCTAAATAAAGTAGGAGGAAAAATGACAGTCATCCAGGAATTCAAGGCGTTTGCACTGAAGGGCAATGTGATCGACCTGGCAGTGGGCGTGATCATTGGCGCCGCTTTCAGCAAGATTGTGGATTCGATGGTCGGCGACCTGATCATGCCGGTGGTCGGTGCGGTCATCGGCAAGCTGGACTTTTCCAACTTGTTTCTGATACTGGGAAGCGTGCCGCCAGGCATTCCAGTAACGCTCGATGCGCTGAAAAAAGCTGGCGTTCCGGTGCTTGCCTATGGCAGTTTCATCACAGTCGCCGTCAATTTTGCCATTTTGGCCTTCATCATCTTCCTGATGGTCAAGCAGATCAACCGCCTCAAGCGCCGCGAGGCAGTGGCGCCGACCGCGCCGCCTGCAGAAGACATCGTGCTGCTGCGGGAAATCCGTGACAGCCTGAAAAAATAGGCTTTCCGTTCGCTGGGAAAGCGAATCGGATGACAAGGCGAACGCCTTTTAAATTACTATCAAATTAATAGCCATCTATGTCCGACCTGCTTGCGCCAGAGGCACTTTTTATTGAAATTCACTGCCGAACGAGCTGACGCGCCATGCGGATGGCCGCAAGCAGGCTGGAGGCATCAGCCTGGCCGTTGCCGGCGATGTCGAAGGCGGTTCCATGGTCGGGGCTGGTGCGTACCAGCGGCAATCCAAGGGTGACATTGACACCCTGCTCGACCCCGAGGTATTTCACCGGAATCAAGCCCTGGTCGTGGTACATCGCCACCACCACATCGAACTCGCCGGGTCTGGCCGGCGTGCTGCGCGCCCGCATGAACACCGTGTCCGGGGCAAACGGGCCAAGGACCTGCAGGCCTTCTTGCCGGGCAGCGGCAATCGCTGGCGCGATGACGGTCTGCTCTTCGCTGCCGAACAGACCGCCCTCCCCGGCATGCGGGTTCAGGCCTGCCACGGCAATGCGCGGCGGCCTGCCAAGACTCGCGCCCACGGCGCGGTGGGTAATGCGCAAGGTCTGCAGCACATTGTCAAATGTCACGGCCTCAATCGCTTGGCGCAGTGACACATGAATGCTCACCAGCACGGTCCTCAGCTCGTCATTGGCCAGCATCATCCGTACCGGAACATCGCTTGCCCGCTTGCCCAGATGGCTGGCGGCTTCGGCCTGCAGCATCTCGGTATGTCCGGGGAAACTGGCGGCCCAGCCGCCTGCCGCCGCCAGCGCTTCTTTGTGGATGGGCGCGGTGACCATCGCTGTCGCTTCGCCGGCCAGCACGGCGCGGGCGGCCCAGACGATGCAGTCGGCTGCGGCCTTTCCAGCCAAACCACTGATATTCCCAAATGGAACAAGCGTGGGCAGCTCGCATTTTTGTAGCACACCAATGCAGTTCGGCGGCAGCCAGGCCGCTTTACTCAGCGACTCAAGCTGCGCGACAGGCAGGGCCGGCACGCCGGCTTTGGCGGCTGTCAGCGCCGTGGCGCGGCGCAGCGTCGGCACATCGCCCACCACGATGCAGCCGACCAGATCGGCTGGCGCCTCACGGAAGGCCCTGGCGATGATTTCGGGGCCGATGCCGGCGGCATCGCCCATGGTGATAAGCAGAGGCAGGTTTGTGGCAGCGGTCATCATGCGGGGTTGTCGATATCGATGAATTGATGATCCAGGCCAAACTGCGCCGCCGCATGCGCTGCCACCGCTGGCGCACCGTAACGCTCAGAGGCATGGTGGCCGCAGGCGAAGTAAGCCACGCCCATTTCACGCGCATAGTGGGCCTGCGGCTCGGAAATCTCGCCGGTGATGAACGCATCGGCGCCGGCGGCAATCGCCGCTTCGAAGTAGCCTTGCGCGCCACCACTGCACCAAGCTATGTTTTTGATAGCAAATGGCGCAGACCCTACCTGCACAACAGGCCTTTTTAGCTTGTTTTCGATGTGGTGAGCCAATTCGTCCGCGCTGGCAAAGCTGCCCCCATCGGACCGCTCCCCCAAAAAGCCCAGATCCTGCGCTCCAAAATGCGCGCTGGCGCGCAAGCCGAGCTGCAGGCCGAGTTGCGCGTTGTTGCCCAGTTCAGGGTGGGCGTCCAGCGGCAGGTGGTAGGCAAAAAGATTGATATCGTGAATCAGGAGCAACGCCAGCCGCTGCTTCATCCAGCCGGTTACTGAGCCCTCCTGACCCCGCCAGAACAACCCATGGTGAACAAAAATCGCGTCGGCCTGCGCCGCAATGGCCGCTTCAATAAGCGACCGGCTTGCGGTCACGCCGGAAACAATGCGGCTGATCTTTGCTTTTCCCTCGACCTGCAGGCCGTTGGGTCCATGGTCTTTGAAGCGCGCGGGCTGCAGCAGCGTGTCGAACGCCTGCAGCAAGTCTTGTCGGGTGGTACTCATTTCCCAATTGTCTCAGGACGAGCGATGAACTTGTTTGCAGGGTTCCCGCGGATTTCCTGCATTTTTGAGCACCTCATCTTACGTAACAGCACCCCGCATACCGCACAATACGTTTTTGGCGCCTGCCGAAGGCGCTGCTGAGACAGCATTCTTTATTTTTGGCCTGTAACCACTTTTGACCCATGAAGCGCACCTGGCTCCTCTTTTCCCAGACCGTCACGATTTTGGTGGCGGCTTATTTTGTCGTGGCCACGCTGCAGCCGCAGTGGCTGAACAAGCGGGCTCTCGTCGGCGGTGTCTCGGTCATCGAGGCGCCGTCCACCAGTTTGCCGCGTGTCGCCGGCTCCGCCAGTACAGTGGGCAGTTTTGCCCCAGCCGCCAAAATCGCCTCGGCGGCGGTCGTGAGCATCAACACGACCAAGGCGGCGGTCAGAAATCCCCAGATGAACGACCCCTGGTTCAGGTTTTTCTTTGGCGACCAGGGGCCGGGTGAAGCGCAGGCGGGACTGGGCAGTGGCGTGATCGTCAGCGCCAGCGGCTACATCCTGACCAATAACCATGTGGTCGAAGGCGCGGACGAAATCGAAGTCATTCTGAACGACACCCGCAAGGCCCGGGCCAAGGTCATCGGGACGGATCCCGACACCGATCTGGCCATTCTCAAGATCGAGCTGGACAAGTTGCCGGCGATTGTTCTGGGCGACTCGGACTCGCTGCTGGTAGGCGACCCGGTCCTGGCCATCGGCAACCCGTTCGGCGTCGGGCAGACCGTGACCGGCGGCATCGTGAGCGCACTGGGGCGCAATCACCTGGGCATCAACACCTTCGAGAACTTCATCCAGACCGATGCTGCGATCAACCCCGGAAATTCGGGCGGCGCACTGGTTGATATCAATGGCAACCTGATGGGCATCAACACCGCCATTTATTCGCGTTCGGGCGGCTCCATGGGCATCGGGTTTGCCATCCCGGTCTCGACGGCCAAACAGGTGCTCGAAGGCATTGTGAAAGAGGGTCAGGTGACGCGTGGCTGGATTGGCGTGGAGCCCCAAGAGCTCAATGCAGAGCTGGTTGAAGCCTTCAAGCTCAAGCCAGAAGCAGCCAGGAGAGGCGGCGTCATCATCACGGGGGTGCTGCAAAACGGTCCGGCGGCCCAGGCCGGGGTGCGGCCTGGCGATGTGATCACGGCAGTGAACAGCCAGCCGGTCAGCAACGTCAGCCAGTTGCTCACGGCCGTGGCGGCCCTGAAACCTGGCACACCCGCCCCGCTGACGGTTTTGCGGGACAATGGCCCGGTCGAGATTGCGGTGACGCCTGGCAAGCGTCAGCGCCCCAAGGCTGTGCGGTAAAACAACCGCAACACGCTATCGGCAAGTCAACGACATGCCAGCCATGCAGAGAGTTACAGCGAAATCAATCTGGCTGGCAACACTATCCTGCCCGACTGGAGAAAGTTGGAATAAAAGCTTTTTCTCAGAATCGGGCTCAGGCCCGCCACACAAACCCCGCGTGGCCTTGAGCGGCCTTTACCAGTCAGAATGATTCTGCTCTGGTAAAAATTGGACAGCGAATAGCCCCCCTATTTAGGTTAGGGACTTTTGCAACTTCTTACCGCTGAAAGATCAGGACTTAACCACTTCGGTATCGCTGCTGGGTGCCTGGGTGCGCTTGACAAACACCTGAGCCGCCAAAATACCCACTTCGTACAGCCCCCCCACCACCAACAGCAGCATGATCATGGAGCCGGCATCGGGCGGCGTGACAAGCGCCGTGGCAACGGCAGCGATTACCCAGAAGTAACCCCGGTACTGGCGCAGCTGGACCACGCTCAGCACACCCATGCGGACCAGCAGAATCACCGCAATCGGCACTTCAAATGCCAGTCCGAACGCCAAGAACATCCCAAGCACGAAGTTCAGGTATTCCTCGATGTCAGGCGCGGCGGTGATCGACTTGGGCGCAAAGCTCTGAATGAACTGAAACACCTGGCCAAAGACAAAGTAATAACAAAATGCGACGCCGAAAAAAAACAGCAGCGTGCTCGATACCACCAGCGGCATGACCAGTTTCTTTTCATGCGAGTACAGACCCGGCGCGACGAACGCCCAGACCTGGTAGAGCACGACCGGCAGCGCAATCATGAAAGCCGCCATGAAAAGAATCTTGATCGGCACGACGAAAGGCGAAATCACGTTGGTGGCGATGAGTGTCGCGCCCTTGGGCAGGCTGGCAATCAGCGGCGCCGCCATCAGGTCATACAAGGCACCCGGCCCAGGAAAAAACGCCAGGATGGCAGCCACCACGCCGATGGCGATGACGGCCTTGATCAGGCGGTCGCGCAGTTCCATCAGATGCTGGACAAAGGGCTGCTCGGTGCCGGCGAGTTCGTCCGGCTTGTCGCCGTCACCGGTGGAGTTGGGATCACTCATGAAGGAAGTCTGCGCTGGGTAAATTGCGCCGTTCTGCGCGCAAAGGGAAGGTCAGAATAAATGCTCAGGCCTTGCGGCTGGGCTGCGGGCGAAAGCGTGCCACTCGGGCCGCGCCGGACTGGGCCTTGGTGCGAACGCCGGAACGGGCCTTGAACCATTGCGGCGTGGCGCCGCGCTTGAGCCGCCACTTCTTTTTGGGATGCCGGTACTCAGGAAAAAGATTGAAACCGGGCTGTTCGCCAGAAGACATGGTTGCAGGGGATTCAGCCCAGGACTTTTCAAAATCACTGGCCCCGGTGCGGAGCGAGCTTTCAACGTCGCGGGCGGCGCCTTCAACGCTTTCCTTCATTTTCCTGAACTCGTCCAGTTCCATGGAGCGGTTCACTTCCTGCTTCACGTCAGCGACATAGCGCTGGGCCTTGCCCAGCAGCATCCCGACGGTGCGGGCGACACGCGGCAACTTTTCAGGCCCAATCACGATCAGCGCCACCGCACCGATCAAGGCCATTTTGGAAATACCAAGATCAATCACGGGAAATCAGACAAAAGACCATTGCAAGTCAACATGAACGGCGAATCAGGGCTTTTGCCGGGCTTCGACGTCAATCGTGTTCCGCTCTGCCTTGTCGGCTGCCCGTGCGTTGGCATTGGCCTGCGCTTGTGCATTGGTGACCTGGCTGGGCGGCGTGACGGGCGCTTCGTCCAGAGGCGGCTGGCTTCCGTCTTTCATACCGTCCTTGAAGCCCTTGACCGCACCGCCGAGGTCACTGCCCATGTTCCTTAACTTTTTCGTGCCGAATACCATCACCACGATCAGCAGCACGATCAGCCAGTGCCAGATTGAAAAACCACCCATGATTGACTCCTAATTCGTTACAGCCGATTGACGGCTATGTTTACCTATGCTGCCCGATTCTAAAGGCCCTGCATGACAGCGCTTATGACCCTGCCAGCCTGCGGGGTAGTTAAAATTTTTTACCGCATCAGCCGCTTGCGAAGAGGACGGCCGCATGACCTTCTCAGCCCTTGAGCCATGGCCTGGGACCGCCCATGACATGGGCATGCAGATGGTGCACTTCCTGGCCACCCTCGGCTCCTGTATTGATCAGCGTGCGAAAACCGCCTTCAGGATAGGGGTTGCAGCCCTGCTCGATGGCCAGCCGGGGTGCCAGTACCATCATACGCCCCAGCAGCCCGGCCTGTTCAGGCCCGGCCTGCGCCAACGACGGAATATGCGCTTTTGGAATCAGCAGGAAATGCACTGGTGCCGCTGGATGAATGTCATGGAAAGCGAACAGTTCGTCATCCTCGTACACCTTGCGGCTGGGAATGGCGCCAGCGGCAATCTTGCAAAAAAGGCAATTTTCAGAATCGCTCATGCCGCCTCCACTGCCCGGCCTGCATTCATGCGCACCATGCCCTTGACGATCCGGTACAGGAACCAGATCGAAATCAGGCCCCAGGCGATCCAGCCGGGAACGATGAAGAGCAGCCATAGCCACGAGGTCAACAGGTACAAGATGCCGGCCCACAGCACTGACCGGATACGCCAGCTGAAATGCGACGCTTGCCACGTACCGGCCGCATCGCTGCGTTTGACCAGGTCGATCACCAGGGCCACGACCAGCAGGGCAATCGACACCTGGGCGCCCGGCAATATGGCCGCTACCGCCACGACCAGGTGCAGGATATAGCTGATCCAGCCCCAGGTCTTGAGTCCCTGGTCGGGCTCGATGGTCACGATGTCATCGTTCATGGTGGCTCCTTTTATCAATCGTTGGCAAGTTCGCGCTGCTGTGCCTTGCGCAGGGCTTTTTCTTCGATGCCGCTGGTGCCCTCCCGGCGCTCCAGTTCGCTCAGCACATCTGCCGGACGCAGGCCGTAGTAGGCCAAGGCAATCAGGCTGTGAAACCATAAATCAGCCACTTCACCTACCAGCTTGGCCTGCAGTTCGGGCGTGTTGCCGCCATGGTCGATGTCCTTGGCAGCCATCACGGTTTCCGTGGCTTCTTCTCCGATCTTCTTCAGGAAGGCATCGGGGCCCTTGTGCAACAGGCGTGCCACGTAGCTTTGATTGGGGTCGCCGCCGCGTGCCGGTTTGCGGCTTTCGATGATCTGCGCCAGGCGCTCAAGGGTGTCGGTGGAGTTCATGGGGGTCTGCAGGTTATTTATAGATGCGGTCGGGGTCTTTCAAGACCGGCTCGGTCGCGACCCATTGGCCGCCTTGGTAAAGGCTGAAAAAACAGCTGTGGCGCCCGGTATGACAGGCAATGCCGGGCTCGCCGGGCGCATGGCCGAGTTGCGTGACTTTGAGCAGCACCACGTCGCTGTCGCAGTCGAGCCGGATTTCATGCACTGCCTGGAAGTGGCCCGACGCTTCACCCTTGTGCCACAGCCGCCCGCGCGAGCGGCTGAAATACACCGCCTGTCCGAGTTCGGCGGTTTGCTGCAGGGCCTCGCGGTTCATCCAGGCGAACATCAGCACGTCGCCGCTGGCGGCTTCCTGCGCAATCACGGGCACCAAGCCCTTGTCGTCCCAACGGACAGTGTCTAACCAGTTCATGGGAAGTATTGTGAGCGACAAATCCAGGCCCGCCGGCAGCTGGCCGGCATATCCTTGCGATGCCGCCAAAAAACTATCAAATTGATAGCTGCCTGCGCATGCCAATCAAGCGCTACAGTCCTGAAAAGCTTGGAAAATCTAGATTCAGAGCCGCACCGGAATGCCGCGCCCGGCCATGTGCCGCTTGGCCTGCCCGACGGTGTACTCGCCATAATGAAAGATGCTGGCCGCCAGCACCGCATCGGCACCGCCCAGCTGCACGCCATCGGCCAGATGGTCGAGATTGCCGACGCCGCCCGAGGCGATCACCGGCACGCTGACCGCATCGCTCACGGCCCGTGTCAGCGCCAGGTCGAAGCCCGACTTGGTGCCGTCGCGGTTCATGCTGGTCAGCAGGATTTCGCCGGCGCCGCGCCGCGCCATTTCAGTGGCCCAGGCCACCGCATCGAGGCCGGTGTTCTTGCGCCCGCCGTGGCTGTACACGTCCCAGCCGGCACCGCGCAGCAGCGCGTCCTCGTCGCTGCGGCGCTTGGCGTCGATGGCCACCACGATGCACTGGGCGCCGTACTTGTGCGACGCATCGTTGATGACCTGCGGATTGGCCAGCGCGGCCGAGTTGAAGCTGGTCTTGTCGGCGCCGGCGTTGAGCAGCCGACGCACGTCCTCGACGGTGCGGACCCCGCCGCCGACCGTGAGGGGAATAAACACCTGGGAGGCTACCGCTTCAATGATGTGCAGGATCAGGTCGCGCTCGTCGCTGGTGGCGGTAATGTCCAGAAAGGTCAGCTCGTCGGCGCCCTGGTCGTTGTAGCGGGCGGCAATTTCGACCGGATCGCCGGCGTCACGCAGTTCAAGGAAATTAACGCCCTTGACGACCCGCCCGCCCGTCACATCGAGGCAGGGAATGATTCGCTTGGCTAGCATGGATAGACCCCCAAGCTTGCCATTTCGTGTGCTGCGCTGCCCCCCGAGGGGGCCGCTGCGCCTGCGGCCCGGCAAAGCCGGTTCCGCGGCCCCGGCTGGCATGGAAAGCTCGCCATCGAACTCATCCGTTCAACTCGTCGGCGCGCTCCTGCGCCGCCTCAAAATCCAGGTCGCCGCTGTAAATCGAGCGGCCGCAGATGACGCCCTGCACACCTTCGTCTTCCACTGCGCACAGCGCTTCGATGTCGGCCATGTTCGACAGGCCGCCCGAGGCGATGACAGGAATCGTCAAGGCCTGCGCCAGCCGCACGGTGGCTTCCATGTTGATGCCGCTGAGCATGCCGTCGCGGCCGATGTCGGTGTAGATGATGGACTCCACGCCGTAGTCCTGGAATTTCTTGCCCAGGTCCACTACTTCGTGTCCGGTCAGCTTGCTCCAGCCATCGGTGGCCACCCTGCCGTCCTTGGCATCCAGCCCGACGATGATGTGGCCGGCAAACGCGGTACAGGCATCCTGCAGAAAACCGGGGTTCTTGACCGCGGCGGTGCCGATGATGACGTAGCGCAGGCCGGCATCGAGGTAGCGCTCGATCGTGTCCAGATCGCGAATCCCGCCGCCCAGCTGCACATCGATTTCACTGCCCACTTCGGCCAGGATGCGCTTGATGGCCGCCTCATTCTTGGGTTTGCCCGCAAATGCCCCGTTCAGGTCCACCAGGTGCAGGCGCCGTGCGCCCTTGTCAACCCAGTTGCGCGCCATGGCGGCCGGGTCTTCACTGAAAATGGTGGACTGGTCCATGTCGCCCTGTTTCAGGCGAACGCAGTGACCGTCTTTCAGGTCAATCGCGGGGATGAGTAGCATGTTGGGCTAAAAAGCGGTTAATGAAGTTAATGAAACGATTCGCCCCGGCGTGGGCGTCTTCGCAGGAAGGCAAATCAGGGCGCCCAGTCGAGGAAATTGCGGTAAAGCGTCAATCCCTGGTCAGCACTTTTCTCGGGGTGAAACTGGGTGGCGAAAATATTATCGCGTGCTATCGCGGCAGCAAAGCGCCCACCGTAGTCGGCTTCGCCCGCAATGTGGCGCGCATCCGACGGACGCGCGTAAAAGCTGTGTACAAAGTAAAAATACGACCCGTCCGGGACGTTTTTCCATAGCGGATGGGCTGGCGCGCCGCCCGCCCGCATCTGGTCTACCTGGTTCCAGCCCATCTGGGGAACTTTGTAGCGGCTGCCGTCAGGCTGGGTCTTGCCGGCCAGGTCAAACTTCAGCACCTCGCCATGAATCAGCCCCAGGCCAGGCGTGGCCAGGCCATCCACGCCCTCATGGCTGCGGTCCAGCAGCATCTGCATGCCAACGCACACGCCAAACAGCGGCTTGTGGGCAGCGGCATGCAGCACCGAGGACAACAGACCCGATCGGGCCAGCGCCAGCATGCAATCGTGAATCGCCCCCTGGCCGGGCAGCACGACCCGCTCGGCGTTCAGCACATCCTGGGCGTTCGACGTGACCACAACGTCGAAACCGCTGCCTTGGGCCACATGCTGCACTGCCTGCGACACCGAGCGCAGATTGCCTGAACCGTAATCGACGACTGCCACGGTTTTCAAATTGGACATTCGAGAAAAGAGAAGAAGGTGGAAAAACTGGCCGCTACTTATTTAATAGCTATCGGCGCAAGCAGTGCCTGCGCTACAAGCCAAAATAACTAAAATTTTGCCGTCCCTACAGCGAGCCCTTGGTCGAAGGAATGACGCCGGCAGCGCGCGGGTCGATTTCCAGCGCCATGCGCAAGGCCCTGGCAAAGGCCTTGAAGACGGTTTCGGCCTGGTGATGGGCATTTTCACCCTTGAGGTTGTCGATGTGCAGGGTGACGAACGCATGGTTCGCGAACCCCTGAAAAAACTCGTAAGCCAGCTGGCTGTCGAAGGCGCCGATCATGCCGGACTTGAACGGCACATGCATGTCCAGGCCCGGACGACCCGAAAAATCGATCACCACGCGTGACAGCGCTTCATCCAGGGGCACATAGGCATGGCCGTAGCGGCGCAGCCCTTTCTTGTCACCCACCGCCTGCGCCACCGCCTGCCCCAGGGTGATGCCGACATCTTCCACCGTGTGGTGCCCGTCGATATGCAGGTCGCCCACCGCCTGGATATCCAGGTCGATCAGCCCGTGCCGGGCAATCTGGTCCAGCATGTGGTCAAAAAACCCGATGCCGGTGGACAGGCTGGCCTGGCCCGTACCGTCCAGGTTGAGCTTGACGGTGATTTGCGTTTCGGCCGTGTTCCGCGAAACTTCGGCAGTGCGTGGGATGGAGGAAGCGGCTGTATCAGTGAGGATGGAGGTCGTCATAGGGATTGTTCAAGCGCGGCGAGCAGCTGCGCGTTTTCTTCGGCGGTTCCAACGGTGACGCGCAGACAGTTGCTGAGCAGGAAATGCATTTTAGAAATATTTTTGACCAGCACCTTGCGATGCTTCAGGCCTTCGAAGGCGTGTGACGCATCCGGCACCCGAACCAGAATCATGTTGGCATCGCTTTTCCATACTTTAACGCCCGGCAAGGCAGCAAGCGCCTCCAGCAGGAAGGTCCGCTGCATGATCAATTCCTCCGCCTGCGCTGCAAACACGTCCTGGTGCTCCAGGGCAAACAGCGCGCATTCGTAATTGAGCACGCTGATGTTGTAGGGCGGGCGGACCTTGTCGATCTCGGCAATCAGCGCCTGGGGGCCCATCATGTAGCCGATGCGAACGCCCGCCAGGCCGAACTTGCTCAGGGTGCGCATCAGCAGCACATGGCCGTGCCGGGCGACACGGTCAATGTAGCTTTTGCTGGAAAACGGCTGATAGGCCTCGTCCATGACCACCAGGCCGCCCTGCCGGCCAACCGCGTCGATGATGTTCTCGATGGCGGTGTCGCTCCACAAATTGGCCGTGGGATTGTTTGGATACGACAGGTAGGTGATGGACGGCTTGTGCGCTGCAATGGCGGCCAGCATCCCCGCTTCGTCGAGTTCAAAATCGGGCGTCAGGTCAACGCCGATGAATTGGAGGCCCTGCAGCCGCGCGCTCATGGCATACATCACAAAACCGGGCAGCGGCGCCAAGATAGAGCCGCCCGGCACGTCGCAGGCCATGGCCAGCAGCGAGATCAGCTCGTCCGAGCCATTGCCCAGCATGAGGTCAAAGCCTTCCGGCATCCGGGCATGGTCGGCGAGCGCCTTGCGCAGGTCGTCCACCCGTCCATCGGGATACCGGTTCAGCGCCAGCGCGCCCAGGCGCTGGCCCAGATGAGCCTGCAGCGCGGCCGGCAACCGGTGCGGATTTTCCATTGCATCGAGCTTGACCATGCCAGCGGAGTCCTGGATGGCGTAGGCATGCATGGACTGCACATCCTGGCGAATCAGCTTTTGAAACTTGGGGTCGAGTCTTGGTATGGGCAGGGTCATTCGTTGACTTTCGTGAAGGGCATGGCATGCAAGCGCATCTCGGCCGCCCGCGCATGCGCCTGCAGGCCTTCGCCATAGGCCAGTTCGGCGGCGATTTTCCCCAGCACCTGCGCGCCGGCTTCGCTGACCTCGATCAGGCTGGAGCGTTTCTGGAAGTCGTACACCCCCAGCGGGCTCGAAAAGCGCGCCGTGCCGCTGGTGGGCAGCACATGGTTGGGGCCGGCGCAGTAGTCGCCCAGGCTTTCGCTGGTGTAGGCACCCAGGAAAATCGCGCCGGCATGCCGGAGCAGCGGCTCCCAGCGGTGCGGCTCGCGGCTGGACACTTCCAGGTGCTCGGGCGCGATGCGGTTGCTGATCTCGCAGGCCTCCTCCATGCTGCGCGTGTGGATCAAGGCGCCCCGGCCGGTCAATGACCTGGCGATGATGTCGGCGCGCGGCATGGTGGGCAGCAGCCGGTCGATGGCCGCCTGAACTTCGTCGATATAGGCCGCATCTGGGCACAGCAGGATGCTTTGGGCCAGTTCGTCGTGCTCGGCCTGGCTGAACAGGTCCATCGCCACCCAGTCGGCGGGCGTGGTGCCATCGGCCAGCACCAGGATTTCGGACGGACCGGCAATCATGTCTATGCCGACCGTGCCGAACACGCGCTTTTTGGCGCTCGCCACATAGGCGTTGCCAGGGCCGGTGATTTTGTCCACCTTGGGCACGGTAGCCGTGCCATAGGCCAGCGCGGCCACGGCCTGCGCGCCACCGATGGTGAAGGCGCGGGTGACGCCTGCCACATGGGCAGCCGCTAGCACCAAGGCGTTCTTCTCGCCTTTCGGGGTGGGCACCACCATGATGATCTCGGCCACGCCAGCCACATGGGCGGGTATCGCGTTCATCAGCACCGACGAGGGATAGGCCGCCTTGCCGCCGGGCACATAAATTCCCACGCGGTCCAGCGGCGTCACCTTCTGACCCAGGAGCGTGCCGTCTTCATCACGGTAGCTCCAGCTTTCGCCATTGGCTTTCTTCTGGGCTTCGTGGTAAGTCCGCACCCGGCGGGCAGCGGCCTGCAGGGCTTCGCGCTGCGCGGAGGGAATCGATTCGAACGCCGCTTTGAGTTCAGCCTGCGTGAGTTCAAGTTCAGCCACCGACCCGGCGTTCAGGCCATCAAAGCGTGCCGTGTAATCCAGCACCGCCGCATCGCCGCGCTGCTGCACGTCCAGCAAGATGTCGGCGACCCGCTGCTCGATCTCGGCATCGGTATCGGCCGACCAGTGCAGCCGGGCCTTGAATTCAGCTTCAAAAGTGCTCTCAGCGCAATAAAGACGGGCGGGTCTAGCTATTAATTTCATAGCGTTCAGGCCAGTTGGCCTTTTGCGGCGACCAGTCTGCAGGCGGAGGAAAAAGCGTCGATCAGCTTGCGGATGGGCGCCTGCTTGAGCTTGAGGGCCGTCTGGTTCACCACCAGGAGCGAACTGATGTCCATGATGCGCTCGACCTCGACCAGATGGTTGGCCCTGAGGGTGCTGCCGGTGGACACCAGGTCGACGATCGCGTCGGCCAGACCCGTGAGTGGCGCCAGTTCCATGCTGCCATAGAGCTTGATCAGATCCACATGCACCCCCTTGGTGGCGAAAAAGCCGCGCGAGATGGCCACGTATTTTGTCGCCACCTTCAGGCGCGAGCCCTGTCGGACGGCCGCCGCATAGTCAAATCCCTCGCGTACCGCCACACTGATGCGGCATTTGGCAATCTGCAGATCCAGCGGCTGGTACAGCCCCTGGCTGCCCGATTCGAGCAGCGTGTCCTTGCCCACCACGCCCAGGTCGGCGCCGCCGTACTGCACATAGGTCGGCACGTCGGTGGCGCGCACCAGCACCACCCGCAGGTCGGGCTGGTTGGTGTCGAGTATCAGCTTGCGCGACTTTTCCGGATCGTCCAGCACCTCGATGCCGGCCGTCCTGAGCAGCGGGAGAATGTCGTCAAAAATACGGCCTTTGGAAAGCGCAAGGGTGATCATGCTTTGACCCGTTCGATGTCCGCGCCAATACCGCGCAATTTCGCCTCCATCCGGTCGTAGCCCCGGTCCAGGTGGTAGATGCGTTCCACACAGGTTTCGCCTTCGGCCACCAGCCCGGCAATCACCAGGCTGGCCGACGCCCGCAGGTCGGTCGCCATGACCGCCGCGCCCAAAAGTTTTTCGACCCCTTCCACTACCGACACCCTGCCCTCAATCTGGATTTTGGCGCCCAGCCGCACCATTTCGTTGACATGCATGAAACGGTTTTCAAAGATCGTTTCAGTGACCGTGCTGGTGCCTTGCGCAATGGCGTTCAGGGCCATGAACTGCGCTTGCATATCAGTGGGGAAGCCTGGGTATTCAGAGGTGCGAAAAGACTGGGCCTTCAGGCGGCCCTGGGCCTGGATTCGCAAGGACGCTTCGCCGACCACAATGGTCGCGCCCGCCTCCCGCAGCTTTTCAATCACGGCTTCGAGATGATCGGCACGTCCGTGGTTCAGCACCACATCGCCGCCCGCCGCCGCAACAGCGCACAGGAAGGTCCCGGTTTCAATCCGGTCGGCCACCACCTGATGGGTGCAGCCACCGAGCCGTTCGACGCCCTGGATGCGGATGCGCCGCGTGCCATGGCCTTCGATTTTTGCGCCCATCTTGATGAGCATTTCAGCCAGATCAAAAATTTCCGGCTCTTGCGCGGCGTTTTCAAGCGTGGTTTCTCCGTCAGCCAGGCTGGCGGCCATCAGAAAATTCTCGGTCCCGGTGACAGTCACCATGTCTGTCGTAATGGCCGCGCCTGTCAAGCGCTTTTGTCCGGCAGGCAGCCTGGCAATCATGTAGCCATGCTCGACGTTGATCTCCGCACCCATGGCCTGCAAGCCC
This sequence comes from Polaromonas sp., assembly GCA_028292745.1. Taxonomy (GTDB): domain Bacteria; phylum Pseudomonadota; class Gammaproteobacteria; order Burkholderiales; family Burkholderiaceae_C; genus Polaromonas. The sequence goes on along the minus strand of JAQGLT010000024.1, from coordinate 10,150 downwards.
TTGATGTGCTGATCCACCGGCCGCGAACCGATGGCACAGCCGCCAGGCAGCGACACCGTGGCCCGCCCAAAGCGCGCCAGCAGCGGCCCCAGGGCCAGCACCGAGGCGCGCATGGTTTTTACCAGCTCATAGGGGGCTTCGGGGGAGCTCAAGGCGCCGGCATTGAGGGTGACCGTGCTCGACACGCCTGGGCTGCGTTCGGCCACGACCCCCATGTTGCGGATCAGCTTGAGCATGGTGGTCACGTCCTGCAGGCCCGGCACGTTCAGCAGCGTGACCGGCTCGGCGGTCAGCAAGGCCGCGCACAACTCAGGGAGCGCTGCATTTTTGGCGCCCGAGATATCGACCGAGCCGGCCAGGGATTTACCGCCCCGGATGATTAATTTGTCCATGTTTTTATTGTTCTGAGGGTGATTGCGCGTTGCCGCCAGCCCACTCGGCGGGGGTATAGGTTTTCATCGAAAGCGCATGCACTTCGTCCGTCTGCATCCGGCCGCCCAGCGTGGCATACACCCGCTGGTGGCGCTGGATCAGACGCAAGCCCTCGAAGGCACTGGAAACAATGGTCGCGTACCAGTGACGGCCATCGCCGGACAGCTCAAGGTGCTCGCACGGCAGGCCGGCGGCAATGATGGATTGGAGTTCTTCGCGGGTCATACAAGGTTTTCAAATAAGTGTGTGGCACAGCACATGCATTAGCAATGCGTGGGGCGGTACTTCCCGCCAGCAGGGGCCGCGGAACCGGCTTAGCCGGGCCGCAGGCGCAGCAGCCCCCTCGGGGGGCTGCGCAGTACGCGAAGCGACAAGCGTGGGGGTCATCCTCTGATCTTATAGCCGGTGCGCAGCATGTTGACGGCGACCGCGCTGATGATGAGAAATGCTGTCAGCACCAGCCCCAGGCTGAGCCACGGCGAAACATCGCTGACGCCGAAAAAACCGTAGCGAAAGCCATCGATCATGTAAAAGAACGGGTTCAGGTGGCTGATTTCCTGCCAGAACGGCGGCAATGAATGGATGGAGTAAAAAACGCCGCTCAGAAAGGTCATGGGCATGATGATGAAGTTCTGGAAGGTGGCCATCTGGTCGAATTTTTCGGCCCACAAGCCGGCAATCACGCCCAGCGCCCCCAGCATGGCCGAGCCCAGAACAGCAAATACCGCAATCCATACCGGGGCCTCGAAGCCAGGCCGGCCAAAAAACACCGTGACCACGAACACGCCAGTCCCGACCAGCAGGCCGCGCACGATAGAGGAACCCACATAGGCAAAAAACCAGTGCCAGTGCGAAAGCGGCGTCAACAGCACAAACACCAAGCTGCCCATGATCTTGCTTTGGATCAGGGACGACGAGCTGTTGGCAAAGGAGTTCTGCAGCACGCTCATCATCACCAGGCCAGGGACCAGGAAGGCGGTATAGCTCACCTTGCCATAGACCAGCGCCTGTCCCTGCAGCACATGGCCAAAAATCAGCATGTACAGCACGGCGGTCAGGACCGGTGCGCCTACAGTCTGGAAGCCGACTTTCCAGAACCGCAGGACCTCCTTGTAAAAAAGCGTTTGCCAGCCCGTCATGCCACCACTCCGGATTTGTCAGTCATGACCTCAAGAAACACATCTTCCAGATCAGCCTTTCGGATTTCAACGTCTTCGGCGACCAGGCCAGCCTGCCGTATCGCCGCAAGATACTGCTCGATTTCGTGGGCATTGTGGGCGGGGAACTGCACGATTCGACCTGTGATGCGGGCCTTATCCGCCAGATGCATGGGAAGTTTGCTATCAATTTTGAAACGCAGCACATTGCTGGAAGCCGCCTTGAGCAGCGCTGACGTCTGGGCCAGCGCCACCACCCGGCCCTGCTTGAGCATGGCAATTCGGCTGCACAGGGCCTCGGCTTCTTCCAGGTAGTGGGTCGTGAGCAGCACCGTGCTGCCTTCCTTGTTGAGCCTTGCGATGAACTGCCAGAGGGTCTGGCGCAGTTCCACGTCCACGCCAGCCGTCGGCTCGTCCAGCACGATGACCTGCGGCTTGTGCACCAGCGCTTGCGCCACCAGCACCCGGCGCTTCATGCCGCCCGAGAGCTGGCGCATGTTGGCATGGCTCTTGTCGGCCAGGCCCAGGTTGAAAAGCAGCTCATCGATCCAGTCATCGTTGTGCTTGATACCGAAATAGCCCGACTGGATGCGAAGCGCTTCACGCACGGTGAAAAACGGGTCAAACACCAACTCCTGCGGCACGATGCCGAGCTTGCGCCTGGCATTGGCATAGTCAAGCACGACATCACTGCCATGGACCATCACCCTCCCGCTGCTGGCACGCGACAGGCCGGCCAGAATGCTGATGAGTGTGGTTTTACCCGCGCCGTTGGGGCCCAGCAGGCCAAAAAACTCGCCTTGCTGGATGTCAAAGCTCACGCTGTCCAGAGCCTTCAGATCGGGACCGGGCTGGTTGCGGGTGGAGGGGTAGGTTTTGGAAACGGACTGGAAGGAAATGGCTGGCATGAGCCCGCCATTTTAGGGGCTGTCGGCTTTTGGGATTGCCAAGCGGTGCCAAGCCCTTGCAAACAGGCGCTTGGCGCCGGGAAGCATGCGCCAAGCGGCTACAAAGCCGGGCGCTCGGCAACAACAGGAATCAGCGCGGCAACACCATAGACGCCGGCAAGCTGGAGCAGCCGCTCGGACGCGCCACGCACCGCAAACGTTTTGCCTGCCGCCAGCGACCGGCGGCGGCAGGCCAGCAAGATGGCCAACGCCGACGAGTCGAACCGCTGCAGATCAGTCGCATCCAGCACAACATCCTTGGATTGAGGCAAAACAGCTTCGCCCGCCATCCGAAAAAATCCGGCGGCTTGCGCATGCGTCAGGACAGCAGGTAGCTTGATCATGAAAGGCAAGTTTTCAGGACTTGCCGGCAGCATTGTTTTTGTTGCGCTGCGCCATCGACGCAATCAGGCCATCCACGCCATTGGCACTGATTTCCTGGGCAAACTGGGTACGGTAGGTTTCCACCAGCCAGACGCCCAGCACATTGAGGTCATAAATCTTCCAACCGGTCGGCGTTTTTTCCATGCGGTAATCCAGCTGGACCGGGTCGCCACGGCCCAGAACCTCGGTACGAACCGTCACTTCCGTGTCGGTAGGCTCTGCGCGCAAGGGCTTGACGTTGAGCTTTTGATCATTCACCTGCGACAAGGCGCCGGAGTAAGTGCGTATCAGCAAGGTCTTGAACTCGTCCTGCAAGCGCTTTTTCTGCTCGGGCGTGGCTTGGCGCCAGTTACGGCCCACAGCAGATGCGGTCATGCGGGTGAAATTGACATTGGGCATGACCTTGGCATCCACCAGTGCCAGTACCCGGTTCAACTCGCCCGCCTGAATGGCCTTGTCCGATCGGATCGTGTCTAGCACCTCGCTCGAAACCCGCTTGATCAGTGCATCAGGCGCCTCGTCGGCGGCCGCACGCACCCAGGAGGCAGAGCCCAGCAGCGCCAGACTGAGGGTAGCGGTCAATAAACGTCCAAGGCTTCTACGGTTCATGGTTTTCCTTCAAAATCAAAAAGACGGGCCGGTAAAGCTGCAAATTATTGCTGCAGGTTCCAGCCAATGCACTGGCAACCCAAAGTCTGCAACCATTTTGCGAAACCTGTGCCTCTCGCCCGATGAACTTTTGCCATACTTTGGTAAAGCTTGTTACCAGGGCTTTACGGTAACTTCGGCGCAGGTGCCGCCGAGTTGCCGGTAGTGGACGCGCCCTCTGGCAGGTCATAGCGCTCTTCGGGTGCGGCAGGTCGATCTTGTGCGTCACCCCCAATGAGGCTCTGCCGGCGCTGCAGGTAGGCATCGCGCGTGAATGCATATTTGTCCAGCGCAGCCTGGTCAAGAATATTTCCGGCATTTAGCAAATTGGCACGCGTATCCACCAGCCGCAGGCCCGTCAGGGAATTGCGAACAGGCACATTTTCCGCGTAGGACACCAGATTGCCCTGCGAATCGACAACCATGCCCGCCGTGTCCCGCATTGTTGAAGGGCCGAACAGCGGAAGCACCACATAAGCGCCGGGTGCCACGCCCCAGGTGCCCAAGGTCTGGCCAAAATCCTCCGAGTGCTTTGGAATCTTCATCTCGCTGGCCATATCCAAAAGGCCGCCCAGACCCCAGAACGTATTGACCGTGACACGAAAGAAGGTATCGGCTGCATCTACAGGCTTGGCCTGCAGCACGTTGTTGAAAAACGACCGGATATCGGAAATATTTTCAAAAAAGTTAGTGATGCCGGTACGAACCGGCGACGGCGTGACGTCCCGGTACACGGTGGCGACCGGCTTGAGCACCGTACGGTCAAGCCCTTCGTTGAAGCTGAACATGCTGCGGTTGAAAGACTCCAGCGGGTCGCCTGGATTACTCCGGGGGCCACTTGCGCATCCCTGCAAAAGCACCAGGGCCAGCGCAGCGGCTGCCCACCCTGAACTCTTTTTTAAAGTCATGGTTGTTGTCGTCATTTTCTCTCTGTCATTCCTGTTGGTGGCAGAGTCGCGCCCGAACCGGCACTTTCGTCCGCTGTCTTGCTGAATAAAAATTGCCCAATCAAATTTTCCAGTACCACGGCAGACTGCGTTTGCCTGATCACGTCGCCCGTCACCAGATCGGTGTCGGCGCCGCCAGCCTGGATGCCGATATATTGCTCGCCGAGCAGCCCGCTGGTCAAAATTTTCAGTGAACTGTCCTTGGGGAAAGAATAGCGACTTTCCATGGCAAGCAGCACTCGCGCCTGAAAGGTCTTGTCGTTAAAGGTGATGCTGTCAACCCGGCCGACCACCACACCGCCGCTGCGCACAGCCGCCTTGCGCTTGAGGCCGCCAATATTGTCGAACTCCGCACTGACCTGATAGGTGGACTGAAAATTCAGGTTGAGCAGGTTGGCCGCCTGCAAGGCCAGAAACAAAATGGCCACTGCGCCAATCAGGACAAACAGGCCAACCCACACATCAATTTTTGAGCGTTGCATCTAACTTCTTTCTAAACACAGGAACAGCAATTGCCAGCTATCGCACCGCTACAGGCTGTTCCACAAATTCTGCAGTAATTACGTTGTAAACATCATCGCGGTCAGGATGAAATCCAGACCCAGGACTGCCAGGGAGGCCATGACCACCGTGCGCGTGGTGGCGCTGGCCACGCCTTCGGGAGTGGGTTGTGCTTCAAAACCCTGCAACAGCGCGATGAAAGTCGCGGTGAAGCCGAACACAACGCTTTTGATGATGCCGTTGCCCACATCACGCCAGACATCGACGTTGCTTTGAATCTGGCTCCAGAACGAACCGGCATCCACCCCGATCATCAGCACCCCCACCACCCAGCCGCCAATCACACCCATTGCGCTGAACACTGCAGCCAGCAACGGCATACTGATCACGCCGGCCCAAAAGCGCGGCGCCAAAATACGCCGCACCGGATCGACCGCCATCATCTCCATCACGCTGATCTGCTCGCCTGCCTTCATGAGGCCGATCTCGGCCGTCAGAGAGGTGCCGGCACGGCCGGCGAATAAAAGCGCCGTCACGACAGGCCCCAGCTCACGCACCAAGGTGAAGGTCACAAGCTGACCGAGCGCTTCGGTCGAACCAAAGCGCAAAAGTGTGTAGTAGCCCTGCAGGCCAAACACAAACCCGACAAACAAGCCCGAGATGGCAATGATGGCCAGTGAATAGTTGCCAAGAAAATGAATCTGGTCACGCACCAGCCCAAAGCGCCTGAAGCTCGACCCCAGCGTTGTCAAAAGGCGAAGAAAAAGCCGGGCGCCATAGCCCAGCCGGGCAAGCCAGCTGCGGGTGGCGAATCCGACGTCCGAAGGCTTGTACCAGCTCATGTGGAAGCTCCGGATTTCAGGGGCAGTGATGAGGTTGCGGCAGGACCAAAATCCTGCTCGACCGTGACGCCGGGATAATCAAAACGAACCGGCCCGTCCGGCAGCGCATGCACATACTGGTACACCAGCGGGTCTGTGCTTTTGCGCACCTCATCGGGCGTTCCCTGCGTGGCGACCTTGCCGTTGGCCAGGATGATCACATGGTCGGCCAGCGCAAAAGTCTGCTCAAGCTCGTGCGACACCACGATGCTGGTCATGCCGATACTGTCGTTGAGGTGGCGGATGAGGCGCGCCGCCGTCCCCAGGGAAATGGGATCAAGACCGGAAAAAGGCTCGTCATACATGACCAGTTCGGGGTCCAGCGCGATGGCGCGTGCCAACGCGATCCGCCGCGCCATGCCGCCCGAGACTTCGCTGGGCATGAGGTCGCGCGCGCCGCGCAGGCCAACCGCGTTGAGTTTCATCAGAACGATGTCGCGAATCAGAGGTTCCGGCAGGTCGGTATGCTCCCTGAGCGGGAAGGCCACATTTTCAAAGACGCTCAAATCAGCAAACAGCGCCCCGAATTGGAACAGCATTCCCATGCGCCTGCGGGCGGCGTAGAGTTGCGCCTGGCTCATCGGCGTTACGTCCTGACCGTCGAACAGCAACTCGCCTGACCGGGCCCGGATCTGGCCGCCGATCAGGCGCAGTATGGTGGTTTTCCCGCCTCCGGACGCACCCAGCAGTGCCGTGACCTTGCCCCTGGGCACCGACAATGAAATATCGTCCAGAATGACACGTTCGCCATAGCCAAAGGTCAGGTGATTCAGTTCAACAAGGGGGGCGGTAGAAGATGAGGCCATAAAAAAACAGAAGCCGGACATTCCGGCTTCTGGATCATAAGGGATTACGCTAAATACCCTTTACATCGTTGAGCGACTAGGGAACTTGACGCTAGCGCGGCAGATCGCTGTACCCCATCAAAAACTCATCCACCGCCCGCGCGGCCTGACGACCTTCGCGGATCGCCCAGACCACCAGGCTTTGGCCGCGCCGAATGTCGCCGGCGGCAAAGACCTTGGGCACATTGGTGGCGTAGCCGCCGATGAACTCGGTGCCGGCCCTGGCGTTGCCCCGGCTGTCTTTTTCGATGCCGAAAGCGTCCAGCACCGAAGCGACTGGCGAAACAAAGCCCATGGCCAGCAGCACCAGGTCGGCCTTGAGGAGCTGCTCGGAACCGGCAACTTCGACCATCTTGCCGTCCTTCCATTCGACGCGAACGGTTTTCAGGCCGGTGACCCTGCCTTTTTCACCGATCAGCTCCTTGGTCGAGATGGCGAACTCGCGCTCGCAGCCTTCCTCGTGGCTGGAACTGGTGCGCAGCTTGATCGGCCAGTAGGGCCAGGTCATGGGGCGATTTTCTTCCTCGGGCGGCTGCGGCATCAGCTCGAACTGGGTCACGCTGGCCGCGCCGTGGCGGTTGCTGGTGCCCACGCAGTCGGAGCCGGTGTCTCCGCCGCCAATGACGATGACATGCTTGCCTTCGGCGCGAAGCTGGCCCTTGACCTTGTCGCCCGCATTGACCTTGTTCTGCTGAGGCAAAAATTCCATCGCGAAATGCACGCCGTCCAGGTCTCGGCCCGGCACAGGCAGGTCGCGCGACTGCTCGGCGCCGCCGGTCAGCACCACCGCATCGAAGGCTTTGCAAAGCTGCTCGGGCGAGATCGTTTCCTTGGCCCAGTTGGTGACCTTGGAGCCCTTGGGCAGGCTGCCGACCATGACGCCAGTGCGAAACACCACGCCCTCGGCCTGCATCTGCTCGACCCGGCGGTCGATATGGATCTTTTCCATCTTGAAGTCGGGAATGCCGTAGCGCAGCAGGCCGCCAACGCGGTCGTTCTTCTCGAACAGCGTGACCTCATGGCCGGCGCGCGCCAGTTGCTGCGCGGCCGCCATGCCGGCAGGGCCGGAACCCACGACGGCGACTTGCTTGCCGGTCTTGTGACGGGCAACTTGCGGCTTGACCCAGCCTTCGGACCAGGCGCGGTCGATGATTGCGTGCTCGATGGACTTGATGCCCACCGCGTCGTCGTTCACGTTGAGCGTGCAGGCTGCCTCGCACGGCGCCGGGCAGATGCGCCCGGTGAATTCGGGAAAATTGTTGGTGCTGTGCAGCGTGTCGATCGCGTTTTTCCAGTCGTTGCGAAACACCATGTCGTTGAAGTCGGGAATGATGTTGTTGACCGGGCAGCCGCTGTTGCAAAACGGCGTGCCGCAGTCCATGCAGCGCGCCGCCTGCACGTTGGCCTGCTTGTCGTCCAGGCCGATGACGAATTCCTTGTAGTTCTTCAGGCGCTCGGGCACGGGCTTGTAGCCCTCCTCGATGCGCTCGTATTCCATGAAGCCGGTGATTTTTCCCATGATGCGTCGTCCTGTGCAATTTTTAAGCGTTTTATGCCTTTTGCGCTTATTCCACCTGCGCAAGCAGCTATCAATACCATAGCGGATGACCGGCAGGCCGAGGGCCAGGCTGGCGCGTGCCGACCTGGCCGCCCTGCGGCTTTACTTGGCCAGCACCGCTTCCCGGTTGGTGGCCACCTGCGCGCTGGTGGTTTCAGTGGCCGCCTGCAGGCGCCGGTCCTTGCGCTCGATCAGGGCACGCTTGTACTCGTTCGGGAACACCTTGACGAACTTCAGGCGCGACACGGCCCAGTTGTCGAGCAGTTCGCGGGCGCGCTTGCTGCCGGTCCAGCGGTTGTGGTCCTGCAGCAGGCGCTTGAGCTGCTCTTCGTCGCTTTGGCCAGCGTGCCAGTCCGACTGGTCATGGGTGTGCTGCTCGCTGGCCGTCACCACCCGGTCCATCGACACCATGGCGGTGTTGCAGCGGCTGGCGAACAGCCCGTCCTCGTCATAGACATACGCCACGCCGCCGCTCATGCCGGCGGCGAAGTTGCGGCCGGTCTTGCCCAGCACGACGACCGTGCCGCCGGTCATGTATTCGCAGCCATGGTCGCCCGTGCCTTCGACCACCGCTGTCGCACCGGACAGGCGCACCGCGAAACGCTCGCCGGCCACGCCGCTGAAAAAGGCCTCGCCGGTGGTGGCGCCGTAGAGCACGGTGTTGCCGACGATGGTGTTCTTGACCGCTTCGCCCCGGAAATCAATGCTCGGCCGGACCACGATGCGCCCGCCCGACAGGCCCTTGCCGGTATAGTCGTTGGCGTCGCCGATCAGGTACAGCGTGATGCCCTTGGCCAGGAAAGCGCCGAACGACTGGCCGCCGGTGCCCTCCAGCTGAATGCGCAGCGTGTCGTCGGGCAGGCCTTCGGGGCGCAGGCGCGTCAGCTCGCCCGACAGCATCGCTCCCACGGTGCGGTTGACGTTGCGCGTGACCTCGATGAACTGGACTTTTTCGCCCTTTTCCAGGGCCGCCTTTGACTTTTCAATCAGCCGAACGTCCAGCGCCCTGCCCAGGCCGTGGTCCTGGTTCATCACGTGCAGGCGCGGCACATCGGCCGGGACCTGAGGCTGGTAGAACAGGCGGCTGAAGTCCAGGCCGCTGGCTTTCCAGTGCGCTATGCCTTTTTGCGTGTCGAGCAGGTCGGGCCGGCCGATCAGGTCGTCGAACTTGGCGATGCCGAGCTGCGCCATCAGCTGGCGGGCTTCCTCGGCCACGAAGAAGAAGTAATTGACCACATGCTCGGGCTTGCCGCTGAATTTCTGGCGCAGCACCGGGTCTTGCGTCGCCACGCCGACCGGGCAGGTGTTGAGGTGGCATTTGCGCATCATGATGCAGCCCTCGACCACCAGCGGCGCGGTGGCAAAGCCGAACTCGTCGGCGCCCAGCAGCGCGCCGATGACCACGTCGCGGCCGGTCTTCATCTGGCCGTCGGCCTGCACGCGGATGCGGCCACGCAGGCGGTTGAGCACCAGCGTCTGCTGGGTTTCGGCCAGGCCGATTTCCCAGGGCGATCCGGCATGCTTGATCGACGACCAGGGCGAGGCGCCGGTTCCGCCGTCATGGCCGGCGATCACCACATGGTCGGCCTTGGCCTTGGCCACCCCGGCAGCGATGGTGCCGACGCCGGTTTCGCTGACCAGCTTGACGCTGATGCTGGCGCGCGGGTTGACGTTCTTCAAATCGTGGATCAGCTGGGCCAGGTCCTCGATCGAATAGATGTCGTGGTGCGGCGGCGGCGAGATCAGGCCGACGCCGGGCACGGAGAAGCGCAGCTGGCCGATGTATTCGCTGACCTTGCCGCCGGGCAGCTGGCCGCCCTCGCCCGGCTTGGCGCCCTGGGCCATCTTGA